>NZ_SMKQ01000126.1 GCF_004348995.1 Nonomuraea terrae
CGCGGGCGTCGTTCCGCGGCCGGGGGCTGGCCGAGCGGGTGTGCCGGTGGGTGTCGGCTCAGCTGGTTGCCGCGCACGGGCGGGCGGCGCTGATGGTGGACGACGACAACGCCGCGGCCCTCGCGGTGTACGAGCGGATCGGCTACCGCCGGCGCCCGGTGATGGCCGCCCACGTCGGCCGGAATTTCTGAAGTCACCGTGAGCGTCGCTGCCGTCCTCAGGCGGCGGTCATCCCGCCGTCGATCGCGAGCGCCGCGCCGGTGATGAATCCGGCTTCGTCGCTCAGCAGGAACGCCGCGAACGCCGCGACCTCGTCCGGCCGGGTGCATCGCCGTGGCGGCGCGCCCTGGTGTCCGGCGGGGCCGATGCCCTCCACTTCGAGGGCGGCGGCGGTCCGGCGGGCCCAGTCGATGATCTCGGGGGCGGCGATGCCGACGCCGTCGTCGACGGTGAGCAGGAGCTTGGGCACGGTGGGGGTGTCGGCGAGCCAGCTGCCGTAGGGGTCCATGCGTTCGGCGACGTCGGCGGGCTCGCGGTCGAAGGGGATCTACCGTGGCCACTGCAGCAGGGGCAGCCGGGAGTCGGGATCGGGGTAGGGAGCGCGATAGACGTCGTGGTCTTCGGGGCTGAGGCCGGTCTGGATGGCGAACGGGTGCGGCAGGGCGTATTCGATGGCGGCGTTGTCCTGCAATAGCAGCTGCTCGCCGAGGCCGGGTGTGCGCAGGGCGATGGAGTGCTCGGCCACCTCGGGTGGTAGTTCGGGCCACGTCTGCGGTCGCAGGAACGTCTCCAGCAGGGCGATGCCGCGCACCCGGCCGGGGTGGCGGGCGGCTCAGTCCATGGCCAGTGCGCCACCCCAGTCGTGGCCGACCAGGACGACCTTGTCCAGATCCTGGGCCTGGAACCAGGCGTCCAGGTAGCGGGCGTGGGCGGTGAATCGATAGGCGATGTCGGGCTTGCCGGAGGCCCCCATGCCGATCAGGTCGGGGGCGAGGCTTCTGGCGCGGTCGGTGACGTGCGGGATGACGTTGCGCCAGATATGGGAGGAAGTGGGGCTGCCGTGCAGGAACACCACCGGCAGGTCGCAGGTCCCAGCCTCGATGTGGTTGATGTAGGAGTCGAGAACGGGGGTGGTGGGCATGGGTGTGTCGTCCTTTCATGTGGTGCGGATGGCGGCGCTGCGCCGCTGGTGGGGGTGCCGCTGGCAAGGCGGGGGTGGTCAGGCGGTGGCAGGTTCGGTGGTGGCCAGTTCCGTGTCGGCGCGGGCGGTGATGGCGGCCAGCACGCGGCCGGCGATCTGCAGGTCCTCGGCGGTCACCTCGCTGTAGAGCCGGGAGATGGTCCGGCCGATCTCGGCGCTGAGCCGCTGGTGCAGTTCGTGGCCCTGGGCGGTGAGGCTGACGGCGCCGGAGCAGGCCTCCAGCAGTCCGGAGGCGCTCAGGTGGGCGATGGCCTCGTCGGCTGCCAGGGCATGGATCTTCTGTGCTCCGGCGGCTCGTCCGGCGAGTTGTTCGTGCTGGACGGCCGGGCCGCTGACCGCTGCGATTTTGAGGGTGACCCAGGAGCGGTAGGTGAGGCCGGTGCCGGCAAGGGTGCGCTCCAGCAGGGCGCGGTGGGCGTCCTCGGCCTGGCCGCTGTTATCTGGGGTCCTCCTGGACCGGCAGGCAAGTAGGCAAGTGACCTTCTGGGAACTTGCCTGACGGATCATCTGAGGTTGTCAGGCAAGTACGGTCATGTCAGGGGACGTGAGGCTGTCTAGGTGACTTTTTGTAATCAGACATGTGTCACACGCCTGCGACGTCCACAACCTCCCGGAAGAGATCAGTTCTCGCGTGTCCAGGCGGGCGTGATCCGCACCTCGCGCAGACGCCAGCCTGCCGGCGTCCGGGCTGCGATGAAGTGCTGTCGCAGGCCGCCGGTGAAGTGGGGTGCCTGGCCATCGCGGTAGTAGTACACGGTCGAGTTCGCCGAGACGGCCGCCTGGTCGCCGTCGACGTTCACCAAGAGGTCGGTGGTCGTGTGCTGGGCGTCCTGCCCCTCGACCTCGCTCTGGCGCATGAAGTCGACGACTTTGTCGATCCCGTGGAGTTCGCCCCCGCGGGGCGAGTGCACGGCCACGTCGTCGGCGAAGACGGTGCCCGCGTCCTCCCACCGCTTCTCGTCGAGCAGGAGCGCGAAGCGGGTGAGCAGGTCGGCGATCTCGATACGGTCGGCGATCAAAGTGTCCGTGGACATGACTTCCTCTTTCGTTCTGCAGGATGGCGATGTTGTCTTCGTGCCGGGTGGCGGGTTTCGGGGAGTAAGGGTTCAGGGGGCGGCCAGCACCGCGTTGGCCCTGCCCAGGACGGTGCTCAGGACGCGGCCTGCGGCGGCCAGGTCCTCGGTCGGCAGGTCGCCCCACAGTCCCTGGGTGATCGGGCCGATCGCGGCGCGGACCTGCGTCCAGCGCCTGTGTCCTTCGTCGGTGACCTGGACGCGGCCATCCCCGCCGTCGCGCAGGAATCCTGCGGCGGTCAGTTCGGCGATGCGTTCGGCCACCGACGCCTGGCTGAACTGCGTGGCGCCACTGACCCGGTGGATGAGCTCGGCCCGGTCGATGGTCCCGCCGCCGACCACGGTCAGCGTGAGGGTCACCCACTGGGGCTCGGTGATGCCGGTACCGGCGAGTTGCCTTTCCAGGATCGCGTTGAGCGCCTTCTCGGTCTGGCCGATGAGCGCGGTACTGAAGGTCTGGGCTGCGGTCGTCACGATGACCTTCCAATCCGTTTTCATAATTAACGTTCGCTTCACTAACGTTTCTGCCGCGAACGAAGTTACATCGTTAGCCCGACTAACGCAACCCGGTAGGATCAGCTTCATGACCAGCAGAGCCGAAGCCCCGGACATGCCCCACCACGGCGAGATCAAGACGCCGGACAGACTGCGCCGACGGGCCAGTCGCCTGCTCTCCGGCATGACCGCGCAGTCGGACCGGCTGATAACCGAGGGACTGGCTCAGGTCGACGCCCGCAAGTGGCACTACGCTGTGCTCGCCTCGTTGCAGGAGCACGGCCCGGGCAGCCAGGCGACGCTGAGTCGACGCACCGGCATCTACCGCAGCGACATGGTCGGCCTCCTCAACGAACTGGCCGAGCGCGACCTCGTCGGGCGTACACCGGATCCCGACGACCGCCGCCGCAACGTCATCACGATCACCGCCCAAGGCCGCCGGCACCTGCGCCGCCTCGACAAGGTCCTGGACGACCTCCACGACGAACTGCTCGCCCCGCTGACCCCTGCCGAACGCGACCAGTTCGTGCAGTTGCTCACCCGCCTACTGGACCACCACACCCAGCAAGCACCGCACCCCCCAACCTCCTGACCCGAAACCAGCCCTGGCGGGGGTGCGCGGGGCGGGCCGGGCGTTCAACACCGAGAAGACCTACGCGGGCCGGATCGCCTTGTACTTGTCGTACTGCCAGGGCCACGGCGTGTCAGCAGCGAGTCGAGGGCTGCTCCTCTGACGTGGACGTGCTCAGCTGGTCGAGCACGAGATCAGCACTATCCTCACCTCGGGCCGTTCTTGGAACGGCTGGACTGAAGTTGACGGGATCCCATCTGATCATCGCGATCGATCGGGATCTTGACGTGTCGGGGCAGCAACGGCACGAGGACGGCTGCGACGGCCACGTGCATGAGCGATAGCGTGATCTTCGTTCCCGCGGACGCCTCGACGCCGGTGAGCGGCCGTGACCGACGCGCTGTCGCCGCGCAGCACCTGCACGTAGGCAGGCATCAGCAGGGCCGAGCCGAAGTACTGACCCGCGTACAGGGCCAGGATCGCGGCGCCTTTGCCGAACGTCGGGTTCCGCAGGAGACCGATCCGCAACAGCGGTTCGGGATGGGTCAGTGCCCGGGCCGAGAACACCGCGACCAGCGCCGCACCGATGGCGGCGGTGGCGATCCGCGCCCAGGCAGGACCTTCTTGGGCGCTGATGCCGTAGGCCACCGCGACGATGCCGGGAACCAGCAGCATCGCTCCGGCCAGGTCAAGCCGGACCCCCCGTCCGCGGTCGGGGTCGGCCGGTAGCCAGGCCAGCGTGCCTGCGGCTCCCAGCAGCGCCAGCGGCACGGTGATGAAGAACAGTGCCCGCCACGACCCCGCGCTCGGGAGGGCCGCGCCGAGTACGAGGCCCAGGATCGGCCCGATCAGCATCGGCAGGCCTGTGACCGCCATCATCCGGCCGCGCCGTTCGGGCGCGACCGCGCCGAACCCGATCGCCATGCCCAACGGCGCCATCAAACCACCGCTGAGGCCCTGCGCCGCCCGTGCGGCGATCAGCCAGCCCAGGCCGCCGGCCGCGCCGGCGACGCCGGAGGCGACCGCGAAACAGGCCAGTGCCACCAGGTACACCCGCCGGGCTCCCCAGCGTGCGGCGAGACCGGCGGCGAGCGGCATGGTCGCCACCATCGCCAGCGTGTACGCGGTGATGATCCACTGTACGGCGGTCAGCGACGTACCGAACGCCGCCATCAGTTGCGGCAGCGCCACCGCGACGATCGTGGCGTCCAGCACCGCCATCAAGCCGCCGGATGCCAGCACGATCGCGGCGCGCAGTTCCGGCCGGGTCAGCTTGTTCACCTTCGACCGGCCAGGTCTGTGAGCCGGAGGGAGCGCAACGCACGCGCCCACGTACGCAATTCGCTCATCATCGCGTGCAGCGCCTGCGCCGTGCCTGGCGGCGGAAGGAAACGGCCGTCGGTGTCCAGGTGCTCCCACGCCATCGGTATCAGCACCGACTCCCGGACCGTGGTCGCCCGAAGCTCAGGGAAGACCATCCGCAACTGCTCCACGGCCCTGATGCCGCCGGAAGCGCCGTATCCGACGAACGCGACCGGCTTGTACGCCCACTCGGTGAAGTGCCAATCGATCGCGTTCTTCACTGGCGCCGGAAAGCTGTGGTTGTACTCCGGCGTGAGGAACACGAATCCGTCGGCGTCCGCGAGCCGGCCCGCGACCGGGGACGCGGCCGCGCCGCCCGGCTGCAATTCGTGCATCGGCAGTGAGACCGTGGCCAGGTCGATCATGTCGAGGTCGAGCCAGTCGATCGCGGTCAGCTCGCGCTCCAGCCACGCAGCGAGAGGGTCGGCCAATCTGGGCTTGCGCACGCTTCCGATCACCACGGCGATCCGGAGCCGCCCATTGAGATTGTCTTGCGTCATGGCATCGACGCTAGAAGTTCGCCTATAGGCCAACTCAAGTCAATCGGTGCTCGGCAGTCATCGCCGCATCTCCCTCGCCCGTTGGGGTGCGTGCACAGAGCCACGAAGCCAAGCGAGCCATCGTTATCTGCGGTTTCTGAGCGAAGTAGCTGGTCAGCCGCTTGAAGGTCTGTCAGGCACGTCAGGCAAGTAGGCCGGCCGCGGCCGCCGCCGGTGGATCAACGAGCGGCCAGATCACGAAAGGGAGTTCGGGCGTCCATGCAGCCGCTGCGGAAGACTCTCCAGGCCAACCGCTATCCGGGACGGAGTGTGGTGTGGGCGAGGACTCTCGATGGTGCGATGTGTGGCGGCTATCTCCTGACCGGCCGTAGCCAGGCGTCGAAGGCGCGTGCCTGCCGACGACATCGCGACCCGGTTGGAGGGGAAGTCCGGCCTCGGACGGCTGGGGCTGCTCACGCATTCGACGGCCACGGTCATCGACCCGGGGTTCAGCCGGCACGTGAGGCTGGATCTGTCCAACGCCGCCACGCTCCCGATCAAGCTGTGGCCAGGCACGAAGATCGGGCAGCTCACCCTGTTCCGGAGGAGCTCCCGGGCTACGGCTCCGCGGAGTACGGGGCCGCCGGAATGCGCCGAAAGCGACAGTGGGGCTGCGGGCTGATCGTTAGCATTGGCGGCGTCTGTGGGGGTTGGCTGTGACCTCGATCGATCGGACGGCGTATCCACGATGTGGCCGCGTGGTGTCAGGGCGGGAGCTGGCTGATGCGTTGACGCCGACGGATGCCGAGGTCGAGTGGACGCAGGGCAAGACGCAGGATCACCAGGATCTGCCGACCCTGGTGGTGTGGGTTGAAGTCCTACCAGCAGCTGGGGGCGGCTGGCGCGCCGGCCCGCTACAGGACCGAGCCTGCGTGCTGCCGGCTTGGCACTCGCCGTTCGCCGCCCGGCTGCGGTATCGGGGTCCGGCGCGGCCGTCCTGGACCGGCGTTCGCTGCCGTCTGCTCCGCCGCCGTCACGGTTCGCCGACCCCGCCGCCCGCCCAGCCGTGGTGCTGGTCGCCGCCATGACAGACGGCGGGGCCCTGAGGGTCAGTCGCCCGCATTGGCGGCAGTGCGGTTGCTGTTCGGGGCCGGCTTTCGGGTGGCCAGGAGGAGCTCGGCGGTCTTCCGGGCGATCCGCGCGCTCTTTTTCGAGTCGTCGAGGTGGGCGGCTGCGTTGGCGCCGTCGTACACCTGCACCAGCGCAGCCATCAGCTCGTCGTCGTTGTCCGAGCGAAGGGGGCCAAGGAGACGGGAGAACAGGGCCGGCAACCAGGTGCGGTCGTACGCGATGGCTTCCTGGACGTCCGCATGGTGCGGGTACTCGGCTGCGGCGTTGGCAAATGCGCAACCCCGGAAGCCAGGCTCCGAGATCACCTCGTGGAGAACATCGAAGACGGACAGGATCCGCTCCTCAGCCGGCTCCTCGGCCCGAGCCTCCACCTCCCGCGTCACACGCGCGCGCATGATGTCGCTGCGGCGACGCAGATACGCGGCCACCAGGTCTTCCTTGGTCCGGAAGTGAACGTACATGGTCGACTTGGCGACGCCGCTCTCGGCGATCACCCGGTCGATGCCCACCGCGTGGATGCCCGTGGCATAGAAGAGCCGGTCCGCGGTCTCGAGCAACCGTTCACGAACTGTGCCTGGCTTTCTTTCCATACCCGCAGTATCGAACGAACAGGTCTGTTTGACAAAACGGCTGGGCGTATCTTCGCCATCGAACGAACAGGTCTGTTCGATGCGATCGCGGCGCTAGGCCCCTCATGGCCACGCCTTCGTGCAGCTCACTGCTTCAGGACCCCGAATGGGGCTACCAAGTGCTCTCCGGCCGGCACGGAGAACCGCCGTGCACACCGAACCGACGTCCCGCTGGTCCCTGGTCGTCGTCCCGCTCAAGCCACTGCACCTGGCCAAGAGCCGGCTCGGACCCGGTGTCGGAGGTGTGCTCAGGCCGCGCTTCGCACTCGCCTTCGCCCAGGACACGGTGCGGGCCGCGCTCGCCTCGCCGGCCGTCCTCGACGTCACGGTCGTCACCGACGATCCCGCGGCCGGGGCCCAGCCGGCAGCGCTCGGCGCCCACATCGTGCCTGATGTCCCGGCCGACGGGCTCAACGCGGCCCTGGCGTACGGGGCGCACACCGCACGGCAGGCACGGCCGGATGCACCCGTTGCCGCGCTCAACGCCGACCTTCCCGCGCTGCGCGGCCGCCCAAGGCGCGCAGCGGGAGTGTGCTGCTCGACGACGACACACCCGTGGAGTTCGACGCCGCGGCCTTCGACGCCGGTGGCCTGAGGTTGCTGTGGGCCGGTCAGCGGGTGCGTATCGAGACCGAGGGCGAGGCGAGTCGCTGTGGATCATGCTGGTGACCCTGCAGCCGCCGACCGGGAGCACGCCGTTGACGGGCCGGTCGGCGCAGCCGTTCACGCACTGCGCCTGGCTCTTTCCAGCACGAACGAACGAACAGGTCTGTTTGACAAAGACGACTGCGCACCTCTACGGTCAGAAATCGAACGAACAGGTCTGTTCGATTAGATCGAGGCGCTCTGGGTCTGGCGATATCTCGGACCGAGGTATCGATGTGGCACGAGGGCGACGAGGAGAGACCGATGATCAACGGTGTCGGCACGGAAGCGCTGCGTCAGACCATGGACGCGATACGGGACGAGCCAGGGCTGGCCCAGGTCACCTTCGGCATTCGGTCTCAGTGGCTCGGGGGCGCACACCAGCGCGCCGCCACCACCACCCCCTCCAGAACGGCAAGGTCATCGCCAGCCGTACCGCCACGTACGTCTTCGAGTCGGAAGAGCCCACGCCGCTGCTCGGCACGGACAAGGCCGCGAACCCGGGCGAGTACATCCTTCAGGCCCTGGCCGGCTGCTACGCGGTGACCTACGCATTGCTCGCGACCAGCCGAGGCATCGAACTGAGCTCACTGACCCTGGACATGCAGGTCGACTTCGACCTCCAGGGCCTTTTGGGCATCGATGAGTCCATCCGGCCAGGTGGGAAGGAGATCCGGGTGGACGTCCGGGCGCAGTCGCCGAACGCCACGACCGAGCAACTTCAGGAGCTGACCGATCTCGTCCAGCAGCGCTCCCCGGTCAGGGACACGCTGGCCAACCCCGTCAAGGTGACGACGACCTTACTGGCGGACGAGGCTCGGTAGCCGGGCCGAAGCACGGCCGATCTTCGGCGAGCGGAAGGTCGCGGCGGAGGCCGGGCTCGGGTGAGCAGGGCATGGATCTGGCCGATGCACTTCCTCGCAGCGGCCACACAACAATCACGATCACATCGGAGGTTCCAGATGAAACTCGGACTTCGCCTGCCCCAAAGGCTGGGCGTCGACCTGCAGCACGACTTGGTCGAAGCGGCCAGAACGGCCGAAGCGGCCGGGTACGCCAGTTTGTGGACGTACGAACGGCTGCTCTTCCCGGAGACACCCGCCGAACCGTATGCCCCGCCGAACGTGCCGTGGCCGGAAACCCAGCGGCAGGCCGCCGATCCCCTGGCAGTCCTCACGGCGGCGGCGGTGGCGACCGAAAGGGTGCGCCTCGGTACTGCCGTTCTGATCGCTGCACTGCACACACCCATCCAGCTGGCGAAGCAGCTGGCCACGATCGATCAGATCAGCGGCGGGCGCGTGATCGCAGGCATGGGCACCGGCTGGTCCAGCGACGAATTCCAGGCCGCTGGCGCCGCCCGGGCGGATCGCGGCCGCTTCCTCGACGAGACGCTGGACGTGTTCGATGCCGTGTGGGGGCCGGACCGGGTGAACTTCCGGAGTCCTCGCGTAGTCATCGACAACGCCTCGGTCCTGCCCAAGCCTGTTTCGAAAATCCCCGTGCTGCTGGGCGGCGGTGGCAGCGCGAAGGCCGTGCAGCGCATTGCCGAACGCGCGGACGGCTGGCTGCCGTTCCTGACCACGCCGGGCCCGGAAGGAGCCGCAGAAGTGCGCGTAAGGTGGGACCGTATCCGGGAAATGGCTTCTGAGTACGGCCGGGACACAAGCCGGATGGAGATGGTCGTGGTGGGAAACGTCACCTTCACTGACCGTCCGGCCGGACCTGACCGATCGCCGTTCGTCGGCACTCTCGACCAGATCATGGACGACATCCACACGGCCGCAGAGGCGGGCGCAGACGAGCTCATCCTGGATCTGAATCTGCAGGACTGGTTCACCAGCACTCAGCAGATGCTGGAGACGGCGGTGGAGATCCCCGGACGCGCCCAAGTCTCATGACCGACATGCCAAGGCCGGAGACGGCGAGAAAGCTTCTGCCCCGGCTGCCGTGATGGCAGCCCCAAGGATGGTTCGTCACCCTGCCGTTCGTCCACACCAACGCGCCGGTCTACCTCGCGGGCATCGCCCGCCCGGGGCCCGGCACACGCGACAACCGCGCGATCACCGCCATGGCCCGGCTGCTGCTACGTACATCCCCAACATCCGGACGAGCTGGGTCAAGCTCGGCGACGACGGCGCAGCCCAGATGCTCCGCTCCGGCGCGAACGACCTCGGCGGCACCCTCGTGGAGGAGACCATCTCGCGCATGGCCGGCTCCGCCTATGGCTCCTACCGGTCCATCCGCGACCTCGTCGCGATCGCGGAAGCGGCCGGGCGCCCGGCTCGTCAGCGCACCACCCTCTATGGCGAAACTACCGCTGAACGCATCGCCACCGGCCTCGCCTCCGACGGCCACCTCCCCGAACCGCTGCCAGTACTGAGCGACTGAATTCCAGGCCACGGTCAGCGGTGTCGCGTGGGTGACGGCTCTCGCGACGGTCGCGGCACGCGCCGGCGTCCGAGGTGGCTGGGCCACCACGCGCGCCCGCCGAGGTCCCGTACCAGTGCCGGGACCAGCAGGGACCGCACCACGAGGGTGTCGAGCAGCACGCCGAAGGCGACGATGAAGGCGATCTGCACCAGGAAGGCCAGCGGGATCACGACCAGCGCGGCAAAGGTGGCGGCGAGCACCACCCCGGCGGACGTGATCACTCCGCCCGTGGTGACCAGCCCGCGTAGTACGCCCTCGCGTGCCCCATGCCGGGCGGTCTCCTCCCGCGCCCGCGACATCAGGAAGATGTTGTAGTCCACGCCCAGCGCGACCAGGAAGACGAAGCCGTATAGCGGCACGGACGCGTCGCTGCCGGTGAAGCCGAACAGGTGGGTGAAGACCAGCGTCGAGACGCCGAGGGTGGCCAGGAAGTTCAGCACCACGGTGGCCACCAGCAGCACGGGCATGGCCAGCGAGCGCAGCAGGACGATCAGGATGAGCAGGATGATCGCCAGCACGACCGGGACGATGAGCAGCGTGTCCTGCTTCGCGGCTTCGGTCGTGTCGTAGCGCTGGGCGCTATGGCCACCGACCAGCACGCCGTCCTCGGCGTGCAGCGCGGCACGCAGACGCTTGACGGTGTCCTGGGCGGCGTCGCCGTCCGGCGCGTCGCGCAGTGTGGCTTCCACCAAGACGCGCCCGTCGACCACCTTGGGGTCGTCGCCCGGCCGGCCACTCGCGGTCACCGCCGCGGCGCTGGAGACGCCATCGACAGCACGGGCCTTCTCCACCACGGCCACGGCCCGCGCGGCGGGGGCGACGATGACCGCAGGCTGCCCGGATCCGCCGGGGAAGTGTTCGCTCAGCGCCGCCTGGGCGGCCACGGATGGCGCGTCGTTGACGAAGGTCTCCTCCAGCGGCACGCCCCTGGCGCTGAGCTGGGGCGCGAAGAGGGCGAGGGCGACGAGGGGCAGGACCGACGCGACCCAGACGAGGCGGGGGCGGTGGTCGACCAGCGCGGCCACGCGGCCCCACAGCCCGCGCGCGCCGGCGTCGGACGGGCGCGGGCGGGCCGGCCACAAAGCGGCCCGGCCCAGCAGGACCAGGGTCGCGGGCAGGAAGGTGATCGCGCTGAGCGCCGCGCAGGCGATGCCGATGGCGCCCACGGGGCCGAGCGCGCGGTTGTTGGTCAGACTGCTGAGCAGCAGGGCGAGCAAGCCCAGCGCCACCGTGGCGGCGCTGGCCGCGATCGGCTCGATCGAGCGCCGCAGCGCGATGCGGCCGGCGCTGAACCGGTCGGCGCCGGTGGCCAGCTCCTCGCGGAAGCGGGCGGTCAGCAGCAGCGCGTAGTCCGTGGCCGCGCCGATGACCAGGATGAACAGGATGCCCTGCACCTGGCTATCGACCCGGACGACGTCGCGGTCGGCCAGGAAGTAGACCACGGCGCACGCCAGCCCGAGCGCGAAGACCGCGCTGAGGATGATGACCAGCGGCAGCAGCACGCTGCGGTACACGGCCAGCAGGATGACCAGCACGGTGACCAGCGCAACGACGAGCAGCAGGCCGTCGATGCCCGCGAAGGCGTCGGACAGGTCGGCCCGGGTGGCCGCGGGACCGGCGAGTTGCGCCTTCAGGCCGTCGACCCGCACCGCCGCGCCGATCCGCTCCAGGGTGTCGCCGAGGTCGCCGCCGAGTTCCGGACTGAGCTGCACCACGCCCTGCAGCGCCCGGCCGTCGCCGGAGCCGATGGCGGGCGTGGGCGTGCCGACGACGCCGGGCGTGCCGCGCAGGGCGGCGAGCGCCCGCGTGGCCGCCGCGCTCTGCTCGGGCGTGACGTCCGCGTCGTCCGAGGTCCACACGACGACGACTGGTTGCGCGTCGCCCTGGCGGAACGTCTTCTGCACCTCCAGGACGCGTGTGGACTCCGCGGTCTCAGGCAGGAAGGCCGCCTGGTCGTTGGTGGAGACCTCCGTGAGCTTGCCGGCGAACGGCCCCAGCCCACCACCCACGGCCAGCCAGACCAGGACCAGCAGCGCCGGGACCAACCAGCGGGTCGATCGACGCGCCATGAGCATCACCTTCTCGTCACGCGAATTAACTCAATCATCAAGTATCTTTATGATTGAGTTAATGTAGCATGGTCAACATGTACGGCGATGGCGAGGGGGACACCGACCTGCGGTCCTTCGCGGCCCGCTTGCGCAGGATGAACGCCGAGTTCAACCGCATCGCCCACGAGTTCGCCGGCCAGCAGGGCCTTCACACCACCGACGTCCAGGCGTTGATCATGATCTTTGACGCCCCGTCGCCGATCACTCCGGGCAAACTGCGTGAGGAGCTCAATCTCACCTCGGGCGCGGTCACCGCGTGCCTCGACCGGCTGGAGCGGGCGGGGCACATCCGCCGGGTCCGCGACGCGCACGATCGGCGCGTGGTCCACCTGCACTACCGTGACGCGGCCAAGGAGCTGGCCGCCGCCTTCTTCCGCCCGCTGGCCCGCAGCACCGACAACGCGCTGCGCCGGTTCACCCCCGACGAACTGCGCACCGTGGCCGCCTTCCTCGACGCGATGAACGAAGAGCTGGCTGTGCTGCGGTCCACGCCGGGCTCGGCCTGACCAGGGCGCCACACCGGTCAGACATCAGAAGCACGCCCCATGGGGCCGCTTGTCGGCGTATGGGTTCAAGAAGCGGAGCTCTGCGCCCCCACGCCTCGGCCGGCCGCCGCCGTCGACTGCGAACCTGTTGAGGCGGTTGGGACAGATGGGGATCGTTCGTCTGGAGATCGAATGGCATTCACAGGAAAGCCTGAAACGCCCCATAATTTCGGATCTCATGGCCTTCGATGACATATCCCGCTACAGGAATCGCGGTCTCACCCGGCGTTCCCTCCTCGTCGGCGCGCTGTCCGCAGCCGGTCTCGCCGTGGTGGGCGGCACCCCGGCCAACGCCGCGGGACGGCCGGGCCGCAAGGGGCGCGTGCTGATCGCCACCAACGAGCCCTGGGGCACCTACCACGCGGCTCCGCTCCTGCCGGAGGCCGGCCGCCAGGGATGGGACGTCGTGCAGCTGGTGCCCGACCTGTCGCAGATCACGCCGGACGACCCGGTCACGGTCGCGACGCCCGACAACATCCCGGAGGCCGACCTGCTCGTGGTGACGGGTGCCGGGGACTGGCCCGCCGACTGCGCCGCCCGGTTGCGCGACCTTCCGCTGGTTGCCGGCTCGCTCGCGTACCAGCTGCCGCAGGAGGCACCGCGCGCGAAGGAGTTCCGCGACCGGCTGCGAGCGATCACCGCGTCGTCGCCCGCCGAGGCAAAGGTGTTCGACGACTACCTGGGCACGGGCGGCCGCCGCATCGAGGTGGTGGGCACGCCGCAGACCGACGACCTGCCCAGGTACAGGCCGGAGGAGGGCACCGTACTGGTGCTCACCAGCGTGACCAAGGACAGCGAGACGGGCGGTTCGGCCCCCGGTACCCAGCTGCTGCTCGACGCGGCCGCACAGCTGGCGGCGGCCGGCAAGCACGTCCTGGTCGGGCTGCACCCACGCGAGGACCGCTCGCTGTGGGAGCAGTACGAGATCAGCCCCGTCCCCTCGGTCCTGGCGTCGGCGCGGGCCGAGTCCGCCATCGGCATCCCGGGCACGGTCTTCCCCGTCGTGGCGGCGATGGGCGTGCCACTCGTGGGCTGCACGGACCCGGCCCTGCAGATCCCCGACTACCTGCTGAGCGTCTGCACGCACACGATCACCTCAGCGGACGATGCGGTGTCAGCGGTGGAGACGGCCGAGCCCGTCTCGCGCAAGGTGCTCTACGAGGCGGTCGGCCCGGTGGGCGGCTCGGCCAAGCGGCTGTTCAAGGTGTGGCGAAAGGCCGGCGACCAGGCTCACGCCGCGGCCTGACCGGGGTCACCCCAGCTTGGGGACGGAGTCGAGCAGGGCCCGCGTGTACGGGTTGCGGGGGGCGCTCAGGACGTCGTCCACCGGGCCGGACTCGACGATCCGGCCCGCGTCCATGACCGCCACCCGGTCGCTGACGTAACGGACGACGGCGAGGTTGTGGGAGATGAACAACATCGTCAGCCCCAGCTCGCGCTGCAGCTCGCGGATCAGGTTGAGCACCATGCCCTGCACGGACACGTCCAGGGACGAGGTGATCTCGTCGGCGATCACGACGCCGGGGCGGGCGGCGAGCGCCCGGGCGATGGCGACCCGCTGCCGCTGGCCGCCGGACAGGTGGCGGGGCAGGCGGCCGGCGTGCTCGGGCTCCAGCCCCACCAGGTCGAGCAGCCGCCGCACCTCGCCCGCCCGGTCGCGCACGCGCCTGGGCACGGCCTCGGCGACGGCGGCGCCGATCGTCATGCGGGGGTCCAGCGACGAGTACGGGTCCTGGAAGACGAGCTGCACCCCACCGGCGGGGGCGATCCGCCCGGCCGCCAGCGGCACCAGACCGACCGCCGCCCTGGCCAGGGTCGACTTGCCGCACCCCGACGTCCCGACGAGCCCCGTGACCGTCCCGGCGGGCACGGTCAGGTCGACCCCGTGGACGACGTCGACCGCGCGCCTCCCGCGCCCGAGCCGTACCCGCACGCCGTGGAACTCCAGCGCCGTCACAGTGTCCTCCTCATCGGGTCCTCCTCATCGGGTCCTCCTCATCGGGGGCCTCCTCATCCGGCCTCGTCACCGGGCCTCCTCCGGTCTCCCGTACCGGATGCCAGCACGCCACCCCACCGCCCCCGGAGGCCGACGTGAAGGGGGGCATGGCGGTCAGGCACCGTTCGTCGGCGCGCGGGCACCGGGGCGCGAACGGGCATCCGGTGACCGGCTCCGCGGGCGAGGGCATGCGGCCGTGGATCGTGGCCAGCGGCAGGCTGCGGTCGGCGGACATGTCGGGCACCGAGGCCAGCAGCGCCCGCGTGTAGGGGTGGGCGGGACCCGCGACGAGCCGCTCGGTGGTGAGGTCCTCCACGATCACGCCGGCGTACATGACCAGGACCCGGGAGCAGAGCTGCGCCACCACCGCGAGGTCGTGCGAGATGAGCAGGACCGCGGCCCCGCTGGTCGTGCTGGCCTCCCGCAGCAGGTCGAGGATCTGCTTCTGGACGGTGACGTCGAGCGCGGTGGTGGGCTCGTCGGCGACGATCAGCCGGGGAGCACCCATCAGGCCCATGGCGATCATCGCCCGCTGCCGCATGCCACCGGACAGCTCGTGCGGGTACTGCCCGGCCACCCTGGCAGGCGCCCCGATGTGCACGTCGGCGAGCCGGGCGACGGCCCGCCGCGCCGCGTCGCGGCGGGAGAGCCGCTGGTGGGTGGTCGCCACCTCGGCGATCTGGGTGCCCACCCGCAGGGCGGGGTTCAGCGAGGTCATCGGGTCCTGGAACACCATGGCGGTCTCCCCGGCCTCGATGGTCCCGGTGACAACGCCCGGCGGCTCGACCAGGCCGGCGACGGCCAGCGCGGTCAGCGACTTGCCCGAGCCCGACTCGCCGACCAGGCCGACCCGCTCGCCGGGCGCGACCGTGAAGGACACGCCCTTGACCGGCACCGCGGGCCCGAAGGAGACCCGCAGGTCCCTGACGATGAGGGCGTCGCCCGGCACGGGACGCGCCGACCTCCCCTCCGCCCGCGCGATCGTGTCCCGCCCGCCGAAGACCTGGGCGGCGTACTCCCCGAGGATGTTGAACGCCAGCCCGGCGAGCACGACCGCGATGCCGGGAGCGAGTGCGGCGGCCGGATTGACGTAGACGCGGTTCAGTCCCTCGTTGAGCAGCAGGCCCCAGTCGTAGTCGGGCGCCTGCACGCCCAGCCCCAGGAAGGACAGCGCGGCGAACGCCAGCAGCGCGCCGCCCGCGCCGAGGGTGGCCTGGACGATGAGCGGCTCGCCGATGTTGGGCAGGATGTGCCGGAACAACATGCGTGCCCGCCCCACGCCGAGCACCCGGGCCGCGGCCACGAAGTCGCGCCCGGCGACCGAGGCGGCCAGCGTCTGGGTGAGCCTGGCGAACGCGGGCACCGAGGCCAGCCCGATCGCGAACGCCGCCGACCGGCCGCCGCTGCCCAGCACGACCGCCAGCACCAGCGCGATCAGCAGCCCGGGGAAGGCCACCACGAGCGAGACGAAGCCGTTCAGCAGGCCTGCCGCGCGGCGTCCGAGCACCGCGGGCAGGGCGCCGAGCAGCAGCCCTCCCGCCACGGCCACGGCGGTGGCCAGCAGCGCCAGCCCCACCGACGACCGGGAGGCGGCCATCACCCTGGCCAGCACGTCGCGGCCGAGCCCGTCGGTCCCCATGGGATGCGCGGCGGACACGCCCTGCGTGAGCGCCATCGTGTCCGTCCTGACCGCCTCCTCGCCCCACAGGATCGGGCCGAGCACGACCATGAACAGCAGGAACACCAGCGACACCAGGGCCGCGATCCCGAGCGGGTTCTTGAGCCCGCGCATCAGTCCTCCTTGATCGTCGAACGCGGGTCGAGCCTGCCCAGTGCCACGTCGACGGCGAGGTTCACCAGCAGGACGGCGGAGCCGTACACGAGCACGACGCCCTGCACGACCGGGAAGTCCTTGGCCTTGATCGCGTCGACGAGCGCGCTGCCGAGCCCCGGCCAGACGAAGACGTTCTCCACCAGGACGCTGCCCGCGACCAGCCCGGAGATCAGCAGACCGCCGATGGTCAGGGCGCCGGTGAGCAGGTTGGGCAGGGCGTGGCGCAGGTAGAGCAGGCGGGCGGGCAGGCGTTTGGCGCGGGCCGTGCGCATGTAGTCCGACGACAGCACCGCCAGCGCCTCGACGCGGACGATCCGGGCCAGCGCCGCCGCCGGGCCGACCGCCAGTGCCAGCGTGGGCAGCACGTAGTAGGACGGGGTCACGGACCCGGAGACGTTCGCGACCGGCAGCAGTTCCCACGTGACGGCGAACACCACGATCATGGCCACGGCCAGCAGGAACTCCGGCACCACGGCCAGCAGGCCGCTGGCACCGGTGAACAGGAGCTCGGCGGCGCGGCCCCGGCTGCCGCGCGTCCAGGCGGCCGCCGCCATGCCGAGCGGCACCGCGGTGATCATGACCACCGCGAACGCGACCAGCGCCAGCATCACGGTGTACGGGAGGCGGTCCGCGATCGTCTGCGCCACCGGCAGTCCTGAGACCATGGAGCTGCCGAGATCTCCGCCGAACACGCCGGCCACGTAGCGGGCGTACTGCTGCCAGACGGGCAGGTCGAGGCCCAGCTCGTGAGTGCGCGCGGCGACCAGCTCGGGCGAGGCCGTGACGCCGAGGGCTGCCCTGACCGGGTCGCCGGGGATGACGTGGACCATGCCGAACGTCGCGGTGATCAGCAGCGCCATGGAGAGCACGAAGCGCAGCAGGCGACGCGCGAGATAGGCGACCCAGGGATGCCGGCGCTCCCGCGCCGGCGCCGCCTCGGTCGGGGGCGGGACGGGATGGTCGAGGGGTGGCGAGGGCACGGCCATGGCGATGATCCTGTCACCCGCCCGACGCCGCCTGAATCGTGCGATTCACCCACTTCCGCCGCCGAAGCTGTCTCGATGGACAGGTGCTGGTTCGGATGGACCGAGCCGCATCGCGCTTTCGTCGGATCTCACGATGACCGCGTCCGGACCCCGTACCACGCTGGCACGTGTTCGCGAAGCACAGGATGGGAGGAGGCGACATGCGCGTTCGCCTGTTCGGGGCGCTGTGCGCGGTGGCCCTGGCGACCGTGGGGTGCGGCGGCTCCGGCGGCGCCCCGCCGCCGGCCGCGGGCAAGTACGCCGAAGGCGCCACGTTCACGATGGCCATCATGGAGCCCGGCGACCTGAACCCGCTCATGACGGCCCTGTCCGACCCCCGCAACGTCGGTTTCTTCCTCTACGACACGCTGGTCGCCTACAAGGACGACGGCACGGTCGTACCCAGCCTGGCTACCACCTGGAAGACCACCGCGACGTCGGCGGAGTTCACCCTGGCCAAGGGGGTGACCTGCGCTGACGGCACACCGCTGACGGCCGGCGACGTGGCCGGCAGCGTCAACTTCATCGCCGATCCGGCCAACAAGTCGCAGCTTCTCGGCCTGTACGTGCCGGCCGACCTCGAGGCGACCGCCGATGACGCGGCCGGCACGGTGAAGATGACGGTCAAGACCCCGGACCCGTTCCTGCTGCGGCGGCTGGCGTCGGTGCTCGTGGTCTGCGGCAAGGGCCTCACCGACCCGGCCGGGCTCAAGGCGGGCAAGCACGGCACGGGCCTGTTCCAGATCATCGAGTCCGTCCCCGACGACCACTACACCCTGGCCAAGCGCCCCGAGTACGCGTGGGGCCCCGGCGGGGCGACCGGCAAGGACGAGGGCCTGCCCGACAAGGTGGTGCTCAAGGTCGTCAAGAACGAGACCACGGCCGCCAACCTGCTCCTGTCCGGCCAGCTCAACGCCGCCGCCGTGATCGGCCCCGACCGCGCGCGCGTCGAGCAGCGGAACCTCTTCAAGAGCGAGATCCGCCTGATGTTCGGCGAGTTCACCTTCAACCAGGCGCAGGGCAGGCCGACCGCGGACGACCGGGTCCGCCGTGCCCTCACGATGGGTCTCGACCAGGCCGAGCTGCAGCGCGTGGCCACCGGCGGGACCGGCGCCATGCCGGAGGGCCTGACCATGCAGCCCAGGGTGTGCCCGGGGGTGACGACGACCGCCCTGCCCGCGTTCGACCGCACGCAGGCGGCGGCGCTGCTGGACGAGGCGGGCTGGGTCAAGGGCCCCGACGGCATGCGGGCCAAGGACGGCACGCCGCTGAAGGTCACCTTCCTCTACCTCAGCGAGCACGGCGACCCCGGCAAGTCGGTGGCCGAGCTGATGAAGCAGAGGTGGGCGGAGATCGGCGTGCAGACCGACCTCAAGCAGCTCACCACGCCACAGCTCGCCGGTGTGAACGACGGCTCGACGGACTGGGACGCCGGCTGGATCCAGGTCAACGTGCCGCTGCCGAGCATGATGGTCCCGTTCCTGTCGGGTGACGGGCCGCCGAAGGGCGCCAACTGGTCCTCCATCGCCAACGCCGACTACGACCGCCTCGTCCAGGAGGCCGCGGAGTCCACGGGTGACAAGAGTTGCTCGAAGTGGAACGAGGCGGAGGAGGCGCTGTACAGGAAGGCCGACATCGTCCCGTTCGCCGACATCACCCAGCCCCTGTTCGGGAACGGCGCGGAGTTCGGCCGGCTGGCCGGCTCGTTCGCGCCCAGCACGATCCGCATGATCGCCAAATGAGCCCGTGGGGCCCGCCCACCGGGCCCCACGCTCATGAGAACAGGCGGATCTGGAGGCTCACGGCCAGGCGGGCGTCCGGGTCGGTGAGGTCGAGGCCGGAGATCGAGGCCAGCCGGCGCAGCCGGTAGCGGAAGGTGTTCTGGTGGACCTGCGCGGCCTCGGCCGCCGCGTGCACGTTGCCCAGGGCGTCCAGGTACGCCCGCAGCGTGCCCACCAGATCGGTCCCGTGTTCCGCGTCGTAGGCCAGCAGTTTCTCGTACGGGCCCGCCGGCGGTTGTTCCTCGGCGGCCACCAGGTCGCCGAGTTGCAGGAGTAACGACTCGAAGTACACGTCGCGGTAGGCCGCTGCCACGCCCGACACCCGCCTGGCCCGCAGCACGCGCAGGGCGCGCGCGGCGTCGGCCCGCGACCGCCCCACGTCGGCCAGGCTGGTCACCAGGCGTCCGACGCCGATCGCGGCGGGAAAGCGCCGCCCCGTCCTGGAGAGGAAGCTCTCCGCCACGCGCACCGCCCGCTGTTCGGCGTCGGCGGCCTGGGCGTGCAGCGGGAGCACGGCGTAGGCGACGCTGCCCAGCAGGGCGGCGGCCGCGTGCGGGTGGATGGCACCCACGTGCAGGGCGAGCGCGTCGCAGAAGCGCTGCCGGTCGCCCTCGCGGCCGGCCGCGTCCTCCATGGCCGTCTCGTCCAGCCCGGCGGCCAGCACGCACACGCGTTCGGTCGCGATGCCCAGCCGGGCGGCGGCGTCCGCGGCGTCCCTGCCGCCCTCGAGCACGGTGGACAGCAGGTCGGCGCGCAGCCGGCGCTGCGCGTCCGCGCCTGCGCGCTGCCGCAGCAGGTGCAGGGCGACGATCTTGGCGGCGTCGGCGAAGGCCCTGCGCCGGTGCTCGGGCAGCGGTCCCGGCACGGTCGCCCACATCGAGCCCAGGATCTCGTCCCCGGCGCGGACGGCGATGGCCGTCCTGGGCAACATCCCCCCGCCCAGGTCGAAGAAGATGGGCTCGCGGCTCCGGTACAGCTTGCGGTAGATCCCCCGCTCCTCCTGGAGCCGCTGGTACTTCTCCGGCACCTTCCTGCCCAGCACGGTCTCCACGCGCGCCTGGTCGGACTCGTCCTGTCTGCCGGAGAAGGCCAGCACCCGGGACGACCTGTCCTCGATCGTGATCGGCGCGTCCAGCAGCTCGCACACGGCGTTGGCCAGCGTGAACAGGTCGTCCGCCGACTCGGCCGGCTCCCCCGGGCCGCCCACGTCGCCCTCGGCGAGCAGGGCGCGCAACAGAGCCGCCACCTGGGCCCACGACGCCGCCCTGGTCAGGCTGAGCAGCGCGACTCCCGTCTTCGCCACGGTGGCACGCACGCGCTCGTCGACCGGGACGGGCGACTTCACGACGAGACCGGCCGCGCCCAGCTCCGCCAGCGCCACCAGCAACTCGCTGATGTGCTCGCCACCCTGCACGCCCACGCCGAGCAGGATCGTGCCCGGCGGCGCGCTCAGCTCGTCCAGCGGGTCGTAGATCTGCACCGTGGCCACCTCGGCGTCCATGTCGCCGGGAGCGTCGACGACGTCGAGGAACGTCGATCCCAGGTCATCGAGAATGCGGCCGAGCGTGGTCAATCCAAGTCTCATCTTCCAGGAGATACCAGCCGTCGCGGGTGACGTCGACGATCGTGTGCCCGCTCCGGCCGCTTTCCAGCAGCGCCTCCCGGACGGCCGTGCGCCAGCGTCTGGCGGTGGCGGGTGCGGCGGCCCGCAGGGTCTCGATGTCCGGCGGCATCGCGACGGCCAGCCGCGTGCCCGTGCGCGGCGGCGACGACGTGCGGGCCGGCTCGTCGCCGTCGCGGCAGAGCAGCACGACCGCGCCGTCCAGGTCGGCCTCCCCCCGTGCGGGCGAGGGCGCGGTGAGGTCCCAGACGACGTAGAGGCGGTCGGTGTCCTCGCCCGCGTTGATCGCGTCGCGCATCGTCCCGTAGAAGTCGGGCAGGTACGCGGCCGGCCTGGCGCCCAGCACGTGGACGTTCAGGTAGGCGTTCCTGCTGACCAGAGGATCGAACGTCCACGACACCGCGGTCACCCCCCTGGCCAGCGCCCATGCCCGCTGGTGCTCCTTGAGCGCCCTCCCGATGCCGCCCCTGGCGCCGGGCAGCACGCCGGTGATGTGGGAATGCAGGTGACCGTCGCCGGCGAAGATGCCGACGGAGATCCCCACCAGCTCGCCGTCCCTCCGCGCGCCCACCACGTAGCCGCCGACGTGCGCGATCGTCCGGATGAGGCCGGGTTCGAGCAGTTCCCTGCGCCAGATCGCGCTGATCAGGCCGGCGGCCTGGTGGTGCTCGGCCGGGCCGGTGAGCTCGGCGATGGTGACGGTCACGGTGTCGCGCCGGGGGCGTCCGGGACCTTCGGCGTCGAACGCACGCCGAAGTACAGGTACGGCGATCCGTCGCGCAGCCTGTAGAACGCGCCGGGCGCCCAGAGACGCGTGCCCGGGCGGCGGGCCAGGAACGTGTGCTCGCCGGTGGGCACGAGTTCGAGGCTCACGGGCGGTTCGAGGTCGGCGAAGTCGCCGGTGTTCTCGTAGACCAGCTCGTCCTCGCGTACGGTGATGCGGGCCCCGGTGCGCTCGTACACACCCGCGTGACCGGCGATGCCCGCCTCCGACGGCGGGTCGGGCGGCAGGGCGGGGCCGGGCGGCGTCAGTCCCGCCAGCTCGGGGAACAGGCCGGCGGCGACGGCCTGGAAGAGGCCGCTGGTGTCGCCGCCGTTCGCCAGGACCGCGACGACGGTGCCCGTGGACGCGACGACCCACATCATCGCGGCCTGGCCGATGGTGTTGCCGCCGTGCAGCAGGATCGGCGTGCCGTCCCAGGTGTCGAGGATCCAGCCGAGCCCCCAGTGGGTGCCGTAGACGCGCGCGGGCAGCTCGACGCGGGGCCGGGTCATCTCGCGCACGCTCTCGGCTGACAGGGGTCCTCCCTCGACGAAGCTCCTGCCGAAGCGGACCAGGTCGGGGGCGGTCGAGCAGATCTGGCCCGCCGGGCTGTTGGACCGCATCATGCCCCAGGTGGGCGTGGGGGTGTTCGCCTCGCCGAGGTGGCCGGTCGCGGCGCGGAAGCGCAGCACGTCCTCCGGCAGCGTCCAGGTGCGGGTCAGGCCGAGGGGGGTGATGAGCTGGTCGCGCAGTGCGGTGTCCCAGACCTTGCCGGTGACGACCTCGACGACGCGGCCGGCCACGGAGAAGCCGCCGTTGCTGTAGGAGTGGGTGGCGCCGACCGGGTGCGTGAGCGGCCTGGCCGCGATGGCCGCGGTGTACCTCTCCAGGCAGTCGTCGCCGCGCCCAGTGTCGTGGAAGAAGTCGCCGTCGAGGCCGCTGGTGTGGGTGAGCAGGTGCTCGATCGTCACGTCCTGGTCGATCCCGGGCAGGACCTCCGCCACGGGCGTGTCCAGCGTGAGCCTGCCCTCCTCGACGAGCAGCATGACCTGAGCCGTCGTCCAGACCTTGGTCACCGAACCCACCTGGAACAGCGAGTCGGCCGTCGCCTCGACGCCCGTGTCCAGGTTGAGCAGCCCACCGGCCTCCTGGTGGATCTCACCGTCGTGCCAGCAGGCCATGGAGGCCCCGGGCACCCCGAACTCCTTGATCAGTTCCGCCAGGCGAATCGTCATGCTGGCACGCTAGGGTCCCCGGCGTCGCGGCTCTTCGTCGCATCGGACCAATGCGGGGCCCGTTGTTAGGTGCTTACGAACAAGATTTTTGCGGCCTGCCGGGTGTTGGGTCTCTTCCATGGCGGATCTCATCCTTCGTGGCGGCATCGTGTACGACGGCCTCGGCTCTCCGGCGTTCCCTGGCGACGTGGTCGTCGCCGGCGGACGGGTCGTCGCAGTGGAGCGGCGTGCCGGCGGCGCGCCGAGCACGTCGACGGGCGCCTCGCGCGTGATCGACGTCACCGGGCTGGCCGTGGCGCCCGGATTCGTGGACCCGCACGCGCACTCCGACCTGGTCCCGATGATGGCGGAGCCGCAGCCGTTCAAGCTGCTCCAAGGCGTCACCACCGAGATCAACGGCAACTGCGGCTTCTCCTACGCGCCCGACGCCTCCAGACTGGAGGAACTGACGGGCGACTCCGTCCCCGACTGGACGTTCGCCGAGTACCTCGACACCGTCACGGCCGCCGGGACCGCCAACCACGTGGCGACGCTCGTCGGCCACTCGACGCTGCGCGGGGCGGTCGCCGGGTTCGCCGAGACGTTGCGCGACGGGGACCTGGAGCGGATGTGCGCCCTGGCCGCGGAGGCGTTCGAGGCGGGCGCGTGCGGGTTGTCGAGCGGGCTGATCTATCCGCCCGGCAGCTACGCCGGCACCGACGAGCTCGTCGCGCTGGCCCGGGTCGCGCACCGGTACGGGGTGCCGTACACGACCCATATGCGCGACGAGGGCGCGGGGCTCGCCGCGGCGCTGGACGAGGCCGTCGAGATCGCGCGGCGGGCCCGCGTACGGCTCCAGGTGTCGCACTGCAAGGTCGCCGGCCGCGCCAACCACGGGCAGGCCGCGATGTTGCTCGGCAAGCTGCGCGACGCCCGCGTCGCCGGGGTGGACGTGCGCGGCGACCTGTACCCCTACCTGGCCGGCGCCACCATGCTGGCCGCGCTGCTGCCGCCCTCGGCGCTGGCCGGCGGGCAGGTGGGCGACACCCTGGCCGAGCCCTCGGCCAGGGCGCGGCTGCGCGGCCTGGCCGAGGCGGGCGGCACCGGCGCGGGGTTGTGGCAGGACACCACCCCCGAGGGGGTGCTGATCACCACGCACGCCGAGCCGTACTTCGCGGGTCGCTCGCTGGCCGACGTCACCGCCGACGCGGCGGCGCTCGCCCGGCTCAAGACCGGCGGTGACGCGTGGGAGGTGGCGTGCGCGCTGATCGCCGCCGATCCCGCCGCCACGATGGTGGTCTCCCTGATGGCCGAGGAGGACATGGTCGAGATCATGGCCGATCCGCTCGTGGGCATCGGCTCCGACAACGGGGCGCCCACCGGCCTGGGCCATCCCCGGACGTGGGGCTGCTTCCCCCGGTTCCTCGGCACGTACGTGCGCGAGCAGGGGGTGGTCTCCTGGGAGGAGGCGGTGCGCAAGATGACCTCCGCGACCGCGGACCAGTTCGGCCTGAGCGGGCGGGGCTGGCTCGGCCCTGGAGCGTGGGCGGACATCTGCGTCTTCGATCCGGACACCGTCGGCCACTCCGGCACCTACGCCGCCCCCGACGCCCGCCCGTCCGGAGTCGTCCATGTCCTGCTGGAGGGGCACCTCGTGGTGGAGTCGGGCGAGTTCACGGGGGAGCGCCGGGGCCGGGTACTCCGCTGACCGCAGCGCCGTCACGGCCGCCCGGGAAACACTGACGCCGGCGGGCATGCCCGGAACGCGCAAGGCGTGACGTCCACCACGGGAAGGCGCCATGGGCGTGCTCCAGGGCTCCGATGATCGACGAGCAGAGGGCCGAGCTTCTGTTGGTCAGTGGTTGCGCCGGCGTCGGTGGTAGGCGTAGGTGACGGCGGCGAGCAACGGTCCCCACAGCAGCAGGGGAAGGTAGCAGAGGTAGAAGATCGCGGACTCCCAGCCCGCTGAGCCGCTGGAGCGCGCCCCGCGTTAAATCGGGTGAGGTTCCGGCGGCCCTGGTGCAGAGTTGTCCGCGTGATGTCCGATTTCGTCCCAGGTATCGACCTGTCCAGGGCCTTCTACGGTGAGGTGGTGGCGCCGCTGGTGTCGGGTGTGGAGCACAGCGCGGCGCTGGTCGGGCCGGGGTCGGAGGTGCTGGCGTTCGACACCGCCCGCTCCACCGACCACGACTGGGGTCCGCGCGTGCTGGTGTTCGTGGCGCCCGAGCGGGTCGCGGAGGTCGAGGCGAAGGTCGTGGCCGGGCTGCCGGAACGGTTCCGGGGCCTGCCGACCGTCTACGAGTACCACGAACGCAGCCGCCCGGGTGTCACGGTGACGGATCTGGGGTCGTGGCTGGTGGGCGAGCTGGGGTTCGACCCGCGGGCCGGGGTGTCGCTGCTGGACTGGCTGTCGGCGCCGTGGCAGCGGCTGGCCGAGGTGACGCGGGGTGAGGTGTTCCACGACGGCCTGCCGGGCGCTGGCCTGGAGTCGGCCAGGGCGGCGGTGCGCTGGTATCCGGATGATGTGTGGCGGTACGTGCTGGCCTGTCAGTGGCGTCGGATCGCGCAGGAGGAGCCGTTCCCCGGCCGGTGCGCGGAGGTGGGTGACGAGCTCGGCTCGGCCGTGGTGGGGGCGCGGCTGGCGCGGGAGGTGATGCGTCTGGCGCTGCTGCTGCGGCGGCGTTACCCGCCGTACGGGAAATGGCTGGGCAGCGCGCTGGCGCGGCTGCCGGGGGCGGCGGAGCTGCGGGAGGCGCTGATGGCGGCGGTGGCGGCGCGTTCGTGGCGGGAGCGTGAGGCGGGGCTGTCGGCGGCGTACGCGCGGCTGGCGGCGCTGCAGAACCGGATGAGGCTGGCCGCGCGGTTGGATGAGGAGGTGCGCGGGTTCCACGATCGGCCGTTCCGAGTGATCGGCGGGGACCGGTTCGCCGAGGCGCTGATGGCTGCGGTGCGGGATCCGGTGGTGCGGGGGCTGCCGCTGGTGGGGTGTGTCGATCAGTCGTCGGATTCGACGGACCTGCTGGTGGTGCCGGCGCGGGCGAGGGCGATGACGGCGGCCGTTCTCGGCCTTGAGAAATCTACTTTGTAAAGGACGGGTGTTCGGGCGCGATCACGCCCGAACACCAACACCATCAGGCAACGAGGGAAGCCGCCAGCGCTTCGACGTGGACGCGCCAGGCGGCGAGGGTGGCGGTGTCGCCCGTGTGCGTGATGATCAGGCGCGGCCCCTGGCCAGTGCCCTGGGTGAGCTCCCAGCGGACGGTGCCGGCGGGCACGTCGTACTCCAGGAGTTTGGCCGGTTCGGCGCGGGTGACGGCGCCGGGTGTCAGGCCGGGGATGGTGAACGGGG
>NZ_SMKQ01000127.1 GCF_004348995.1 Nonomuraea terrae
GCTCAGGGTCCACGACGAGCACGAGCGCCGACGCGCCCCGCGCCAGCCCGTACGCCAGCCGGTCCACCACCGACAGCGCCCGCTCCTCGCCCGCCCGCGCCGCCTGGAAGATCTCCTCGGAGTCGCGCCCGTCACGGCCGAGCACGACGGACATGTCCTCCCATCCGGCGAGCGGCAGCCGGCCCAGCTCGCCCGCGCTCCCGCTGCGCCCGGCCCGCAGCCGGCCGTCGAGCAGCAGCCCGTGCCCGGCCCGGTAGCCGGACAGCACGTACACCAGGTCGTCCACGTGCCGGGCGCTGCCGCGCCAGTGCTCGGCGACGGCCGCCAGGTTGGCGTCGTTGGCGGCGAAACCGGGGCAGCCGAACCAGCGGCCGACGTGCCCGGCGAGGTCGAGCCCGGTCCAGCCGGGGATCAGGTGGGACACGCTCACCCGGCCCGAGCGGTCCACGACGCCGGAGGTGCCGGCCGTGGCGGCCCAGACGCTGCCGCGCGCGACCCCGGCCGCGCACGCGGTGGCCGCCTGCTCGGCCAGCGCGAGGCGTTCGGGGGCAGGGAGGTGCTCGCCGACGTCGAGGCGCCGCTCGGCGAGCACGTCGCCGTTCAGGTCGGCCAGCATGGCGAGGATCCTGCTGGGGCCGATGTCGACACCGATCACGTGTCCCGCGTCGGCCCGGAAGCGGAAGCGCCGTGCGGGCCGGCCGGCGCCGCCCTCGGTGGGCGCGGCCTCCTCGGCGAGGCCCCGCTCGGTCAGATCGGCGATCGCCACCTCGGCGGTCTGCCGGGACAGGCCGGCGGCGCGGGCGAGCTGGGTGAGCGTCTGCGCGCCCCCTTGCCGCAGGGACTGCAGGGTGGCGCGGGTGTTGAGCCGGCGGAGGAGCGCGGTGTCGTTAGATACACCGGGTGTTTTCATAACCCCCCTTGACTGTTCTGTTGGGTGAACCCTAGCTTTACGTCGCGACTTCTCATAATTGGAGAGTAATCGTGATGCGGCAAGTCAGCCTTGCCCTCGTGGGCGCGGGCGCCCGGGGGAGCAGGTACACCACCTATGCGACGCGGGACGGGCGGGCGCGGCTCGCCGCCGTCGCGGAGCCGGATCCGCGACGGCGGGCGGACACGCTCGCCGCCCACCCCGGAGCGCTCGCCTTCGAGGACTGGCGTGAGCTGGCCGCCCGCCCCCGCCTGGCCGACGCGGTGATCATCGCCACCATGGACGCCGACCACGTCGAGCCGGCCGTGCGCTTCGCCGAGCTGGGCTACCACATCCTGCTGGAGAAGCCGATGGCCGTCCGGCTGGAGGACTGCCGGCGGATCATCGAGGCGGCGGAGAAGTCGGGCGCGATGTTCGCCGTCTGCCATGTGCTGCGCTACACCCCCTACACGCGGGCCGTGAAGCAGCTGCTCGACAGCGGCCGGATCGGCGAGATCGTCAGCATCGAGCACCTGGAGCCGGTCGGCTGGTGGCATCACGCGCACTCCTATGTGCGGGGCAACTGGCGGCGTACGGACGAGGCCACGTTCATGCTGCTCGCCAAATCGTGCCACGATCTCGACTGGCTCACGTACATGATCGGCCGCCGGGTCAGCCGGGTCTCGTCGTTCGGCGGGCTCAAGCACTTCACGGCCGTCAACCAGCCAGAGGGCGCGGCCGACCGCTGCCTCGACTGCTCGCTGGCCGAGCAGTGCCCGTACGCGGCCCAGCGCATCTACCTGCCCTATGTCGGCGGCCCCGACGACTGGCCGCTGAACGCCCTGACCGCCGACCCGAGCGAGGAGGGCGTGCTGCGCGCCCTGCGCGAGGGCCCGTACGGCCGCTGCGTCTACGCCTGCGACAACGACGTGGTCGACCACCAGGTGGTGAACCTGGAGTTCGACGGCGGCGCGACGGCGTCGTTCACGATGACGGCCTTCTCGCCCAAGGCGCCGCGCAAGACGCGGATCTTCGGCACCCGGGGCTCGATCGACGGCGACGGCGTCATGCTCGCGGTCACCGATTTCGTGACCGGCGAGACGGAGGTCGTCGACACCCACGCCCCCAAGGACGGGCACAGCGGCGGCGACGAGGGCCTCGTCACCGCCTTCCTCGACGCGGTCGGCGGCGTGGACCCGTCGGCGATCCTCTCCGATCCCAAGGAGAGCCTGCACAGCCATGAGATCGCGTGGGCGGCCGAGGAGGCCAGGCTCACCGGAACGGTCGTCACCATCCCCCTCAAGGAGCAGCCATGACCCGATCATTCGTGCTCGCCGGCGCGCTGACGCTGGCACTGGCCGCCACCGCGGCGTGCGGCGGCGGCGAGGAGCCCGCCGCGGCGGACGGGCGCGGCCCGATCACGCTGACCGACACGCAGAGCCACGAAGAGGCCAGCAGAAAGATCATCGACGCCTGGAACGCCGCCCACCCCGACGAGAAGGTGACGCTGGACATCCAGCCGAAGGACGCCGACAGCCAGCGCCAGCGCCTGATCAACAACGCACAGACGAAGTCCGACGCGATGGACGTCATCATGCTGGACGCGGTGTGGACGGCCGAGTTCGCGGCCAACCGCTGGGTGGACGAGCTGCCCGCCGACATGGTCAAGGCCGACGAGCTGCTCGCGCCCACCCTCGAGACCGCGAAGTACCGCGGCAAGCTCTACGCGATGCCCTGGCTGACCGGCACCGGCCTGCTCTACTACCGCAAGGACCTGGTCGAGAAGCCGCCGACGACGTGGGCCGAGATGAAGGAGACCTGCGAGGAGGTCCTGCCGAAGCAGGAGGGCATGTCCTGCTACGCCGGCCTGCTCGACAAGTAC
This sequence comes from Nonomuraea terrae, assembly GCF_004348995.1. Lineage (GTDB taxonomy): Bacteria > Actinomycetota > Actinomycetes > Streptosporangiales > Streptosporangiaceae > Nonomuraea > Nonomuraea terrae. The sequence continues at coordinate 2,790 of NZ_SMKQ01000127.1, forward strand.
GAGGGCCTGACGGTCTCGTTCGCCGAGGCCGTGCAGTCGGCCGGCGGCACCGTCGTGGACGACTCCGGCACCCCCACCCTGGAGACCGACGCCGCCAAGGCGGGCCTGAACTTCCTCGTGGACGGCCTCAAGGCCGGCCTGATCCCCGAAGAGGGCATCACCTTCAAGGAGGACGAGGTCAAGAACGCCCTCCAGAGCGGCAAGGTGCTCTTCGCCCGCAGCTGGGCCTCCCTGTACGGCACCGCCAACGCCTCCGACAGCCCCGTCGCCGGCAAGGTGGACGTCGCCCCCATCCCCGGCCTGAACGGCCCGGGCAGCGGCGTGCTCGGCGGCGCGAACCTGGCCATCTCCGCCTTCTCGAAGAACAAGGCCACAGCCAGGGACTTCCTCGCCTTCTTCACCTCGCGCGAGCAGACGAAGACCTGGGCGACGATCAACAGCACCCCGGTGGCGCACACCGTCCTCTACGACGACCCAGACCTCGTCGCCAAGTACCCGTACCTGCCCTCGCTGAAGGAGGGCATCATCAAGGCCAAGGCCAGGCCGGTCGCGGTCAAGTACGGCGACGTGACGGCGGCGATCCAGAACGCCGTCTACCCGGCGCTGACCGGTGAGACGACTCCCGACCAGGCGCTGTCGGGCCTGCAGCAGCAGCTGGCGGGGCTGCTCAAGCAATGAGGCGCGGCGCGCGGTGGTTCGCCGCACTGATGATCTCCCCGACGCTGCTCGTGCTCGCCCTGGTCGTGATCTACCCGCTGCTCTCCGCGGCCCGCGAGTCGATGTACGTCCGCGGCGAGGGCCTCGACGCCGACGGCTTCGTCATCGAGGGGGAGCGGTTCGTCGGTCTGGCGAACTACGCCGGTCTGGTCGGCGAGCGCTTCGTCAACGCCTTCGCCAACACGACCGTCTTCACCCTCGCCACGGTCGCGCTGGAGACCGTGCTCGGCGTCGCGATGGCGCTGGTCATGCACGGCGTCCTGCGCGGCCGGGGCCTGGTGCGGGCGAGCATCCTCATCCCGTGGGCGGTGCCGACGGCCATCTCCGGCCTCATGTGGCGGTGGGTGTTCCAGGCCGACGGCGTCGCCAACGCGATCATCGGCGAGAAGATCCTGTGGACCACCGAGGGTGTGCAGGCCAAGCTCGCCGTCATCATCGCCGACACCTGGAAGACCGCGCCGTTCGTCGGTCTGCTGGTGCTGGCCGGGCTGCAGATCATCCCCACCATGGTGTACGAGGCGGCGAAGGTGGACGGCGCGTCGGCCTGGCAGACGTTCTGGCGCATCACGCTGCCGCTGGTGAAGCCGGCGCTGGTGGTGGCCGTGCTGTTCCGCATCCTCGACGCGCTGGCGATGTTCGACCTGCCGTTCGTGATGATCGGCCGGGGCAAGTTCTCCGTCGAGACGCTCTCCGCCCTGGTGTGGGACGAGGCCACCCAACTCCGGTACGGCCCGGCGGCGGCGTACGGGATCGTGCTCGTCGCCTACATCGCCGCGATCGTGTTCGTCTTCGTCCGGTTGCTCGGCGCCGACCTGCTCGCCGACGCGCGATCGAGGAAGGGGCAGGCGTGAAGCGGACCCTCGCCGCCGGGCTCATCGTGGTGTACTGCCTGGCGCCGTTCTACTGGATGGTCGTCTCCAGCTTCCGCCGCACGTCGGACATCTTCTCCACCACGCCGTGGCCGTCGCCACCGTCGCTGGAGAACTACGCGGCCGTCTTCGGCGGGCACAGCGACTTCGGCCGGGCGCTGCTCAACAGCCTGATCGTCTCCGGCGCGACCACCGCGCTCACGCTGGTCTTCGGCGTCTGCTGCGCGTACGCGCTGGCCAGGCTGCACTTCCGCGGCAAGAACCTGGTGCTCGGCCTGATCATCGGCACCTCGATGTTCCCCGGCGCGCTGCTGATCGTGCCGCTGCTGAAGCTCTTCACCGAGCTGGGCTGGATCAACACCTACCACGCCATGATCGTGCCCAGCATGTCGTTCGCGCTGCCGCTGGCCGTCTGGACGCTCACCGCGTTCTTCCGGCAGATGCCGCACGAGCTGGAGCAGGCGGCCACCATCGACGGCTGTACCCGCTGGGGTGCGTTCCGGCGGGTGATCCTGCCGCTGGCGGCGCCGGGCGTGTTCACCACGGCGATCCTCGCGTTCTTCGCCACCTGGAACGAGTTCATGATCGCCCTGACCATGATCAGCAAGGCGGACATGCAGACCGCCACCGTACGCGTCGCCCAGTTCGGCGGCGCCTCCGACTTCGACACGCCGTTCGGCACCCAGATGGCCGCCGGCGTCATCGTCACCATCCCCCTCGTGATCCTCGTCCTGGTCTTCCAGAAGCGGATCGTCGCCGGGCTCACGTCCGGCGCGCTCAAGTGATCAGAAAGGAACCCCCCATCATGAGCATCAGCAGGAGAGGTCTGCTCGGCGCGAGCGCGGTCGCGGCGGCGGGCGTCGGACTGGCCGCCGTCCCCGCCTCGGCGAGCGTGGAGAAGCGCCGGATCAAGCGCGGCGTCCTGCGCGTCGCCTCCTTCAACATCCACTACGGGGCCGGCGTCGACAACGTCTTCGACCTGGAGCACACCGCCGAGATCATCGAGTCGATCGACGCCGACGTCGTCGGCCTGCAGGAAGTCGACAGGTTCTTCCGCCCGCGCAGCAACTGGCTCGACACCCCGGCCGTGCTGGCCAAGATGCTCGGCATGCACCAGGCGTACGGCCCCAACATCGACCTCGATCCCCTGGAGCCCGGCCGGCCGCGCCGTCAGTACGGCTGCGCCTTCCTGTCACGCTGGCCCATCCTCGAGTCGCTCAACACCCGCCTGCCGCAGTACGAGGGCAGCGAGCCGCGCGGCCTGCTGGAGGTCGTCGTCGACATCCAGGGCAGGCGCCTGCGCCTGGGCAACTCCCACATGCAGCACACCAGCGACGCCGAGTGGCAGGAGCAGGCCGACGCCATCGCGGCCCGGCTCGACCGGTCCGCCGAGCCGGTGGTCTTCCTGGGCGACACCAACGCCGTGCCGACCTTCCCCGGCATGAGCACGTTCACCGACCGCTACGACGACGTGTGGGCCAAGGTCGGCGTCGGCGACGGGCTGTCGGCGGCCGACACCTGGCGCTTCGACTACGTCTTCGTGCCCAAGGGCTCCGACGTGCGCTCGGCCTGGCTGATGAGCACGGACGTCTCCGACCACCTGCCGCTCGTCACGGACTTCCTGCTGCCGTGAGATCACCCGCGCTCCTCGCCGTCGTCCTCGGCCTCGCGCTGACCGCCACCCCGGTGCGGGCCGACATCGGCGACCACTGGGTGGACGCCTGGGCCACCTCGCTGCACCGCTCGTCGGCCGCCGCCGTGCCGCCCACCTACGATGACCAGACCATCCGCATGGTCGTCCGCATGCGCGGCGGCGGCAACGCCGTACGCGTGCGGCTGTCCAACGCCCACGGCGACCGGCCGGTGACGTTCGGCGCGGTCACGGTGGCGCTGCGGGAGAGCGGCGCCGCCCTGGCCGAGGGGACGCTGAGGAAGGCCGCCTTCTCCGGCGCGCCCTCCGTGACCGTCCCCGCGGGGGAGGTCGTGGACAGCGACCCGGTCCGCCTGCGCGTCCTGGAGGGTCAGGACCTGGCGGTCAGCGTGTACGTGCCCGAGGCCACCGGACCGGCGACCTGGCACCGCTCCGCCGTCCAGACCAACTACCTGTCCGCGCCCGGCGACCACACCGGCGACCTCGACGGCGGCACGTACCCGGCAACCGTGCGCAGCTGGCTCTTCCTGGACGCGGTCGCCGTCACGCACGGCCCGGCCCCTGGCACGCTGGTGGCCGTCGGCGACTCCATCACCGACGGCTCCGGCACCGCGGTCGACGGCTTCGAACGCTGGCCCGACCACCTCGCGGCCCGCTTCGCGGCCGAGCAGGGACGCCACCCCGCCGTGGTGAACACCGGCATCGGCGGCAACCGCGTACGCACCGACACCGCCCAGGACGGTCAGAGCCTGCTGAACCGGCTCGAACGCGACGTGCTCTCCCGCTCCGGCCTGACCCACGTCATCCTCCTGCACGGCGTCAACGACCTGCGCGACCGCGCGACGGCCGACCAGCTCATCGCCGCCTACCAGGAGGTCGTCGACCGGGTGCACGCCCGGGGCGCGAAGATCTACGGAGGGACGATCACCCCGTTCAAGGGCGGCTCGGCCCACACGGCCACCGCCGAAGCCCACCGCCAGGCCGTCAACGCCTGGATCACCACCAGCGGCGCGTTCGACGGCGTGATCGACTTCGCCGCCGCCGTGGCCGACCCCGCCGACCCGCAGGCGCTCGACCCCGCCTACGACCGCGGCGACCACCTCCACCCGAACGCCGCCGGCTTCGCCGCCATGGCGCAGGCCGTCGACCTCTCCCTGTTCCGCTGAACCCGCCCGTCACCTCTCCAGGATGATCGTCGCCCGTCGTGCCACGGGCGACGATCGTCCTGGGCCGCCGCTCCTGGAGAAACGCGGCGTCAGGCCGGGTGCGCACCCCATCGGTCGTGATGGAGGACGGCGGCCAGCGGGCGCCGTCGTCGCCAGCCGTGCCGTTCCAGGTCAGGGGTCTCTTCGAGGTGGGTGACCGGGCCGAGGCACAGCCAGGCGACCGGGCGGATCCCGGTGGGGATGCCGAGCAGGTCCTGGACGAAGGGCTCGCGGTAGAACGACACCCAGCCGACGCCGAGCCGTTCGGCGGTAGCGGCCAGCCACAGGTTCTGGATGGCCAGGCACACCGAGTACAGGCCGGCGTCCGCGATGGCGTGACGGCCGAGCACCGCGGGGCCACCCCTGTCCGCGTCATAGGTGACCACGACGGACAGCGTCGATTCGAGCACCCCATCGATCTTGATTCGGGCGAACCGCTGGGCGGCCTCACCGTCGAGGGTGGCGGCGAAGGTGGCCCGCTCGTGCTGCACGTGGTCGTGGAAGGCGCCGCGGAGCCGGACGTCGCGTACCACGAGAAAGTCCCATGGCTGGGACAGCCCGACGCTGGGCGCGGCGTGCGCCGCCGACAACACGCGGTGCAGCACCTCGTCCGGCACGGGCTCGCCGGTGAACTGGCCGCGCACGTCGCGACGGCGGTGGATGACATCGTAAAGCTGATTGTTCAAGGCAGGCTCCCGCTGCGTCGCGCCCCTGGCGGGGCGGTGGGCGCGAGGCCGGTCTTCGGACTCCCGGATCAACGCCTGACCGCCCGCCTTCCCAGCCCTCGGGGGCCAGTGGCTGTGCTTCGCACGTGGGCGGCGGCTTCCCGGTCACCGCGGCGGGCCCGTGCCGGGATCACACCGGCTTCCCGATTCTCCTCGCGACCGCGAGGCACCTCGCAACGTCTTGCCAGGGGGTATCGTAACCGATCACCGAAGTCGCGCTGCTTGGGACGTTTCCGCCAACCGAACGGCCTTGTCGAGGTTCGCGTAGCCCGCAGGGACGGCCGGGACCACCAGGCGGGGCTGTCGGTGGCCGGGTGGCCGGCCTCCCTCGATCCGCCTCATGGTCGCGGTCCGCCGCCTACAGGGCCGACAGCAGTGCCGTCACCTGCTCCAGCGGCTCCTGGCCGATCGGGCGCACCGCGATCGTGTTCGCGCCGGCCGCCCACAGCGCCTTCACCTGCGCGGCCGCCTCCTGAGGAGTGCCGGAGGCCGTCGCCACGTCCTCCGGCGCGATGTCCAGGAAGCCCGCCTGCCCCTCCACCAGCGATCTGTCGACCTCGCCGCCGGTGTGCAGGTAGGTGAAGACCACCAGCTCGTGGTCGCCGTCCGCGCCGATCCGCTCGACGATGCCGGGCAGATCGGCGGGCCCCACGCCCTCGGGCACGATCGTGCCCTGCGCCACGCGGCCCGACAGCGCCAGCGAACGCGGCCCCTTCACCCCGGCCAGCACGGGCGGCGGCACCGTCGGCGGATGCACGAGCGACACCCCGTCGAGCCGCACCGCCCTGCCGTCGAGGGTGACCGTCTCGCCCCGCAGCAACGCCCGTACGGACGTGATCGTCTCCTCCAGCAGGGCCAGCGGCGACGGGACGGCCGCGCCCACCTGGCGCATCCACTCCGGGACGCCGTGCCCGATGCCGGCGGCCAGCCGGCCGGGGTGCAGGCGGGCCAGGTTGGCCAGCTCCATCGCCAGCAGCATGGGGTTGCGCAGCGGCGCGGGCGTGATGCCGATGCCGACGCGCAGCCGCGAGGTGACGGCCAGCGCCGTGGCCGCCGCCGAGATGCCGCCCGTCCAGCCGAGGTCCTCGACCACCCACAGATCGTCCACGACCGTCTCGTCGAGCGCCCGCGCGAACGGGACCAGCCGCTCGGGCGGCAGATCGCGGTCGAACATGACTCCCAGCCTCATGGTGCCCTCCAGTAGTAGCGGAACAGCCGCCCGGTCTCCGAGTACCCGGCGCGCAGGAAAGCGGCGGCGGTCGGCACGTTGCCGACGTCGGTGCCGGCGATGACGCGTTCGACGCCGGCCTCGGCGAGCGTGCGGGTGCCCCTGGCCAGGAGGTCGTCGACGTAGCCTTGACCGCGGTGCTCGGGGACGACGCCGATGTAGGCGATGGAGCGGTCGTCGGGGGCGACCAGTCCGACGGGGTAGTCGTCGAGGTAGCCGATGACGAACCAGTCGGGCCCGGCCTTGCGGTTGACCAGGTCGTCGTACACCCAGCGGGCCTCGTGCTCGGCGCCGACCCTGGCGACCTCGGTGCGCGTGTCGTGGTCGAGCGAGCCCTCGGAGATGCGGACGAGGAGGTCGATCACCTCGGACGGGTCCATCCGGCGCGCCGGCCGGTACGTCAGCCGGCCCCGGTCGTCGGGCAGGTCGTCGGGCAGGTCGCCGCCGGCCGCCCATGCGAGCAGCAGCCGCTCGACCTCCATGACGAACCCGGCCCCGATCAGGGCCTGGTGCGCGACGGCGCGATCGGCGGCGGGGGTGAGCCCCGGCTCGAGTGAGATGTCGTGGATCGTCTTGGCCACCCCCATCTCCTGGAGGCTCCGGCGCAGCAGCGCGGCGGCGGCCTCGGGATCGGGGCCGGGGTCGAACTGCCAGACGAGCACCGGGTCCGCGCCTCGGTAGGGGGCCCAGTAGGCCAGGTGGGCCCGCCCTTCGGCGAAGCACCACTCGGGGCGGGTCCGGCCGCCTTCGCAGGCCGCCCGGAGCTGGGAACGCGCAGGCTCGGGGAACCGGTCGATCAACGTGAAGCCCTCCGCGCGTGAGGGGGCGCTCCCGCGAGTGCCCGCGATGACCTGACCATGCTCTCGCAGGTTCGGCACATCTCGCGCCGGGTCAGGCAGCGTCGGCCAGTGACGCGTGCGCCTCGCGAAGGGAATCGCTCGTCTCGAAGTGGCGGTCGAGGTTGGTGATCGTCAGCAGGTGGCGGATCATGCCGGGCGCGAGCACCAGGATCATCCGGCCGCGCTGGCGCCGCACCTGGTTGAGCGTGGCCACGAGCACCCCGAGCCCGACCGAGTCGCAGAACGGCACCTCGGTGAGGTCGAGCACCACCTTGAGCGGATCGGCGGCGGTCAGCACCTGTTCGAGCTCGGCCCGCAACCGGGGGGCTCCCGCCACGTCGAGGTCGCCCACGACGTGGATCACCGTACAGGGGTCCTCTCGCCAGCACCTGACCACCATGGGACTCACCTGCCCGACCCGCCGAAAGTTATGCTCATTTCTTACATATGTTCTGCATTGCCGTTTTAGTCGTTGGTGTAACACTCGGCTTGGCGGTTGGTGCGGAAGTGGGCTTTTGCTGGCGGACTTTCAGCTGGTCGGAGCCGAGAACGAGCTCGATGCCGTCGATGTCCACTTCGCGGAGCTCGGCGCCTGGAATGGCCTCGGCCACGACTTTCGCCGATTGTTCCAAACCCGCGCCATAACGGATGACCGTTTTGCGGTAATCCTTCTGATTTGTGTTTCCGGGCTGCCCCGGCACCTTGAACCCGTACGCGACCAGCGCCGTCTTCATGCGCGCGGCCAGGCCCGTGATGAGGGTGCCGTTCTTGACCTTGAGCGAGATCTGTCCCGGCGCGGGCGGTGACGGCTTGGCCGACGCCGCCGCCGGCGGCGAGGCCACGGCGGTCGGCGTGGGCCGCGCCGGGTCCTGGTCGGCGTCGATCTTGGCGAACATGTCGCGGGCCGCCCGCTTGTCCCACAACACCGCCGACTCGCCGGTCGGGGTGCGGAAGTCGACGTCGGCCAGCGGCACGTCGGCGAACGTCACGTCGTCGAGGGAGACGTCGCGCAGCTGCGTGGCCAGCCCCAGCAGGCCGTCGCCGGGATCGACCTTGACCGTGCCGAGCGTGCTGTTGACGAACGAGGCCAGCTTGGCCGGGTTGGCCAGCGTGTCGGCGCTCAGCGCCCGGTTGAGCAGCGCCGAGATGACCTGCTGCTGCCGGTCGATGCGGTCGAGGTCGGAACGGGCGGTGGCGCGGGTGCGGGCGTAGTAGAGCGCCTGCACGCCGTCGAGCTGGTGGGTGCCGGCCGGCAGGTTGAGCGCGATCTTCGTGTCGTTGATCGGCACGGGCGTGCACACCGTGACCCCGCCGAGCGAGTCGACCACGTCGATGAAGCCGAGGATGTTGACCTCGATGTAGCGGTTGATCTCCAGCCCGGTGGCCGCCTCGACGGCTTCCTTCGCCAGCTTCGGCCCGCCGAACTGGTACGCCGAGTTGATCTTGTGCTCGCCCTTGCCGGGGATCGTCGTCCAGGTGTCGCGCGGCAGGCTCACCACGGTCACCTTCTTGTGGTCCTCCGACAGGTGGACGACCATCATGGTGTCGGTTCGCTGGCCGGACTCGCGACCCAGCTTGAGACGGTTCTGCTGCTCGCGGGTGAGGTCGTCGCGCTTGTCGACGCCGACCAGCAGGATGTTCTCGGCGCCGCGCGAGACGGCCGCCACGCCGGCGTCGACCGTGCCGATCTGGCGCGGGGTCGCCCACACCACGCCCGTGGCGACCAGGACGGCCGCCGACAGGAACCCGGCCACCAGCACGTTGCGGCGGCGCGCCCGGGCGCTCCTGCGCGGCCTGCGGGCGCGGACGGGTGCGACTTTGACGCCGCCGTAGGCGTCGCCGCCCACGAGCACACCGTCGTCCTCCCCGTCCGGGTCGCGCATGCAATCCCCCTCATGTCACCCCGGAGGATCGGGCCTTCGATTGCCCTCCTCCCCTGCCCGTACAGTAGCGTGAGCCCCGCCATGAAGCAGTTCCCCGACTCGCCGCACGCGCCCGCGCAGACGCGCGGCTGGCCCCCTATTTCCGTCGTCATGCCGGTCCTCAACGAGGAGCGGCACCTTCGCGAGGCCGTCGATCAGGTCCTCGCCCAGAACTACCCAGGCGAGATCGAGGTCGTCCTCGCCGTGGGTCCTTCCCGAGACCGCACCCAGGAGGTCGCCGACGCCATCGCGGCGGCCGACCCGCGGGTGGTCGTCGTGCCCAATCCCACCGGGCGCACGCCCAACGCGCTCAACGCGGCGATCGCCGCCTCCCGCAACGGCGTCATCGCCAGGGTCGACGGGCACGCCATGCTGCCCCCCGACTACCTGCGCGTCGCCGTCGAGACGCTGGCCGAGACCGGCGCCGACAACGTGGGCGGCATCATGGCGGCCGAGGGCGTCACGCCGTTCGAGAAGGCCGTCGCCTGCGCGATGACGTCCAAGATCGGCGTGGGCGCGGCGGCCTTCCACGTGGGCGGCACCGCCGGCCCGGCCGACACCGTCTACCTCGGCGTCTTCCGCCGCTCGGCGCTCGACCGGGTGGGCGGCTACGACGAGCACTTCCAGCGTGCCCAGGACTGGGAGATGAACCACCGCATCCGCCAGACGGGCGGCCTGGTGTGGTTCCAGCCCCGCATGCGGGTCACCTACCGCCCGCGGCCCAACGTCAAGGCGCTGGCCAAGCAGTACTTCCACTACGGCCGCTGGCGCCGGGTGGTCGCCCGCACCCACGAGGGCACGATCAACCTGCGCTACCTCGCGCCGCCCGCCGCCGTGCTGGCGATGCTGCTCGGGCTGGTCGTCTCGCCGTTCTTCCCGCTCGGCCTGATCGTCCCGGGCGGCTACGCCGTCGCGATCGTGGCCGGCTCGGTGCTGACCGGCCGCGGGCTGCCCGTGTCGGCGTGGCTGCGGCTGCCCCTCGTGTACGCGACCATGCACTGCTCCTGGGGCTGGGGCTTCCTCACCAGCCCGCGCAAACTCGCCCGCCCGTCGGGCTAGGACCCCGCGAAGACCCGCTCGATCGCCGCGTTGAAGCGGGTCATCGCATCGGGATACTCCGGCCCGAGCAGATGGTTGCGCAGCTTGATGCGGGCTCTGGCCAGGGTGTCCTCGCCGGCGAGGAAGTCGGCGAGCCCCGACAGGTCGGGGCCGATCAGCGCGCCCGCCTCGGTGCTGGGATAGCGCTCGTGGAAGGCGCGCTCGGACAGCCCCGCCACGTTCGTCACCGCGTACGGCTTCTCGCTGGCCAGGAAGTCGGTGACGACGCTGGAGATGTCGCTGATCAGCAGGTCGCTCTCGTTGAAGCAGTCGTACAGCGTGGGCTCGTCGCCGGTGACGATCAGATGCCTGATGCGCGGCGTGTCGCCCTCCGCCCGGGAGGGGTGACGGGCCTTCGACTTGGCCAGCTCGGCCGCCTCGATCATCGAGACGATCTTCCGGTGCGCCCGCAGCGCGCTCTTGTCGCGGTGGCCGGTCAGCGGGTGCGGCTTGTAGACCACGCGCACGACCGGCCGGTGGTCGAGCAGCGCCCGCACGATGCGCGGGCCCATGGTGATCAGCGAGGTGTGGAACAGGTCGTCGTTCCAGCCCTCCCACGTGGGGGCGTACAGGACGGTGCGGTACGGCAGCCCCGGGCCCTCCGTCGAGATGCCCTCCAGCTGCGGCCGGCCGACCTCGTGGATGTTCTCGTCGCGCACCCCGACCTTGGCCCGCCGGTAGCGGTCGCGGCCCGCGGGCCCGGCCACCCACACCTCGTCGTACACCCGCGAGAACGGGTTGAACGACGCCTCCTTGTCGCTGTCGCCGTGGTTCAGGAACACGCTACGCAGGGTCGGGATGCGCAGCATGTGGACGTTCCTGCCGACGTTGGCGACGTAGAAGCAGAGCTTGGCGCGGGACAGGGCGCGGAAGCTCATCAGGTCGGCCGAGGAGGGGATGCAGAGCATCGGCAGCGTGGTGTCCTCCAGGTGGGCGGCCATGCCGCGCTCGCGCAGGATGACGATGGCCCGCCGGTCGATCCGCTCCAGCGTGGGCAGCCACATCCGGGCCTGGTAGGCGGCCTGGGTGGCACCCGAGAAGTACAGGACGACCTCGGGACGGTACTTCTCGACCTGCTCGCCGATGACCTCCATCACGCGCGCCTTGTCGGTGAGCGGCACGGCCCGGCGTACGTACGGGATCATCGCGAGCGCGCCCGCCGCGCCGGCCACGATCGCCAGGCCCGCGCCGAGCGTGGCCGGCACGGCCCCGAAGACCGCCCCCAGCACCGGCAGCGCGTCGAGGTAGAGGAACGGCAGGCTGGCCGAGCTGCGCAGCGGCCACGGCGGCATCCTGGGGATGCGCAGGGCGGAGACGTCGAGGTTGCGGGTGGTCACCGGCATCCGGCTGAGCATCTGCCGCAGCCGCATGGCCAGGCCCGTGTGCGCGGCCCGCACCCCGTGGATCGCGAGCACGCCCGCCGCCAGCGCCACGAACCACGGCGAGTCGGGCCCGGCCGTCCTGGCCACCAGCAGCAGCGCCAGGGTCTCGCGGACCGCGAAGCGCAGCGTCGTGCCGAGGTGCACCTTGGCGAGCAGCTCGGGCAGCGGGCGGCCGGCCCGGGGCGCGACGTATTCGACGGCGTACGAGATCGCCGCGACCGCCCCGAACACCACCGGGGCCGGCCAGAGCGCCGCCACCAGCAGCACGGGATAGCAGGCGAGCAAGGCCGCGATCACGATGAGTCTCCTCATGTGATCGCACGGTAACAACCCGCGGGTCAAGTGGCGTCCACGCCACCGTCTATCACTTGCCCCGATAGGTCGGAGATGAGGATGTCAAGTGAGGTCTGAGCGGCGTGGAGGGGAGAGGAGCCGGTATTGACGCAGTTGACCCGGATGCCGTCGGCGGCCCATTCGCGGGCCAGTGCCCTGGTCAGCGCGGCCACCGCGGCGGCGCACGACTCGTGCACCGCGCCGGAACCGGGCGGCACCAGCAGCAGCAGGCTGCCGCGCAGATGGGGCCGGGCGGCGCGGGCCGCGTTGAGCGCACCCAGGTGGGCGGAGCCCACGACGTCGGCGAGGAGCTCGCCGCCCGCCCGCGTCAGGCCGTCCGTGTGACCCGCGCCCGCCGCGACGACCACGTGGTCGACCGCGCCTCCGTCGTCGAGCGCCTTGGCCACCGACGTGTGGTCCGCCACCCGTACGCCGTCGGCCGCCGTCAGCGCGCGCACGCGGGCGCCGCAGCCCGCGGCCTGCCGGGCGACCTCCGCCGCGACCTCGGACCCGCCGAGCACCACGAGGGAGCTGCCCGCGAGCGCGCCCCTGTCGCCCGGCGGGACGGGCGCGGGCAGCCCGAACAGCAGCTCCGCGATGTGCAGGTCGGCGGGGTGGGTGACCTTGATGTTGTGCTCGCTGCCCGGCACCAGGTGGATCGGCACCTCCGGCAAGTAGCGCAGCACCACGCCGCAGTCGTCGGTCGCGGGCCGTGACGCGAACCCCGGGTCGGCCATCGCCCGCTCGTACGCCTCGCGGATCACCGACAGCCGGAAGCACTGCGGTGTCTGGCTGCGCCGCAGCCGCGAGCGGTCGAGCACCTCGCCGATCACCTCGCCGTCGGCGACCGGCTCGGCCACCAGGACCGTGTCGGAGCTCGGGATCGCCACGTTGACAGCCGTATGGGTGGCCAGGGCCCGCACGCACTCGGTGATGATCCGCGGCTCCACGAGGGGGCGTACGGCGTCGTGCAGCAGCACGTTGCACTCCTCGTCGCCCAGGGCCCGCAACGCCCGCCACGTGCTCTCCGTGCGGCTCTCGCCGCCGTCGACGACCTTGCTGACCTTGCGGTAGCCGCCCCTGGCCACGATCTCGCGCACCTGGTCGGCGTAGCCGGGTGTCATCAGCACGACGATCTCGTCGATCTCGGGCGCCGCCTCGAACACGGCCAGCGAATGCTCGATGATCGACCGCCCGGCCACCTCGACCAGCTGTTTGGGCGTCGCCAGCCCGACCCGCCGCCCCACGCCGCCCGCGAGGAGCACTCCTACCGACCGCAGCCGTGAATCCATACCGGCAGCGTAACGGTGCTGTTCCGTGATATCGCGTTGACCGGTCGCTACGCTGGCTACGCACCCCCCAAGTCCACGCACTCCACCCCGACCGGGAGGAGATCTGCGCTTTGCCCGACTCACTGATCCACGGGAGCACGACCACCTCGGCCGTGCTGCTCGCCACGACTCCCGCCTGCAGGCTCCTCAGCGGCGACGGCACCCTGCTCGACCGGCTCGGCGACCAGCTCGCCGCGCTGCCCGTCCGCGACGTCCAGGTGGTGAGCCCGGGTGGTGGCCTCGGGGCCGACCTGCGCGGCGTCGCCGAGATCGCCCGTGCGGCCGGGGGCGCGCTCGCCGTGCTGCCCGCCGATCTGGTGGCGCACACCGAGGCGCTCGCGACCGTGCTCGAACACCCCGCGCGCGACACCTGCGCGCTGGTCTCCCACGACGCCGCCGCCGCGCCCATGCGGCCGCCCGTACGCGTCGAGGGAGGCAAGGTCGTCGCCGCGGGCAGCTCGTTCCACCTCGTGCCCGAGGCGAACGGCACGTTCAGGGGCGTGCTGCAGGCCGGCGAGGCCGACCTGGCCTCGCTCGCCGACGTCGCCGAGGAGCTGGCGGAGCTGGCCGACACGGGCAAGCTCGGGCCGGTCACCCCGGTCGAGGCGGTCGACCTGCTGCTGGTCGGGCTGGTCAGGTCGGGCGTGCCCGTGCGGGCGGCGGGCATCGGGCGGCTGCACGCCGACCGGGTGACCGGCCAGAACGCCGCCGACGCCGCCGTCACCCGGCTGGCCGAGGTCGACGAGGCCCAGGTCAAGCTCGACGCCTCGGTCAAGGAGGACGACGGCTTCTTCGCCACCTTCTTCGTCTCCTCCTGGACCCGCCATCTGATCAAGCCCCTCGTCCGGCTCAGGGTCACGCCGAACACCGTCACCGGCATCTCGGTCGCCGTCGCCCTGCTGGCGGCCGTCTGGTTCTCCGCCGGCACCCACGGCGGGCGGCTGACCGGGGCGGTGCTGCTCTACCTGTCGTTCGCGCTCGACTGCCTCGACGGCCAGCTCGCCCGCTACACCCGGACGTTCTCGCCGCTCGGCGCGTGGGCCGACGGCATGGGCGACCGGCTCAAGGAGTACGCCGTCTACGTGGGCCTGGCGGCCGGATTCGGCGGCTCGGGGATCTGGTACCTCGCGGTGGCCGCGATGATCCTGCAGGTCGTCCGGCACGCCCTCGACTACACCTACGCCGGGGCCGCCGCCGACGCCGTCCGGGTCGGGGCCGCGTGGGGCAGGCCCGCGCGCTCCCTGCTGGAGACCCGTGACACCCGCGGCACCGCGTCGGGCGTGCTCGGGCTCGCCCAGCGGCTCGAACGCGACACGGTCGCGCGCTGGCTGAAGAAGATCATCGTGCTGCCCATCGGGGAACGCATGGCGCTGATCGCCGTCACCGCGGCGGGCTGGAACGCCCGGGTCACGTTCCTCGCTCTGCTCGGCTGGGGCGGCGTGGCGGCCCTCTACCAGCTCTCCGGACGGATCGCGAGGTCGGCACGGTGATATCGGTCCAGATGACGCCCGTCCCCGCCAGCACGGTGGTGGCCTACCGCGACGACGGGCCGCTCTCGCGCGCCATGGGCCTGCTCGTGGCCGGGCAGCTCCCGCCGCTGCCGCCGGTGCTGGCCGGCATGTTCGTCACCGGCGTGCTGCTGCTCATCGGCGTGGCCGGGGCCGACGGCCTCGCGGTGTTCGCCCCCACCGTGACGCTGCTGCTGGCCGGACCCGGCAGCTCGCACGCCCACGACGGCAGGCTCGACTGGCTCGTGCCGCCGATCCTGCGGCTCATCGAGTACGCCTTCCTCGCGGCCTGCGGCTTCGCCAACGGCGTGCACCCCGTGCTGATCTCCCTGCTGCTCGGCGCGCTCGCCTTCCGCCACTACGACCTCGTCTACCGGCTGCGCCAGCGCGTCTATCCGCCGCAGTGGCTGGCGACCGCCGGGCTCGGCTGGGATGGCAGGATGATGATCGTCTCGTTGTTCGCCCTGGCCGGCTGGCTGACCGGCGGCTACGTGCTGCTCGCGCTCTACCTGTGGGCGTTGTTCGGCTGGGAGAGCCTGACATGCTGGCTCGCCGCGCCCCGGATCGGCACCGAGACCGCCGAAGCGGGAACGCAAGACTAACGGCGGATTACCCGCAGAAGTGCCAAAGGCGAATACTCTTTGGGCCTACAGAGACGCTCGACTGAGGAGTGCACGTTGCTGGGAATGGTGCTGGCCGCTGGGGCCGGACGACGCCTGCGGCCGTACACCGACACGCTGCCCAAGGCGCTCGTGCCGGTCGACGGAGAGACCACGATCATGGACATCTCGCTGCGCAACCTGGCCGAGGTGGACCTGCGCGAGGTCGTGGTGGTCGTCGGGTACGCGGCGCAGGCCGTACACGAGCGTAAGGACGACCTGGAGAAGCGGCACGGCGTCAAGCTCACCCTCGTGCACAACGACAAGGCCGAGGAGTGGAACAACGCGTACTCCCTGTGGTGCGCCCGCGACTACTTCGCCCAGGGGGCGCTGCTGGTCAACGGCGACACCGTGCACCCGGTCTCGGTCGAGAAGACGTTGCTGTCGGCCCCCGAGACGAGTGACATCCTGCTGGCCGTCGACAACGTCAAGAAGCTGGCCGACGAGGAGATGAAGGTGACGCTCTCGCCCGAGGGCTCGCTGCGGCGCATCACCAAGCTGATGGACCCGGCCGACGCCTACGGCGAGTACATCGGCGCCACGCTCATCCGCCCCGGCGCGGCCGAGCGCCTGGCCGACGCGCTCAAGGCCACCTACGAACGTGACCCCCAGCTCTACTACGAGGACGGCTACCAGGAGATGGTCGCGCGCGGGGAGGTCATCCACGCCGCGCCCATCGGCGAGGTCGACTGGGTCGAGGTGGACAACCACGACGACCTGGCCAAGGCCCGCACGATCGCCGTCCGTTACTGAGGGGCGCGCATGCCGCTTCTAGCCAGGATGCTGCCGGCCCCCCTCACCATGGACGTCAGGAGGGGCGCGGTCGCGCAGCTCGGCGCTCTGCTCGCCGACAGCCGCGTGGCGACCTCCGGCCGGGTCGCCGTGGCCGTCGGGCCGGGCCAGGGCGACCACATCGAGAGCCTCATCGCCCCCACGCTGGGCGAGGCGGAGGTGTTCCGGGTGGCCGACGGCACGGTCGACGCCGCCGTCTCGCTCGGCGCCGACCTGCGCAAGGGCGCCTACGAGGTCGTGGTCGGCGTCGGCGGCGGCAAGACCATCGACGCGACGAAATACGCCGCCTCGCTCGCCGGCATCCCCATGGTCGCCGTGGCCACCAACCTCTCCCACGACGGCATCTGCTCGCCCACGGCCTCCCTCGTGTACGAGGGCGGCAAGGGCACGTTCGGGGTGCCGATGCCGCTGGCCATCCTGGTCGACCTCGACTTCGTGCACAACGCGCCCGAGTCGCTGGTCAGGGCCGGGGTCGGCGACGTGGTGAGCAACCTGTCGGCCATCGAGGACTGGCAGCTCGGCAACGTCGAGCGCGGCGAGCCCATCGACGGGCTGGCCTGCTCGATGGCCCGCACCGCAGCCGAGGCGCTCATCGGGCGCACCGACTCCATCGAGTCCGACGCGTTCCTCACCGTGCTGGCCGAGTCCCTGATCCTGTCGGGCATGTCGATGGTCGTCGCGGGCTCGTCGCGGCCCGCGAGCGGTGGAGATCATGAGATCCTTCATGCCGTGGATCAGCTCTTCCCCGGCACCTCCAACCACGGCGAGCTCGCCGGCATCGGTGCCGCCTTCTGCTTCTTCCTCAGGGAGGACGAGGCCCGGGTCAAGCAGGTCGTCGACTGCCTGCGTCAGCACCGGCTGCCTGTCGTCCCCGGCGACATCGGGCTGACCGGCGAGCAGTTCGCCGAGGTCGTCGCCCTGGCCCCGGCCACGCGTCCCGGCCGTTACACGATCCTGGAGCACCTGCGCATGCAGGACTCCGAGATCCGCGATCGGGTGGGGGACTATGTCCGGGCCTTCGGTAGCTGAGCTGCGGCAGGTGGCCCAGCCGGCGGGCCACCTCGAACGCAAGAACGGCGAGCACTGGGCGGGCGTGCTCTACATGCGGCGCCTGTCCATCTACGTCACCTGGCTGATGACCAAGACGCCGGTCACGCCCAACCAGCTCACCTGGGTCATGACGGTGGCGGGCGTCGTCGCCGGGGTCGTCCTGGCGCTGCCGGGGCTGTGGGCGGTCGTGCTGGCCGCCCTGCTCGTGCAGGTCTACCTGCTGCTCGACTGCTCCGACGGCGAGCTGGCCCGGTGGACGGGCAAGACCTCGCTGACCGGGGTCTACCTCGACCGCGTCGGCGCCTACTTCACCGAGGCGGCGCTGCTGGCCGGGCTCGGCTGGCGGGCGTCCGCCGTTCTACCGGATTGGTATACCGTGCTCGGCTTCGCGGCCGCGCTCGGCGCCATCCTGATCAAGGCCGAGACCGACCTGGTCGACGTCGCACGGGCCAAGGGCGGGCTGCCGGCCGCGAGCGAGGCGTCCGTGGCGCAGTTCCGCTCCGGGCTGCTCAGCCTCGCGCGGCGGATCGTGGCGGCCACGAAGTTCCACCGCATCATGCAGCCCATCGAGTTGTCGCTGCTCGCGGTGGTCGCGGCGGTGATCGACGCGGTGCTCGGCGACCTGACGGCGACCCGCGTTCTGGTGGTCGCCTGCGTGGTCGCCGCCGGGGTGCAGGCGGTGCTGCATCTGGTCAGCATCCTGGCTTCGCGGCGGCTGGCCTGATCATGGCGGAACCGCAGGCGGCCCTCGTCCGTCGTATTGATCGGACGTTCGCCGTTCGGTGGGGGTTCACTGCCGGTTCCGATACGCTTAGCTTCACCATCCAGACCATGCAGACCAGCAGACTCGGTGATCATGAAAGAATGCTCCGCTCGTGTCCTCAACGCGTCAGGACGATGATTCGTTGAAGATTTCGTGCGTCATCCTCACCATGGGCAACCGGGTCGCGGAGCTGAACCGGGCGGTCGAGTCCGCGCTCAACCAGGTCGACGGCGACGTCGAGGTGGTGATCGTTGGAAACGGAGCCGACGTGCCCGAGGTGTCGGCGACGCCACCCGAAGGCTCGGCCGCGGTCGTGAAGTCGATCAGGCTGGAGCAGAACACGGGCATCCCCGCCGGCCGCAACCGGGGCGTCGAGGAGTGCTCGGGAGACGTCGTGCTGTTCCTCGACGACGACGGCTGGTATGCCAGCCAGAAGGTCGTCGCCCACGTGCGCGACCGCTTCGCCACCGAGCCTGATCTCGCGGTGCTCTCCTTCCGGGTGATGGACCCAGAAGGCGGCATCGGCCAGCGCCGCCACGTCCCGCGGCTGCGGGCCGGCGACCCACAGCGCTCTTCGCCGGTCACCACGTTCCTCGGCGGCGCCTCGGCGATCAGGCGCTCGGCGTTCCTCCAGGTGGGCGGGCTGCCGGAGAAGTTCTTCTACGCCCACGAGGAGACCGACCTGGCCTGGCGGCTGCTGGGCGAAGGCTACCGCATCGAGTACGACGCCGAGACGGTGATGTACCACCCGCAGGTGCCGCCGACCCGGCACGCCGACTTCTACCGGCTCAACGCCCGCAACCGCGTCTGGCTGGCCCGCCGCAATCTGCCGTGGCCGCTGGCCGTCCTGTATCTGACCAACTGGATCGTGCTCACGCTGATCCGCGAGCGCGGCACCAGCGGGGCGCTCAAGGCCTGGTTCGCCGGCTTCTTCGAAGGGCTGCGCACGCCGGCCGGTGAGCGCCGTCCCATGGCCTGGCGCACCGCCTGGCGCATGGTCAAGCTGGGCCGCCCGCCGATCGTCTAGGTCTCGAGCGCCTCCCCGAAGGTCAGCTGGGCATGCGAGACGGTCGTGGTGAACGTCGCCCGCCGGGGCAGCCCGAGCTCGCTCAGCTCCTTGGCGATGGGGTGGTTGCCCAGGCGGATCAGCGCGCCGCCGGCCCGCAGCCGGGCGCCGCGCACGCGTACGGACCACGGCACGCGCCTCGTGACCCCTTCGCGGTGGGTGTAGGCGGCGAACGGCGCCACGACCGCGCCGCCCGGCACGGGCACGCCCGGCTTGATCAGCATGTCGAGCACCAGCCGGCCGTCCTTGCGCAGCACGCACCGTTTGTACGGTGAGTTCAGCCGCAGGTCGATGTCGGCCAGCTCCTTCGGGAACCCCCACAGCGTACGGCCGGCCTCCAGGGTGAACGCCTGGTCGACCGGCAGCCAGTGCACGAACAACCCCGCCTGCCGCAGGTCGGCCGGCCCCTTGGAGCCGGTCGTCCCGGGCGGGCGGATCAGGAAGGCCATGCCGAACTCGTGGTAGGCGTCGAGGTCGCCGTCGCGGTAGTCGATGAACAGCAGCACGCAGACGGCCTTGCCGGGCAGCACCTCGGCCACGTCGAGCCCCGAGTACGCGATCACCGCTCGGGCGGCGTCGGCGCGTACCGGATAGAAGGCGCCGCAGACCTCGGCGTCCCGCACCCGCACCGGCATGCCCACCGTCCTGCCTTGGATCAGATGCGATGCCATGGCACCAGTACATCAACCGGTCCGGCCTGTGACCATCTCCCCCCGGGTGCCGTCTAGGTGTGATGTGACCATTGGAAGAACACGGGGGGCGCCATCATCGAGGAGCTGTATCGCGAGCACTGGCCGCTCGTGTGCGGGTTCCTCCTGCGCAGGACCCGTGACCCCCATCTCGCGGAGGACCTGGCCCAGGAGACGTTCGTCAAGGCGACCAGGGCGCTGCTGGGCTGGCGCGGGGAGAACCCGGCCGCGTGGCTGCTCAGGATCGCCCGCAACGTCCTCATCGACCACGTCCGCCGCGCGCGTCGTGAACTCGCCCTGCCCGCCCCGGAGGAGCTCGGGGTGCCGCCGCTGCACGTGGCCTCGCTCGACGTGCGCGACGCGCTGGAACGGCTGCCGGAGCGGCATCGCCGGCTGCTCGTGCTCGTCTACTTCGAGGGTTTCTCGCTGGCGGAGGTGGCCGCGATGACCGGCAGGAACCACGCCTCGATCAAGACCGCCGTGTGGCGCGCCAGGACCGCCTTCGCCGAGATCTACGGAGACCAGAATGACTGATGATTTTCCAGAAATGCCGGACTTTGATGTGAAGCTGACCAGGCGGGCGGTCCGGCGGGGGCTCTTCAGGACGGCGTCCGTCGTGCTCGCGGTCCTGCTGGCGCTCGCCCTCGCCGCCACGGTGGGGTCGAGGCTGGTGCAGACGCGCGGCGACCGGGAGCAGCGGATGACGGACGTGCTCGGCACCGCCTTCAAGCTGTACAACCCGGCCTACCAGGTCGTCGTCGCAGCGTGCTGCGCGACCACGCCGGCGTCGATGTCGTTCGAGGTCACCGCCGCCCCGCTGCGCGCCGCCACCGGGCCCTGGGCGGGCGGCGGCGCGTACACGATCAGTCAGGACCTCTTCGGGCGCGTGGGGCGCCTGCCGCTGGGCCACACGGCGGGCACCAGGCTCTCGCTCGCGCTGTTCAACGTCGGCGGCGCGCTCGCCCCCAAGGACGAGGTGCGCAAGGTGCTGGCCAGGCTGCCTGACGGGCTCAACGCGCTGGCGGTGGTGGAGTTCGCCGCGCCGCTCGCGCCGGACGCCCTGAAGGGCTTCCTGAAGACGTACGACAGGTGCGCGGACAAGGTCGTCTACGAACGCAGGACGAGCGCGCTGCCCGTCACGTGGGGCGCCGGCACCTGGGACCGCGGAGAGGTCGCCGAGGGGAAGGAAGGGTGCGGCGTCGACCTGGGCAACTTCCGGAAGTGGGCCGGACTGCTCCGCGAGCACGACGACGCGAACCTGCGCCGGTTCGACCTGTCCCTCGACCGGCTGCGTACGGCCGCGCGCGACGGCCTGGCCTACGCGTACGTGGACCAGCTCGTCGCGATCGGGACGCTGCGCCGGATCATCGAGGACCCGCGCGTGCGCACCGTCCGGCTCGCGGACGTCGCCTTCGACCTCGACCGGCCCAGCGGCCCACGGTGACGAACTCGTCGGGCCCGTGGTAGAGCCTTGCCGTGCGGGCGGCGGTCCGGGTGGCCGAGCAGCTCGTGAAGCCGCCGCTCGGCCGACCCGTCCCGCTCCATCCCGGCCACCGTCCGGCTGACCGTCCGGCTGACCGCCGGGCCCGACCGGGCGGGCCGCTCCTCCATCGCGTCGTACCGCTCAGCGCGGGATCTCGGCGGTGGCGGTCAGGACCGCGCGGGCGAGGATGTGGCCGGACATGGTGAAGCCCAGGTAGGCAGGAGTGGCTTCGGCCGGGACGCCGATGTGCTCGACGTCCAGGGCGTGCACCACGATGAAGTAGCGGTGAGGGCCGTGGCCGGCGGGCGGTGCGGCGCCGATGAACCGGGCCACGCGGACGTCGTTGGGCAGCTGGAAGGAGCCTTCCGGCAGGCCCGAGCCGGCATCGTCGCCGGCGCCCTCCGGCAGCTCGGTGACGGTGGCGGGGATGTCGGCCACGGCCCAGTGCCAGAATCCGGAGCCGGTGGGGGCGTCCGGGTCGTAGACGGTCACGGCGTAGCTCTTGGTGCCCTCGGGGGCTCCGCTCCAGGACAGGTGCGGGGAGACGTCCTTGCCACCGGGGACACCGGCGGACATCTGCTCAAGGGGCAGGGGCGCGCCGTCGGTCACGGTCGTGCTGGTGACGGTGAAGACCGCCGCCTCGGGGAGGCGGGCGAAGGGGTCGTTGCCGGTCATGACGTACTTCTTTCCGTGGAACGGTTGGCTACAGCGATCGATCGTAACAGGCATAATCGATTATTTGGCCGCGCCGTTAGTATGTGGCCGTGACTCAGACGGACCGCGGCCCTGCCTTGTCGGGCAAGCAGATGCTTTCGGAGCAGGTTCACGCCCGGCTTCGGGCGGCCATCCTGCACGGGGCCCACGCTCCGGGAGACGCACTCAAGCCGCAGGAGCTGGCCAAGGAACAAGGGGTCAGCCTCGCCGTGGTGCGCGAGGCCCTGGTGCGACTGGTGGGGGAGGGGCTCGCCGACCGGCTGCCCAATCGCGGCTTCGCCGTGCCGGCCTTCTCCGATCGCCGCTGGCAGGAGCTCACCGAGGCCCGGCTGACCATCGAAGAGCCCATGCTGCGCATGTCGGTCGAGCGTGGCGACGTCGAGTGGGAGGCCCGCGTACGCGCCGCGCACCACAGGCTGGCGCGCACCCCGGCGTTCGCGCCCGAGGAGGGCGAGTACTGCAGCGACGCCTGGGCCGAGGCCCACCACGGCTTCCACCGCACCCTGCTGGAGGGCTGCGGCAACTCCGTCCTGCTCGACACCTTCGACCGGATGTGGACGGCGAGCGAGCTGGCCCGCCGCTGGTCCGGCCACCGCACGCCCAGCCGTGCGCCCCGCGACGAGCACCGTCGCCTTGAGGAGGCCGCTCTCGCCCGCGACCCCGCCGCCGCGGCCGCGGTTCTCGTCCGGCATCTGAGCCTCACCGCGGCGGCGCTGTCGCCGGACCGGTACTCCTGAGCCGGCGCGTCAGACGGCCAGGGCGTGGGCGGCCAGACCGGCCCAGGACTCCGCCTGGCGGGCGAAGGCGGCGGCCTGGTCGGGCCAGTGGTGGCGCAGCCGGGCCTCGGCGTGGCCGAGCGCCCCGAGCTTGACCCGCCGCGCGGGGTTCTCCTTGAGGTCGAGAACGGCGTTCAGCACGGCGTCCACGTCGAGGGGCACGACGAGCCCGCAACCGACGGGCTCGACCAGCGGGGCGCCCGGCGGGGTCGTGATGACCGGCAGGCCGCGGCCCATGTAGTCCATGATCTTCGTGGGTGGTGTCCGAACGGTGTCGCGGGCCAGCGACAGCCCGGCCAGCGCGCCCTCGGCCATGCGCAGGGCGTGGCGGTTGGGCACGTAGCCGAACCAGTCCAGCAGGCCCACGCGCTGGGCGTCGCGCAGCAGGGGGCGCACGCCGGGGGCCGCCGCGCCGATCACGTCCATCCGCACGCCGTACGGGATCAGGCGCTCGGCCAGGCCGACCAGCTCGTGCACCCCGCGCTCGGCCGACAGGCGGCCGATGTGCACGACCCTGGTGTCGCCGGGGAGGGGCGGGCTG
>NZ_SMKQ01000128.1 GCF_004348995.1 Nonomuraea terrae
CTTCCCGTCCCGCTTGGCGGCGCTTCCCCCGCGCTGCTTCGCGGTGCTCTGAGCGGCGCTTCTCACGAGGTCGCCGTCTCGATCACCGCCACGCGGGCGACCACGGGCGTGTCGCGGGTCTCGGTGATCTCCACCCGGACGGCGTCGGCCTCGGCCGGCGGGAACGTCAGGACACGCTGGTAGCCGACCGCGTTCGCCTCGGCGAGCGTCGTCCAACGCCCGGCCCTGCGGCCCTTGACGACGACGTGCTCGACGCGCTGCCCCTGCGTGATGTCCTCGCCCACGACGACCGCCTCGACCACCCGCGACCGGTCGAACGCGAGCGTCACCCCGGGCACGGGGTCGGCGTCGTCCGGTCGCCACGGCGTACGCGCCCGCCCGGGCCACGCGGTCGCGACGTCGCCCGGCGCGCCGGACGTCACCGTCGCGCTCGCCTCCACGCGCCGAGCCCGGAAGCCCTCGATGCGCCGCCCGAGCTCCTCCAGCACCGCCACGTCGGCGTCGTGGACGAGTCCGTCGCGGGCCGGCGGGACGTTGAGCAGGAAGCAGGAGTTGCCGCCGACCGACTTCAGGTAGATGCCGAACAGCTCGTCCACGGACCGGACCGCGCCGTCCTCGGCCGGGTGGTGGAACCATCCGGGCCGGATCGAGGTGTTCACCTCGGCCGGATACCAGACCAGGTCGTCCTCGTGTCCCGCCAGCGCGGCGCGGCTGCCGAGGTCGAGGTCGTCGCTGCGGACCAGCCGGGCGAACGTCCCGTCGTCGGCCTGCTGCGAACGGTCGGCGATCCGCTCGGCGTCCTGCAGCTCCCTCGGGACCACGCTCCACTCGTCGGGGCGGGTCTGCCCGGCCTCGTTGCCGCACCAGCGGACGTCGGGCCCGCACACGTTGATGACCGCGTCCGGCTGCAGCTCGCGCACCACCGCGTAGTAGCGGTCCCAGTCGTACACCTGTCGCCTGCCGTTGGGGCCCTCGCCGTTCGCGCCGTCCAGCCACACGGTGAACACCGGGCCGTACCGGGTGAGCAGCTCGGTGAGCTGGGCGACGTAGAAGTCGTCGTACGCGGTCCCGCCGCCGTACGACGCCTCGGTGCGGTCCCACGGCGACAGGTAGACGCCGAACTTCAGTCCGTGCCGCCGCGCCGCGTCGGCGACCTCCGCGACCACGTCGCCCCGGCCCCCGCGCCACGGCGAGGAGGCCACCGAGTGCGTCGTGACGTCGCTCGGCCACAGGCAGAAGCCGTCGTGGTGCTTGCAGGTGAGGATCACCCCGGTCATCCCGGCGCTCTTCAGCGCCCTGACCCACTGGTCGGCGTCGAGACCGGCCGGGTCGAAGAGGGCCGGGTCCTCGTGGCCCTCGCCCCACTCCCGGTCCGTCATCGTGTTCATGCCGAAGTGGATGAACCCGTAGAACTCCATCTCCTGCCACGCGAGCTGGCGCTCGCTCGGCCTGACCGCGACCAGCGCGCGTCCGTCCATCAGTGGAACCTCCGGTTGTACGAGGCGAGCACGCCCAGCAGGACGAGCAGCGCGCACAGCATGATCGCGAGGCTGCCCCAGCCGACGGTCGTACGGACGGCGACGACGACCACGACGCACAGGGCCGCGACGAGCGTCCGGGCGGTGACGACGAGCGCGCCGCGCGTGGATTCCTTCATGAGGGTCTCCTGTCAGCCCTTCACGCCGCCGGACGACATGCCTGCGATGAGCCGGCGCTGGATGAGCGCGTAGAGGATGAGGACGGGGACGATGACGATGACCATGCCGGCGTACAGGCGGCCGTAGTCCGCCGCCGCCTTCTGCGCGGTCATCAGGTTGAGCAGGCCGACCTGCAGCGTCTTGCCCTCGCCGGGGAGCAGGGTGAGCGCGATGATGAAGTCGTTCCAGTAGGCCAGGAAGTTGAACAGGATCACGGTCACGACCGCCGGGCGGGCGATCGGCAGCATCACCCTGGTCATGATCTGGAAGCGGGACGCCCCGTCCAGCGCGGCCGCCTCCTCGTACGAGGTCGGGATCGACCGGAAGTACGCGGTGAGCAGGTAGATCGAGAACGGGATCGACGTGGCCGCGTACACCAGCGACAGCACCCCGGGGTTGTCGATGAAGAAGCCCCCCGGCAGCACGTCCACGAGCGCCCGGTCCCAGCCGACCAGCATCAGGAAGATCGGCACGACGATGTAGTTGACGTTGACGAACAGCCCGGCCAGCAGCGCCACCTCGATGAAGGCGCGCCCGCGGAACTCGTACCGCGCGATGACGTACGCCGCCGGCACCGAGACCGCCAGCACGAACGCCAGCCCGAGCAGCGTGACCAGCACCGAGGTGAAGAAGTACTGGCCCATGTGGGCGGTGAAGAACGCGTCGACGTAGTTCTGCAGGTGCAGGCCCTCGGGCAGCGTCCACGGGCTGCCGTAGAACTCGCTCTTCTGCTTCAGCGAGGCGAGCAGCACCCACGCGACCGGCACCGCGATGGCCAGCGCGATCGCGATGACGAGGAGGTACGTCAGCACCCGGCCGGCTCTGGGCCGGTCGCCGCGGTTGCGAGGTGTGGTGATCGTGGTCATGGGGCTGTCCTCAGAACTGGAGGGGCTCGCGCCGCGTCGCCCGGCTCACCAGGAGCGAGACGAGGAACGAGAAGGCGAAGATCACGACGCCGATGGCCATGCCGTATCCGTACGACGAGTTCGTGTACGCCTGCTTGTACATGTAGCTCAGCAGCACCTCGGAGGAGCCGTCGGGGCCGCCGCCGGTCATCGCGCGGACGAGGACGAAGCTGAGGTTGACGGCGCTCATCACGAAGAACGTCAGCGTCGTACGCAGGTTCTGCCAGATGAGCGGCAGGGTGATGGAGAAGAACTGCCGGGTGGGTGACGCCCCGTCGAGCCCGGAGGCCTCGTACAGCTCCTCGGGGATGCTCGCCATGCTCGACATGTAGAGCACCATGTAGTAGCCGAGCGACTGCCAGACCATCGCGATCGCCACCGACCAGAGCACGATGTCCTGGTCACCGAGCCAGACCTGCTGCAGGCCGTCCAGCGACAGCAGCCGCAGGGTCCCGTTGAGCAGGCCGTTCTGCTGGTCGTAGATCGCGGAGAAGATCGCCGCGATGACCACCACCGACAGCACGTTCGGGACGTAGAGCACGAACCTGTAGAAGTTCCGCCCGCGCAGCCGCTGCCGGGTCATGATCGCGGCGAGGAACAGCCCCATGCCCATCGTCACGACGGTCACGACGACCAGCAGCGCGACGGTGTTCTGGAACGCGCGGACGAACTGCGCGTCCTCGAAGAGCTGGGTGAAGTTGTCGAACCCGACGAAACGCATGTCCGGGGAGAAGCCGCTCCAGGTGTAGAACGACATCCGGAACACGTTCACGGTGGGGACGACCATGAACAGCACGAACAGCACGAGCGCGGGCAGCAGGCACGCGAGCACGAAGCGGCCGTCGCCGCGACGCCGTGCCGAGCGCCCGGCGGGTCGCGCCGGTGCCGATGTGTCCGAGGGTGGGGAGGAGGTAGTCGTCGCCATGCCGGGTCCTTGGGTCGCTCAGGACGTGTGGTCGGGGAGGCGGCGGCCCGGTGCGGCGGGCCGCCGCCGGTGCGTCAGCTGCCCGCCTGGCGGAGCTTCTCGCTGGCGTCGTTCAGCGCGCTCTGCCACTGGTCCTGGGTCTTGTCGCCGCTGATGACGCTGTTGGCGGTGTCGAAGAGGGTGGCCTTGATGTCCACGCCCGGGACGGGCGCGGTGCTGGCGAAGCCGCCGACGAGCGCCGTGACCGACGGGTCCTCGTAGACCTTGTAGAACTCGGCGTTCTCGCCGGACAGGCTGTCCACGATGCCCTTGATCGGCTGGATCGCGTTCGACTGGGCGAAGATCTTCGCGGCCGCGTCGGAGTACAGGTAGGCGACGAAGTCCTTCGCCGCGTCCTTGTTCTTGGCGGCGCCGGGCACCCAGACCGACTCGACCGAGGTCGTGATGTAACGCTTGCCGCCCTCGCCGGCCGCGGGCAGCGGCGTCAGGCCCCACGCGAAGCCGTCCTCGCGCGGCGCGTCGGCCATCTCGCCGACGATCCAGGTGCCGTTCGGCATGAACAGCGCCTTGTTGTCGAGGATCGACTGCTGGTTCTTGGTGAAGTCCTGCTCGTTGGCGTATCCGACCGTGGTCGGCGCGGCGTAGCTCAGCAGCTTGGTGGCGATGTCGAGGACCTGTTTGGCCTGCGGCGTCTGCCAGACGCCCTGCTTGTACGTCATGACGTCGTTGTAGAACTGCTCACCGCCGACGTCGGCCAGCAGGGCGAAGAAGAAGGAGTCGAGGTACCCGGCCGTCGGGTACGTGAACAGCGCGATGCCGTCCTTCTTGGCCTTGTCACCGAGCGCCCACATCTCGTCCCAGGTGGCCGGGACCTCCCAGCCCTTCTCCTCGAACAGGCCCTTGTTGTAGACCAGCCCGGTCGGCGCGTAGTACATCGGCATCAGGTACGTTTTGTCGTCGCCGTACGGGTTGGTGTTGAGGTTGCCGACGATGCCGTCGATGAGCTTGGCGCTCACCGTCTGGCTCTCGCCGGGGACGTTCGCCTGCAGGACGGGCGTGAGGTCCTCCAGGGCCTTGTCCTTGACGAGCGTCTCGGTGAGCGCGGCCTTACGACCCTGTCCGAGCACGACGACGTCGGGGTAGCGCCCCGCCTTCATGTTGGGCGTGATCTCGTCCTCGATGCTCTTCGAGATCTGCAGCTGCACGTCGACGTCGGGGTGCGCGGCCTCGTACGCCTGGATGACCTGGGTGTACATGTCGCGGCCGTAGCCGCCTTCGAGGGCGGCGACGCTCAGGGTCGTCTTGCCGGAGTCAGCGCCGTCCCCGCCGGCGGAGCAGCCGGTGAGCAGCCCGAGGACCGTGACCGCGGCGCCCGCCAGGACGAGTGATCTCCTCATGGTTCTGGTGATCCTTCCCGTGGACGTCTGCCCACCTGGGTGCGAGCGGAAGAACGAAGTCCGGGCCGCACCCGCGTCGGAGGGCACGCCGAAAGGGCGTCGCGCAGGGGTCTGCATTCCGGACCTTGTTACAGTGGCATCGATAACATGAAAGATGCAAGAGGCAGTTTACGAGCTGTCGCCTACGGCCGGGACCGTCAGTGCGAGCGGGGCGGTGCCG
The DNA here is from genome assembly GCF_004348995.1 of Nonomuraea terrae. Lineage (GTDB taxonomy): Bacteria > Actinomycetota > Actinomycetes > Streptosporangiales > Streptosporangiaceae > Nonomuraea > Nonomuraea terrae. The sequence goes on from NZ_SMKQ01000128.1 coordinate 5,145, forward strand.
TGGAGTCGCGCACCGCCAGCGACGCCGGGACGACGACCTCGGCCGCGCCGGCGTCGTCGCCCGTCAGCAGCAGGGCGACCGCGGCCGCGCTGGAGCGGTAGAAGTCCTGGCGCACGGTGGTCAGCGGCGGGCAGCAGTAGGCGGCCAGGGCGATGTCGTCGACGCTCACGATGGACACGTCGTCCGGCACCTTCCTGCCGTGCTCGCGCAGCGCGCGGATCAACCCGAAGGCCATCTCGTCGCTGGCGGCGAAGACCGCCGTCACGTCGGGGATGCGAGCCAGGATCTGCCCCTGGAGATAGCCGGAGTCGGGCGACCAGTCGCCCTCCAGCGGCGGCGGCGCCGCGATCCCGGCTGCGGCCAGGCACTCCTGCCAGCCCTCGCGCCGCCTGCGCGCCTCGATCCACTCGTCGGGGCCCGAGACGTGCCATACCTGGCGATGGCCGAGGTCGAGCAGGTGCTGGGTGGCCAGGCGGCCGGCCTCTTTCTGGTCGATGCCGAGCGCGCGGGCGCTGGCGGTGCGGGAGCCGTCGAGTGTGACCGTGGGGATGTCGCGGGTGATGTCCTCCATCTTCCGCGTCACCGAGATGAGCGGGACGGCGATGATGATGCCCTCGACGCCCTGGTCGGCCAGCTTCGACAGGGAGCGCTCCATCAGGCCGGTGTCGAGCGAGGCGATGGTCGCGATGCTGACCGCGTAGCCGGCCTCGCCCGCGGCCGCCTCGACGCCCGCGGTCACCGCCGAGCGCGAGTAGTAGCCCCCGGACTGCAGCAGCACCAGGCCGATGGTGTGGCTGCGCCCCGAGGAGAGCACCCGGGCGGCGTTGTTGAACCGGTAGCCGAGCTGCTCCACGGCCGCGAGCACGCGCTTCTTCGTCTCCGGCGTGACGTTCGGCGAGTCGCGCAGCGCGCGCGAGACGGTCTGCGCCGACACGCCGGCGGTCCTGGCCACGTCGGCCATGCTGGGCTGTCTCGTGACCTGTCGGCTGGGCCGCTCGGTGGCCTCGGTCATGGCGCTCCTCTCTGGCGGCCTTCCTCAGCTCCGATCATATCGGCCTTGTTACGTATGTCATCGATAACATAAGCTCACGGCCGTGACTGAGCTGCCCGCGCCGGACACCCCGGCCCCGACGACCCCGACCGACGGCGCTCCGACCGAAGCGAGCGCGCTCACCTGGCGCGGGCGGAGGCTGTACCGTCACGGCGTCCCCCACCGCATCCTGGCCGGGGGCTTGCACTATTTCCGCGTTCATCCCGACCTGTGGCGCGACCGCATCCGCCGGCTCGCGGACCTCGGGCTCAACACGGTCGACACATACGTCCCGTGGAACTTCCACCAGCCCCGCGAGGACGAGGCCCCGCGCTTCGACGGCTGGCGCGACCTCGAACGCTTCATCCGCCTGGTCGGCGAGGAAGGGCTCGACGTCGTCGTCCGGCCGGGCCCGTACATCTGCGCGGAGTGGTCCAACGGCGGCCTGCCGAGCTGGCTCACCGCCCGCGACGTCGCCGTCCGCAGCTCGGACCCCGCCTTCACCTCCGCCGTCGGCCGCTGGTTCGACGAGCTGATCCCGCGCGTCGCCGCGCTCCAGGCCGCCGAGGGCGGACCCGTCGTGGCGGTGCAGGTCGAGAACGAGTTCGGCAGCTTCGGCGACGACCACGCCTACGTGCGCTGGAACCGCGAGGCGCTGACCGCGCGCGGCATCCGGGAGCTGCTGTTCACCGCCGACGGCCCGACCGAGCTGATGCTCGACGGCGGCACCCTGCCGGACACCCTGACGGCCGTCACCCTCGGCTCCAAGCCCGACGCCGCCCGCAAGCTCCTCAGCACGCGGCGGCCCGACGAGCCGTTCGTGGTCGCCGAGTTCTGGAACGGCTGGTTCGACCACTGGGGCGAGCCGCACCACGTCCGCGGGGTGGACAGCGTCGTGCGTACCCTGGAGGGGATCGTCGCCGACTGCGGCAGCGTCAGCCTCTACATGGCCCACGGCGGCACCAACTTCGGGCTCTGGGCCGGCGCCAACGAGGACGACGGCCGGCTGCAGCCCACCGTGACCAGCTACGACTCCGACGCCCCCATCGCCGAGGACGGCACGCTCACGCCCAAGTTCTTCGCCGTACGCGAAGTCCTCGGCGCGCGCGGGCCCGTACGGGTGGCCGAGCGCATGCCGGCCCTGCCGCCCGCGCGCGTTCCCCTCGTCCACCGCGCCGACCTGCTGCCCGGGCTGCGCGCCGTGCCGGCGCCCACCCTGACCGGGCCGCGGCCGGCGTCGTTCGAGCAGCTCGGGCTCGACGCGGGCATGGTCCTGCACACCGCGCACCCGCGCGTCCCGGAGGGCGAGCACCGGCTCGTCCTCACCGACGTCCGCGACCGGGCCACGGTCTTCGCCGACGGCGCCGCGCTCGACGACCTGCGCGTACGCGGGACCGGCGAACGCGTGCGCCTGGAGGTCCTGGTGGAGAACCTCGGCCGGGTCAACTACGGGCCCCGCATCGGCGGGCACAAGGGCCTGCTCGGGCCGGTCCTCGTGGACCGGCGGATGGTGCAGGGCTGGGACAGCAGGCCGATCGCCCTGCAGGACTGGTCGGCCGCCGACCTGGCCCGCGCCGGCGCCGCCGGCCCCGCCACCACGAACACCGGGTTCGCCGAGGCGACCGTGCACGTCGACACGCCCGCGGACACCTTCCTCGCCCTCCCGGGCTCGCGCCGCGGCCTCGTCTGGGTCAACGACTTCCTCCTCGGCCGCTACTGGGAGATCGGCCCGCAGGTCACGCTGTACTGCCCGGCTCCGCTGCTGCGCGAGGGCGAGAACACCGTGACCGTCCTGGAGCTGGAGCACCTGGGCTCCACCCTGGAACTCCGCGACCGCCCTCAGCTCGGTCCGCCCGAGGAGTACATCGAGGAGTTCGACTGACCTGCGGCACGCCGTCGAGGTCGAGCAGGACGGCGTTCTGCAGTGCGATCGAGGGCGACACGGCGATCCCCTTCGTCAAGAACGCGCATCCGCTGGGCGATACCGGCTCACTCAGCCTTGCTCTGCCCAGTCGCCCAGCGACCAATCCCGCACCTCCGGCATGTCCTGCAGGTGCTCGACCACGTACCGCTCGTGGCGGAGGAGCTGCTGCTCGCACCACGCCATCAGCTCGCTCGCCCCTGCCGGGGTCCGCCGCGCGGCGTTCAGCGCGTCGATCATCAGGTGGTACCGGGATGCCCGGTTGCGCACCACCATGTCGAACGGGGTCGTGGTCGTGCCCTCGTCGACGAGCGCATGAACTCGCCGAGCTTGCGGGTCGACTCGAGCCGGTCCCGGCCCGGCGCCTCCACCGGCACCGCGTACTCGCGGAAGTCGGGCAGGTCGAGGTCGACGGTGAGCAGGCCCCCGTTGGCGTGCGGGTTGCCACTCATCCGCAGCTCTCCCACGGGGTTGATCGACAGCACCAGCGCATCGGGGGCGCCGTGCTCGTCGAAGAGTTCCTCGGGCCGGTAGGAGCGCATCCAGTCCTCGAGGATCGGCCTTCGCCTGTCAGGTGTGCGCCTGGTGACCTGGGGAATCAGGCCAATTGGCTGCTTTACGCCGTCGTACATGCGCCGCCCGGTGCCGCAGTACACCGACGCCACCCGGTTGGCCTTTTCCGCACACGGGAGATGAGCGATGCGTGTCCATGCGATCCCGGCCCCGATGACCGTCGCCTCCGACGCCCAGCTCGCCGACGTGGTGTTCGCCGACGACCGGGTGCACAGCGACATGGTCCTGTTCCAGCGCCGGTCGGCCGGCAGCTGGCGTCCGGTGACGGCCAGGCAGTTCGCGGCCGACGTTCACAGCCTGGCGGCCGGCTTCCTCGCCGCCGGGATCCAGCCCGGCGATCGGGTGGCGCTGATGTCCGCCACCAGCTACGAGTGGACGCTGGTGGACTACGCCCTGTGGACGGTGGCGGCGCTGCCGGTCCCGATCTATGAGACCTCCTCGGCCGAGCAGGTCCGCTGGGTGCTGAAGGACGCCGGCCCGGTCGCCGTGGTGGTCGAGCGCGAGACGCATCGCCGCCTGGTCGAGGACGTGGCCGCGGACCTGTCCAGGCCGCCGCGGGTGTGGCAGATCGGCGGCGGCGGGCTGGACCGTCTCCGCGAGGGTGGGCTGGACGTGGACGACGCCCAGCTGCGTGAGCGCCGCCGGGGGGTGTCGGCCGACGACCTGGCGACGATCGTCTACACCTCGGGCACCACCGGCCGCCCGAAGGGCTGCATGCTGAGTCACGGCAACCTGCTGTACGAGGCGCGCATCGCGATCGACAGCATGGAGCGGATCTTCGGCCAGGACGCCTCGACCCTGCTGTTCCTCCCGCTGGCGCACGTCTTCGCGCGGGTGATCCAGGTGGCCTGCGTGGAGCGGGGTGTGTGCCTGGCGCACAACGCCGACCGGGCCACGCTGACCGAGGACCTGGCCGCCCTGCGACCGTCGTTCCTGCTGGCGGTGCCCAGGGTGTTCGAACGGGTCTACCACGATGCCCGGCAGCGGGCCCATGCGGAGGGCAAGGGGAGGATCTTCGACTGGGCCGACCGGACCGCCGTCGCCTACAGCCAGGCACTGGACGATGGGCGGCCAGGCCGGCGCTTGCGCCTGGCACACCGCCTGGCCGACCGGCTGGTGTACCGGCGGCTGCGGGCCGCGCTCGGCGGCCGCGTCGGCTACGCCATCTCCGGCGGAGCGCCGCTGGGCGCCCGGCTGGGCCACTTCCTCCGAGGAGCCGGCATCACCGTGCTGGAAGGCTACGGGTTGACCGAGACCGGCGCCGCCGCGACCGTGAACCTGCCCGACGCGCAGAAGATCGGCACGGTGGGGCCGCCTCTCCCCGGCGTCGAGGTCCGGATCGCCGACGACGGCGAGATCCTGATCAAGGGCCCGATCCTGTTCCAGGGCTACTGGCGCAACGAGCAGGCGACCAGGGAGACCCTGACCGCCGACGGCTGGCTGCGTACCGGCGACGTTGGCGCCCTGGACGAGAACGGGTTCCTGACGATCTCGGGCCGCAAGAAGGAGATCATCGTCACCGCCGGCGGCAAGAACCTCGCCCCGGAACCGCTGGAGGACCGCCTGCGCACCCACCCGCTCATCAGTCAGGCGGTGGTCGTCGGCGACCGGCGGCCGTACACCGCCGCGCTGATCACCCTGGACGCCGAGGCACTGGCGTCATGGAAGCGGGCCGCCGGCAGGCCCGAGGACGCCGGTCCGGTCGAGCTTCGCGACGATCCGGACCTGCTGGCCAGGTTGCGGACGGCCGTGGACGAGGCCAACACGACGGTGAGCCGGGCCGAGTCGATCCGCAGGTTCCGGATCCTTGCGGTGGACCTGACCGAGCAGAACGGATATCTGACCCCGACCATGAAGGTCAAACGTGCCTTGGTCCACAAGGACTTCGCGGCCGAGATCGAGGAGCTGTACCGCTGAGCACCAGACGCCAAGACCGGCGGACCCGCCAGGTCGCGGGCGCGCGATCGACGCTGGATCGGCTGGTGGCGGCCACGCCGGCGTCCCGTGACCGGGTGGTCGACGCCGCCCGTGCGCTGTGCATCGTGGTCGTCACCCTCTGGCACTGGACATTGTCGGTCACCCACCGCACCGCCGACGGCAGCCTGACCATGCCCAACCCGATCCATGCCGTGCCCGGTGGCTGGCTGGCCACCTGGGTGCTGCAGATCATGCCGGTGTTCTTCCTGGTCGGCGGTTACGCCAACCTGGTCGGCTGGCAGCGGGCGCAGGAACGCGGGACGACCGCCGGCCGGTTCGTCCGAGACCGGCTGCGCCGGCTGCTCTGGCCGACCGCCGTCTGGGCCGTGGTCTGGCTCGCCGGTGAGCTGCTCGCGGCCGCCCTGCCCGGCCCGCACCGATGGATGTGGGAGTGGTTCCCCGGCTACCTGGCGCCGTTGTGGTTCCTGGGCGTGTACGGCCTGCTGATCGCCGCAGTGCCGATCACCGCGAGCCTGAACGGCCGCTATGGAGCCGGCGTCCTGGTGGCGCTCGTGCTGCTGATCACCCTTGGCAGCGTGGCGCACCGCGGTGCCGGCCTGGCCTGGGCGGGCTGGGTGACCGCCGCCCTGGTGTGGCTGTTCTGCCACCAGCTCGGCTACGCCTGGCGCAGCTGGGAGCTGGGGCGGCGGCCGCTGGCGCAGCGGCTGGCGGTCGCCGGGGCCGGTTTGGCCGGGTTGGTCGGGCTGACGGTGGGAGTGGGCTACCCCCTCTCGATGGTGTCCACCACCGGCGTCGCCGAATCCAACATCTTCCCGACCAACGCCACCATCGCCGCCCTGGCCGTCTTCCAACTCGGGCTGCTGGTCCTGGTCACGCCGGCCGCCGAGCGCCTGCTGCGCCGGCCGGCCGCCTGGAAACCGGTGGTGGCACTCAACGTGGTCGCGTTGACCATCTTTCTCTGGCACATGACCGCCTACCTGGTGGTGCTGTGGGCCTATGAAGGGCTAGGGGGCAACCTGGCGGCGGAGCCGACCGCCGGCTGGTGGGCTCAGCGCTGGTTGTGGCTCCTGGCCCCGTCGGCCGTGCTGGCCGTACTGGCCGTCGTGTTCGCCCGAGTCGAGCTTGCCGCCCGCCGGAAAGGGGCAGGTCGCTGAGCTCGGCACTGCTCCAGGCGCTCTGGGGCTGGGGCGCGCAGCACCCCTGAAGGCCGCTGACCAGGTAAGACGGGCAGCGCGGGTACAGCGTCGTCGGGGACTCGTGGGTGAGGGACTGCCGTTCCAGACGTCTGGGCTCACGCCTTTCGATGATGACGTCGATCGTCTGCACGATGCCGTCGATCGACGCGCACACGCCGACCAGCGCCAGGAAAACGCCCGTATACCCTCATTTTGGGATGGGGTCATCCCTGGCCAAGAGTTGTCCGGTATCCCGCGAACACCCACCCGGCGCGCGGCACACAAGTCTCTCAGAAGAGCAATGATCGACTCCCCTGAAAGCGCGCCACACTCCGAGCTCGTGGAACGGGACGACAAGTTCCGCCTATTGAGTACTGGCTGAATGGGCGGAGCGGATGCCGTCGATGTCGAGGAGAAGGTGCAGGGGGCCGCGCAGGTTCGGCGTGTGCCGGTACGGCGGCGGGTCGGCGACCAGCCGCGGCTCCACCAGCCGGCGGGTGAGCTCGGTCAGCGCGAGCCGGGTCTCCAGCCGGGCCAGTGGGGCGCCGAAGCAGTAGTGGATGCCGCCGCCGAACCCCAGGTGCTGGTTGTCGCGGCGGTCGGGGTCGAAGCGGTCCGGGTCGGCGAACCGGGCCGGGTCGCGGTTGCCGGACGCGAGCACCAGCACGATCACCGAACCCTGGGGAATGGTGGTGCCGGCGATCTCGATGTCCGCCAGAGCGGTACGGCGCGGGCCCGGCATGTGGATCGGCGGCTCGTAACGGAGCAGTTCCTCGACCACGTTGACGGCGTATCCGGGATCCTGGCGCAGCCGTTCCAGCACGTGCGGGTGGCGCAGCAGGGTGAGCATGCCGTTGGCGATGAGGTTGACGGTGGTCTCGTGGCCGGCGATGAGCAGCAGCGCCGCGGTGCTGAGCACGTCAGGCCGGGCCATCTCGCCGTCCGTGACGAGGGCGGAGAGCAGATCGTCGCCCGGCTCTCGCTGGTGCGCGTCCGCCAGCCCGTCGAGGTACTGGCCGAGTTTGGCCAGGGTCTCGAACCTGCGCCGGTTCCGCTCGACGATGGTCCCCGTGGTCGGGTCGTTGGTCTCGACGGCGATCTGCGACCACTTGTGGAAGAGTGGCTCGTCAGGGCGCGGCACTCCGAGCATTTCGCAGATGACCGTGACCGGCAGCGGGTAGGCGAAGTCGTCCACGACGTCGATCCTGCTCCGGCCGGCGAGGCCGTCGATCAGCTCGGTGATGATCTCCCGCATCCGGGACTCCATCCCGGCGACCCGCCCCGGGGCGCCGGGCGGCCCGAAGTGCTTCATCACCATGGCGCGCAGCCGGTCGTGGTCGGGCGGGTCGCGGCGGATGAACTCCGGCGGCAGTTGCGGGGCGGCGTCGTCCGGCGCGATCCGGATGTTCGCGATCTCCGGCAGGTTGCGCAGGTCGGAGCTGACCCGGGGATCGTGGAGGAGGGCGACGATCTCCCGGTAGGTGCTCACCACGTAGCTGCCGTCCGGCTGGCGTGCCACCGGCGTCCGGCGCAACTGCGGGAACAGCGGGTACGGGTCGGCGCGGTTGGCGTAGTCGAGGAACGTCTCGTAGGTCGTGGTCATCTCACTGTCCCCCCTCACTTGGCACCGGCCGAAACCAGCGTGGCGCGCCGTTCGTCCGGGTTGTGGCCGGTCACCACGACGGTCGCGTCGTGGATGGCCGGGATGCGCGCGGGGATCTCCGCCGGGACGGCGCGGGGCGGGGCCGACCGGCCGACCATGGCGAAGTCCGGCGGGAACGGCGCCGCCCGCTCGATGAGGTCGCGGTAGAAGTCCAGCCACATCGCCTCGTCGAAGGTCACCGCGGCGGTGATCCGGCCACGGTGGCCATAGACGGCGACGAACCTGCGCTCCTCGACCGAGCCCTGGACGATGGCCACCTCGTCGGCGAACGTCGGCACCCCGACCGACTTGATGTTGACGCCGAACTGCGCCGACCAGAAGACCGGCAGCGAAAGATGCGGCCGGAGCCGGCCCGACGGACTGATCATGTTGTGCGCCGCCACGTGCGCCTGGGACACCGCGTTGCCCCAGTGCTCCAGCGTCAGGAACTGGTAGCCGTAGACCGGATGCGGGAAGCGGGCCACGTCGCCCGCCACGAACACGTCGTCGCAGACGATGCCGTTCACGTCGAAGGCGCGGCAGCCGGCGTCGCAGCCCACGCCCCACGCGCCGGCGGCCAGGCCCGAGCCGTCCAGCCATTCGACGTTGCGCACGGCGCCGAGGGCGGCGACGGCCAGATCGACGTCGAGCACGCTGCCGTCGGACAGCCGGGCGCGGCGCAACCGCCCATCGCGGTCCCCTTCGAGTGCGGTCACCGTGACCCCGCAGCGCAGGTCGACGCCGTTCTCGCGCTGCATGTCGGCGGCGATCCGGCCCACCACGCCGCCGAGCGCGCCGACGAGCGGAGCCGGTCCTCGCTCGGCGACGGTGACCGGCAGGTCCAGCTCGCGGCAGACGGAGGCGATCTCCGAACCGGTGAAACCGCCGCCGATCACCAGAACGCGCGGCCCGGACGCCAGCCGCCGCCGCAACTCCGCGGCGTCCTGGCGGCTGCGCAGCACGCTCACCCCGTCGAGGGCGGCCTCCTGCGGATCCGGCCAGGGCCGGGCGCGTACGCCGGTGGCGATCAGCAGCCGGTCGTAGCCGACCGCGCGGCCGTCGGCCAGTCTGACCTGCCTGGCCGCCAGGTCCAGCCCGACCGCGGCGACCCCGCGGATCCATTCGGCGTCGAGCTCGTCGCGCCGGGGCAGCATGGTGTCCGCCGCGGCGATCTGGCCGCTCAGCACCTGCTTGGACAGCGGCGGCCGGTCGTACGGCTCGCCCGGCTCGTCACCGATCAGCGTGAGCGCCCCCGCGTAGCCCTCCCTGCGCAGCGTCGCCGCGGCGCGCAGGCCGGCCAGCGAGGCGCCGACGATGACGATCCGGCCGATGTCGGGGTTGCCGGCGGAGGCCTTCTCCTGCCGTTCCGTGATCTCCTCGTCGAGCAGGAGGGCCCGGACCGGGCAGGCGGCCGCGGCCCGCAGCACCTGGTCGCGTTTGGTCTCGTCGGGGTCCAGCTCGTACATCAGTGTTTCGTGGTGCGGCATCCGGAAGACGTCGGGTGCGGCGAAGACGCACTGTCCGTACCCCTGGCACTTGGTGAGGTCGACTACGACGCGCATGGAAACCGTCCCCTCCGACCATGGAGGCCGACGTTCCCGTGACCTCTGGTCTTTCGGCTCTCCTTCGACCATAGCAACGGCGCCTTCATGCGTGTCCAACGATGCTTGCGCATGATCAACATCTCGATCTGAGGGGATCGGACCACTGGCCGACGCGGGCGCCGCGTTCCTCCCTCCTCCCTCGGGCCCGTGCCACGCTCGCCGCCGCCCACCACGCCGTGGACGAGGTACGCGGCGGCCCGCACGGCACCGCGCACCTCGGCATGCCGGCCTCCATCGGCATCGTCGACCTGCCCGAGGCGCTCGGCTGTCATACGCGGGACGAGAACGGGCCATCCACAACAGTGACCATGACCTCCAGCGCGGCGACGGATCGCGCGTCGGCCGGCCAGGCGGCGGGACTTCACCGCCGCCTATGACCTGCGCTGGGTGGAGTCCGCGAGGGATGATGAGCCAGCCCTGTGCGGCAATCGTCCTGGCGGGGGCGGTCTCAGGTGCTGATGGCGCGTACGACAACGCCGACGAGCCGCTGCTGAGTGACCAGGCCGTACTCCCGCGAGTCGCGGCTGGCGTCGGGGTTGTCGCCCAGGATCGCCATCCAGCCCGGAGGAACGTGCGCGTTCGATGGTGACGGTACGTGCTGCGGGACGAGATCCCCTGGTATCGCAGCCAGCCGCTTGATCACGTAGCCGGTATGCGGCCGCGGGCCTGCCATTCGCGCGTCCGGCACGACCACGACGATGTCGCCCACTCTCAGGCGCGACAGGGATGTCCGGCGCACCAGCAGGCGGTCGCCGGGATGCAAAGTGGGCGCCATGCTGAAGCCCGCAACAGTGGCCAGTACGAATTTGTGCCGCAGCACCGCGACGAGTACCGCCACGCCGGAAACTGCCAGGAGCACTGCAATCACAGCCTGCACGGAAAAGTGCCTCACTGATCGCGCGAGTATTCGGAGCGCCATGACAGGCGGCAGATTGAAAGACGATGGCTGAATGGGCCACCGACTCGGCCGACGGCCCATTCAGCCCACGTATCAGCTAGCAGCTGTAGCGTTCCCCCCGCACGTTGCAGGGCCCGCAGGTCGTCTGGTTGCTGTCGCAGCCGCGGTCGCACCACCGGGAAATGGAATAGACGCCGCTGCAGTAGCAGAACTCTTTCCAGGTCGTGCAGGCGGCTTGAGCAGTGACTTTCGGGACGAAGGCCGACAACATCCGGTCGCCGAGCGTGTTGAAGAGCCGCAGCATGCTTCACTCCCTCATGGATGACGGGCCGATTTTGGAGAGCCGGTAGGCATCGTCTGGCCTTGACCCGTTCGATTTACATTAGAGATCACATCCGGGTTCCGGTCAATCGCGATAACCGGCGGCCTGGAGGGAGAACAATTCGGCGTAGGGCCCTGGTGTCTCGACCAGCTCGTCATGTGGCCCAGCCTGCACCACGGTGCCGGCGTCGAGCACGAGGATCAGGTCCGCTTCCCGAATCGTGCCGAGCCGGTGCGACACCAGCAGGCTTGTGCCGTCGTTGCGTAGCCGTTGGAAGCCCTGGTGGATCTCGTGTTCTGCCTCGGCGTCGAGGCGCGCGCTCGGCTCGTCGAGGATGAGCAGGTCACGACCGCCGCGCAGGAAGCTGCGCGCGATGGCGACCCGTTGCCACTGCCCGCCGGAGAGCATGGTGCCCGGTGTGGTTCCGTTCAGGTCGTCGCCGGCGAAGTAGATGCGGCTGAGCAGCGTGTCGTACCCATGGGGGAGCGTGCGCACGATGTCGTGCACACCCGCGTTCCGCGCGGCGGTCTCGATGCGTGACCGATCCGTCAAGGCCTCGACATCACCGATGCCGATGTTCTCGGCGGCCGACAACTCATAGGAGACGAAGTCCTGGAAGACGCCCGCGATCCTGGCGCGCAACTGCACCGGGTCGAGGTCCCGCAGGTCGACACCGTCCCAGAGGATCGCGCCACGATCCGGGTCGTAGTAGCGGCACAGGAGCTTGATGATCGTGGTCTTACCGGCACCGTTGTAACCGACCAGGGCGACCGCCTGGCCCTTGGGGATCGTTATGGTGACGCCGCGCAGCACCCACGGGAGATCCTCTCGATACCGGAACCAGACGTCACGCAGCTCGATGCCGTGCCGCAACGGTGCCACCGGACGGGAGTGGGCCGGCACCGGCAGATCCGGCTCCGCTTCCACGACGGCGAGGTAGTGACTGAACATCAGCAGTTGGGTGTGCGCTCCGGCCGCATCTCGCACCATGCCGAGCAGAGCCGTCTGCACCGCGGCGACCGCGGCGACCAGCATGGCCACGTCACCGAGGGTCACCGTTCCGTCAGCCGCGGCGTTGACCACCCAGATCAGGCAGCCGCACGCCACCCCGGTCGAGAGCAGGGTGAGCAGCGCCTCCGTGCTCAGGGCCCGCCGGTCCATCGCCCGCTGCACCCGGTTCGCGGTACGGCGTTCGCGGAGCATCCGTTCCCTGAGAAAGGAGCCGACGCCGAACAGCCTGATCTCGGTAGCAGCGTCGACATCGGAGAGCAGCTGGCCGTAGAACAACTCGCGCCGCTCGGTCGGTCCCACGGTGTTCATCGCCTCGGCCCGCCGGCGCGCGAGAGCGAACTCGGCGCCGACGGCGGGGAGCGTACCGACCAGGACGATGATCGCCAGAACGGGGCTGACGGTGACCAGTGAGACGACGAACCCCGCGGTCACCAGGACCTGCTGGAGCAGGTTCATGCTCACGGCCATGATCTCGGCCGGTCCGGACCCGCCGGCGTGACGGGCGAAGCGCAGCCGATCCGCGAACTGCGGGTCCTCGAACCGTCCCAGGCCGACCAACCTGTTGACCGCGGCGTAGAGCTGGTCGAGGGCGGCGAGTGCCACGATCCGTCCCTGCTCGGCCCGCAGGTAGCGCAGCACCTGCGCCGGCACCGCCGTCATGACGCTTGCGGCGACCAGGCCGATGATCGGCCACATCAGGTTCGTGGGTCCGCCAGGGGCGCTCAGCTGGTCGAAGACGAGCTTCGTCAGCCACGCCACGGCGACGGGAGCGCCTGCGCCCAGCACCGTCAGTACGAGCTGCGCGATGGTCGTACGCGCCGCGACCCGCCAGGCCAGCTGCCAGGCGGCAATGGCCACCCGCATGCCGGCGGTCACCGGGCGACGGACCCAGGAAGGACGTCGACCCGGAAACCTGTCACCGCCAGGACGCCGTCCTGGCCCATGAGGCAGAAGGCCGGGTATCCGCCGAGGCCGTACGCCTTGGACATGTCACCGTCGACGTCCGCCTCGATGACGATCTGCGCGACCCCGCTCAGCTCCTCGCGAAGGCCCCCCAACTCCTCGGGAGAGCCCAGCAGCACCGCCATCACATCGTCGCGCCCGCCTGACAAGCCGGAGGCGTACCGTACGAAGGCGGGTTTCTGCTCCTCACAGGACGGGCAGCGCGGCGAGAAGAAAGCCACGAGCATGCCCTCCCGGAGATCATCGCGGGTCACCTCGCGGTTGTCGACCGTCACGACGCGGAAGTCGCCGACCCGAGCTCCGGCGGGCAGGGTGATCTCGCCCTGCGCGGAGGGCCGCGCGCCTCCTCGGTTGATCAGCTCCGTGTGCTGTCGAAGGCGCCGGATCACTGCGAGGGTGAGCAAGAGATTAAGCAGGCAGATGGCGCAGACAATCGCTAATACGGCCCATAAGACTGGCATGGCGAAATCCTCAACGTTTGGTCCGTACCGAAGCGGTCAGGATAGTACAGCTGCGCGACGCGGCCCATAGTGCTCAGCGGGACATGTTCTGCGCACATCGCGTCAACGGGGCAGAAAAAATAGGGCGGTTCCGTCCCAACTGTCCGGTTGCGCAGATCGCCTCTTGGGGCGGGCGACTCATGGCCAACGCTGCTATCCGGCTGGCCCGAACAACGTGACAATGTCCTCCAACGCCGTGATCAGAATGCCGGCGACCAGTCCGCCGGCACCGGCGAGCAGAGCGTATGGTGCGTCAAGCGTGCCCGATGCCGAGGCGCCGGCCAACCCTAGAACTGCGACACAGACGAGCATCATGTTCCGCATGATGTGAATAGGGCCCAAAGGTGTGCTTGATGCCCCGAAGCACCGGCAGGGAGCGCGGTTGCCGTGCGACAGCGCTCGGCCGATCACCAGAGTGAAGGACAGGAGGAGGCAGCCTGCCAGGGCGAAGCCGATCCAACCCGCCACCCGTACCGGGATGAGCAGCAGCACCGCGACGATTGCCTCGATCGCCACTACAGCAAGCGCCGCCGGCTGAAGGAGAGGACTCGGAATCTGTTTCAACTGGCGCAGCGAACGGACGAAGGCGAGCCAGGCGTCCTTTCCGGAGACCTTGGTGAAGGCCGCCGTGATGAAAACCGCCACGAGCAAAAGCCGGCAGGTCACTTCCACATACTGCACGGTGGCCAAATTATCCACTGCTCTGCGCCACCACAACAGCCGCCGGTCAGCAACCAGCGCGCGCGATGCGGAGCGCTCGTACTGCGGCGACCGCTTGTGGCGGTTGAGGTAACTCACTGATCCAGCGCACCGGTTGTCCGGTCAGACGAGGTCGCGAAGTCGGGGCCGACATGCAGCACGGTGAGCTTGTGAGGCCGAGCTGTCACCGCCATGGGGAGATCGACCGGAGAGGCGCGTTGGTGCTGGTGCCGCCCCTTGCCGGCGAGTTCCTGCTGCAAATCGCTCGTCTGGGCCGTGAACCGTCCCGTGAGCAGACCGGTGACCTCGCCGACCGCCTGGCCGACGGCGCCGGCGGCGGCCAGCTCGGCGCCGAACTCGCGTTCGAGCCGGCGGATCTGGGCGCTGCCTCCGGACTGGCTGATGTGCACCTGCTCGGCGGCGGGCGCCCAGGCCCAGGTCGTACGCCGCCAGCCGGACGGGAAGCCGGCTGCGCGTGTCACTCCCGGCCGCTGAACCCGCCGGGTGCCCGGGCTCCGCCGGTGACCGCCGAAGGCGAACGGCCGGTGAACGTCAGGGGCGGATTGAACTGGCTGGCGGCCGCGTACGTTGGGGTGGCATGAGAGTGCGATTGACCCTGCTCGTAGCGCTGCTGTCGCTGACGGCGGCCTGTGGTGGAGCGGGATCGGAGATATCGACGGCCGTGGCCGACGCGCCGGCGAGACGGGTCGCCCTGTGGGGCGCCGAGGACGGGTTCGTGACCGCGACCATGAACGCCCTGCGTCCGCCGAGGGTGGTGGTCTACAGCGACGGCGTGGTGATCGCCGACGCGAGCAAGCAGCTCAAGCTCACCGAGGATGAGGTGAGCAAGATCGTCGCGTCGATGCGGACGTACCTGACCGGGCAACCGCCGACCGCGCAGCCCAGGCCGGACGCGCCGACGGTGTCGGACGTACCGACCACCATCCTCGGGGTGCGGGGGCAGGACGGGAAGATGCTGGAGGTCCGGGTCCCGGCCCTGGACCAGGTCGCGAGCTTCTACCCGAAGCAGCTCCCGGACGCGAAGGAGCTGATGGACGGCTTGGCGGTGCGAGCCGCCGCCTCGGGCACCGACTATGCCGGCACCCGCGTCCGCCTGGTCGTCGAAGGTGCCGCGTCGGCGGAGGGCAAGCCGGCGCCGTGGCCCGCGGGGGTCGAGGAGCCTTCGGGCTCGGTGAACCCGGTCTGGCAGAAGGACCTCGACGGGGTGGCGGTGGCGGCGATCACCAAGGCGGTGCCTGCCGGGCAGGAGTACGGCACGTCACTGTTCAAGACGAGTTCCGGAGCGCTTTTCGTGCTCTCCTGGAGGTACCTGCTGCCTGACGAGTGATGACGATGCCCCGGGCGGATCGTCCGGGGCACAGGGCTGTGAGGTGCCTGCCCTGCCGTCGGGAACCTGTGGGGGCTCGGCGGTGTAGTGGTATCGATCACTTACCTGAGGGGGCCGCACATGCTTCGCAGCACTCTGACAGCGCTTCTGGCTTGGTGTCTCGTCACCGGATGCGCATCCTCGGAGCCGCCGGACGGATGCGCCGAGAGGTTGTCGCCGGCTCCGCTCCCCACCTGGGCCCGCACGGGGTTTCAGCCGCCGGACCAGGCGATGCCGTACGTCGTGGGGGACCGGGGGGACATCGCGGCCGTGGTGTTCGGCGACCCGTTGCTGTCGCCGCCGGACCAGGAGCGCGGTAACAAGATCCTCTGGGTCTCGCGGGTGTCACAGGACGGAGACCCGCTGCTGATCGAGGCCCGCCTGGACGGCTTGGGAACGCCTGTCACCCGCGAGGTGCCGGGCGGTCCCGGTCCGTCGGGCGTCGACCTGCCGGAGGCGGGCTGCTGGCACCTGACGCTGCGTTGGTCAGGACACGTCGATACCCTCAAGCTGCGGTACGTCCAGCAGCGGTGACGCCCGGAGGCCGGGCGTCACCGCTGAAATCCGGCCGCTACTGCGGGCCCGGCTGAATCGCCCGGCCGCCGCCGAAAGCCTTCACGCGGCAGTCGTCCTGGATCTTCGAGATGTCGACGTCAGGCCCGGGGACGCTCGCGTACCGCCAGCCGAGCTTGGCGGGACCGCTGACCTTGACGAGGTGGACGTCGAAGCCGTGGTCCTGCAGGCACTTGACCTCGATTCGGACGCCCTTGGCGTAGTTCGGGTTCTTGGCGGGGTCGAGCTCGGGCGGCAGCAGCGGGCGCAGGTGCTCGCAGGCGGCCCGCGCGGACTTCTCCGCCGCCTTGGTCCAGGTTCCCTTGCTCGGCATGCCGTGCTCCCCCAGGCAGCCGGCGTACGCGGCGCGGAACTTCCGCACCTCGGCCGGCGTGCTGTCCAGGCGCAACTGCGGGCGGCCGGACCTCGCCGAGCCCGTCTTGGCCGGTGCCGCGGCCGCGCGGGTGGCCCAGGACTCGACCGGTGCCGCGGCCGGTCGGTCGGCTGACACGTTGCCAGGCGGGACGGGCGCGGGAGTGCCGGGGCCGCTCGCCGCCTCGGCGGCTCCGCAGGCGGTGAGGAGGCCGCAGGCGAGCGCGGCGATGGACAGTGCCGCGGCGTGCCGCGCGCGGTGATCGGCTGGGTTGTTCATGCCGGAGAGGATGGTCGAGCAATGTCAGAAACTTGCCAGGAACCCTTGGTCAACAGATGAGCGGGGGTGAGGTGGTCTCCAAGCCGACCTGTTATCGCCAGCTGTGGGTGCATACGTCCTGGTAGCTGAGGACGACGTGAAGCAGGCCGAGCTCATCCGCCGCTATCTGGAGCGTGAGGGCCACGACGTCGTCGCCGTGCACGACGGGCGGGAGGCCCTCGACTCGATACGCCGGCGCGCCCCCCGATCTGCTGGTCCTCGACGTGATGATGCCCCGGGTCGACGGCCTGGACGTCTGCCGGGTCCTGCGCGCGGAGTCGGACATCCCCGTCCTGATGCTGACCGCCCGCTCCACCGAGGACGACCTGCTGCTCGGCCTCGACCTCGGCGCCGACGACTACATGACCAAGCCCTACAGCCCCGTGTGCTGATGGCGCGCGTCCGCACGCTGCTCAGACGCACCCGTACGGCCGCCGCGCCGGACCTGTCGCCCGATCCGGTGCTGAGGGCCGGCGGGCTGGTCGTGGACCCGAACCCGGACATGAAGGCGAGGAACTGCCTGACGAACGCGGCGCGGGAGTAGCTGCCGCCGCTGTCGGCCAGGTCTCGGTGGAAGGCCGTACCGAACAGGTTGCGGTATTCCTCGGCGTCGATCGCCTGATCATCGTCGACGTCGGTGACCTCGAACAGCACGCCGGCGATCTTGGTGAGCCCGGAGCCGGGCAGGGACTGGTCTGAGCCGGCCCAGGCCGGGGCGCAGGTCGGTGCGCTTGGCTGGTGTCCAGCCGTCCCTGCGGAGCCGGTCCGCTTCCGGCTCACGTCGCGGTGGCCGTGCGTGTTCAGCGGTTGCCGTTCTGAGCCGGTTGGCTCCCGACTCAGAACGGCGTGGTCGAGTGGTGATCAGCGGTCGGTGAGGCCGGCCTTTCTGAGGGCTTCGGCCATGGCGCCCGTCGGGGTCGGGCGGTCCTGGCGGCGGGCGCCGCGGCCACGCTCCGAGCCGTTGTCGCGACCGCGCTGGGCGCCGTCGGAGTCGTTGCCTCGGCCGCCGCCCGACCTGCCGCGTCCGCCATCGCCCCGGCCGCCGTCACCGCGTCCGCCGTCGTTGCGGGAGCCGTTGCCCCGGCCACCGTCGTTGCGAGGGCCGCCGCCGCGGGAGCCGTTGCCGCGGCCCTCGCCGCGGCCGCCGTTCCCACCGTTGCCCGCGCCGCCGCGGCGGGGGCCGTCGGCTGAGGTGGTCGCGGTGGTCTCGTCTTCGAGGCGGAGGGTCAGGGAGATGCGCTTGCGGGGGATGTCGACGTCGAGGACCTTGACGCGGACGATGTCGCCCGGCTTGACCACGTCGCGCGGGTCCTTCACGAAGGTGCGCGACATCGCCGACACGTGCACCAGGCCGTCCTGGTGGACGCCGACGTCGACGAAGGCGCCGAAGGCGGCCACGTTGGTGACCACGCCCTCCAGGATCATGCCCGACTGGAGGTCGGACAACTTCTCGACGCCCTCCTTGAACGTGGCCGTCTTGAAGGCGGGACGCGGGTCGCGCCCCGGCTTTTCCAGCTCGCGCAGGATGTCGGTGACCGTCGGCAGGCCGAAGGTGTCGTCGGTGAAGGTTTCCGGCCGGAGCGAGCGCAGCGCCGCGGTGTTGCCGATCAGCGACTTCAGGTCGGTCTTGGCGGAGGTGAGGATGCGCCGCACCACCGGATAAGCCTCGGGGTGGACGCTCGACACGTCGAGCGGGTCGTCGCCGCCCCGGATGCGCAGGAAGCCGGCACACTGCTCGAACGCCTTCGGCCCGAGCCGCGGCACGCTCTTCAGCGCCGCACGCGTGCGGAACGGGCCGTTGGCGTCGCGGTGGCGGACGATGCTCTCGGCGAGCGTGGAGCCGATGCCCGACACCCGCGTGAGCAGCGGCGCCGAGGCCGTGTTGACGTCGACGCCGACCGCGTTGACGCAGTCTTCGACGACGGCGTCGAGCGAGCGGGACAGCTTGGACTCGGCCAGGTCGTGCTGGTATTGGCCGACCCCGATCGACTTCGGGTCGATCTTGACCAGCTCGGCCAGCGGGTCCTGGAGCCGGCGGGCGATGGAGACCGCGCCGCGCAGCGACACGTCGAGCTCGGGCAGCTCCTGCGAGGCATAGGCGGAGGCGGAGTAGACCGAGGCGCCCGCCTCGGAAACGACGATCTTGGTGAGCGACGGTATGAGCTTGACCAGCTCGCCGGCCAGCTTGTCGGTCTCGCGCGAGGCCGTGCCGTTGCCGATCGCGATCAGGTCGACGCCGTGGCGCTGCGCGAGCGCCCCGAGGACGGCCAGCGACTCGTCCCACTGGCGCTTGGGCTCGTGGGGGTAGATCGTGGCGGTGTCGACGACCTTGCCGGTGGCGTCGACCACGGCGACCTTCACGCCGGTGCGCAGACCGGGGTCGAGCCCCATCGTGGTGCGCGTGCCGGCCGGGGCGGCGAGCAGCAGGTCACGCAGGTTGGCGGCGAACACGCGCACCGCCTCGTCCTCGGCCGCCTGCCACAGCCGCATCCGCAGGTCGATGCCGAGGTGGACGAGGATGCGCGTGCGCCAGGCCCAGCGGACGGTCTCGGCCAGCCACTTGTCGGCCGGCCGCCCCTGGTCGGAGACGCCGAACCGGGAGGCGATGCGCAGCTCGTAGTCGGGGCTGTCGTCGGGCTCCAGGGTGACGGAGAGAATCTCCTCCTTCTCGCCCCGGAAGATGGCCAGGATGCGGTGGGAGGGCAGCTTCGTGAACGGCTCGCCGAACTCGAAGTAGTCGGCGAACTTGGCCCCCGCCTCCTCCTTGCCCTCGCGGACCTTCGACACCAGCCGCCCGCGCGTCCAGAACTGCTCACGCAGGGCGCCGATCAGGTCGGCGTCTTCGGCGAAGCGCTCGATCAGGATGGCCCTGGCGCCTTCGAGCGCCGCGCCCGCGTCGGCCACGCCCTCGGTGACGAAACCCTCGGCCGTGGCGACCGGGTCGAGCGTGGGGTCGGTCAGCAGCTGGTCGGCCAGCGGCTCAAGGCCGAGCTCGCGCGCGATCTGCGCCTTGGTGCGCCGCTTGGGCTTGTAGGGCAGGTAGATGTCTTCGAGCCGGGCCTTGGTCTCGGCCGCCATGATCTGCTCGCGCAGCGCGTCGTCGAGCTTGCCCTGGGACTCGACGGACTCCAGGATCGCCGTGCGGCGCTCTTCCAGCTCGCGCAGATAACGCAGCCGTTCCTCGAGGGTGCGCAGCTGCGCGTCGTCGAGGGCGCCGGTCGCCTCCTTGCGATAGCGCGCGATGAACGGCACGGTCGCGCCGCCGTCGAGCAGCTCGACGGCGGCCTGCACCTGCCCGTCGCGCACGCCGAGCTCTGCGGCGATCCGCTGGTGAATAGAGAGCACTTGCCTGCCTTTCGATGGTCCCGCCGGTCAATTGTGCAGGACGACGCCGTCTTTCATGACCAGTGTGCGCGGAGGGTGAACGACCACCGCCTCCGCCGGGTTCCCCGCGGGCACCACGACGAGATCGGCCCGGTCGCCCGGCGCGAGGCCGTGGCCCTCCAGCCCGAGCAGCCGCGCCCCGCCGCTGGTGGCGGCCTCCAGCGCCAGCTCGATGTCGTCGTCTCTCCGGAACGTGCTGCGGTAGGCGACGTGCATGGCCCGCTCCAGCATGTCGCCGCTGCCGTACGGGCCCCACAGGTCGCGGATGCCGTCGTGGCCGCACGCCACGGTGACCCCGGCGGCGCGCAGCTTCTTGATCGGCGGCACGGGGAAGTTGTAGACGGCGGCGGTCACGATCGCGACCCCCGCCTCGGCCAGCCCCTCCGCCAAGCGATCTTGGTGAGCGTCGTCGAGCTGACCGAGCGCGTACGCGTGGCTGACCGCCACCCGCCCGCCC
>NZ_SMKQ01000129.1 GCF_004348995.1 Nonomuraea terrae
GCCCGCCCGCGACTGAGACGCCGGAGGCCGGTGCGATCCCCGCCCCGGCCTCCGGGCCTGTCCGCCGTGGTTCGCAGGACAGGGGGCCGCCCATTGCCGTATCGACGGCCGAGCTTGGTGTTATGGGATCGTGACTTGACCCGGACGTTACGCGCAGGTTTCATGTCCACCACACCGTAAACGTTTACAGATGTTGGTAAACGTTTACGCCAGGATGGAAGGACAGCCTTGGCCGACGGACCCACGATCAACACGATCGCCGAGCGCGCCGGTGTCTCGATCGCCTCCGTCTCGCGGGTGCTGAACGGCCTGCCGACCCGGCAGGAGACCGAGCGCAAGGTGCTGAAGGCGGCCGAGGAGCTCGGCTACGTGCGCAACGCCGTGGCCAGGTCGCTCAAGTCGCGCCGCACCAACCAGGTCGCCTTCGCCATGGCCGACGTGGGCAACCCCGCCTACCTCGCCATGCTCCGCCAGATCCAGCCGGTGCTGAAGGCCGCCGGATACCGGCTCGTGCTGCACTCCACCGACGCCGTCGCCGCCGACGAGATCGACGTCCTGCACAGCCTCGGCGAGCGCTACGTCGACGGGCTGATCATGAGCCCGCTGCGGGTCACCGACGCCCACCTGGAGATGCTGGCCGCGGCCCGCGCCCCCGTCGTGATCATCGGCTCCGTCCCCGAGGGCACCCCGGTGGACAACGTCCGCGCCGACTCCCGCACCGGCGTCCGGCTCGCGGTCCACCACCTCTACGCGCTGGGCCGTCGACGCATCGCCATGGTCAACGGCCCGATCGACACCGTGCCCGGCGCGGCCCGCGGGGCGGCCTACCGGGAGGCGCTGGAGAACCTGGGGCTGCCCTACGACGACGACCTCGTGCAGATCGGCGACTTCTACCGCGCCGAGGGCGCCCGCGCGGTGGCGGAGCTGCTCGCCCGGGTGCCCGACGTGGACGCGCTCATGTGCGCCAACGACCTGATCGCCCTCGGCGCGCTCGACGTGCTGCGCGCGGCCGGCCGGCGGGTGCCGGACGACGTCGCGGTGGTCGGCATGGACGACACCGACCTGGCCGCGGCCTCCTGGCCGTCCCTGACCAGCGTCTCGCTCGGCTCGGCCGAGCGCGGCAAGGTCGCCGCCGAGCTGCTGCTCGAACGGCTGCGGGGCGGCGACAGCGAGCCCCGGGTGGTCACCGTGGCGCCCCGGCTCGCCGTACGCGCCTCGACGGCCGGTCCCGCGTACGAGGGCGCCTCGGACGGTTCCGACAGGAAGGAGGGCGGCGCGTGACGGCGACCGCGACGAGACCGGCGCCGCCCCGGGCGCCGCGCGCGAAGCGGCGCGGGGCGTCGCGCCAGAAGCGGGAGATGTGGCTGCTGATGCTGCCGGCCATGGTGCCGGTGCTGCTGTTCAGCGTGGGCCCGCTGCTGTACGGCATCGGCCTGGCGTTCACCGACGCCCGCAACACCCGCGTCCACGAGACGAGCTTCGTCGGCCTGGAGAACTTCACCCGGATGCTCTCCGACGAGCAGTTCTGGGCGTCGTTCCAGATCGGCGCGATCTGGTCGATCTCGGTGACCGTGCTGCAGTTCCTGGCCGCGCTCGGCCTCGCGCTGCTGCTCAACATGAACCTGCGGTTCAGGAGCGTGGCGCGGGTGCTGGCGGTGGTGCCGTGGGCGATGCCGCCGGTGGTCATCGGCCTGATGTGGAAGCTCGTCTACCACCCCGACGCCGGCATACTGAACGACCTGCTCGGCACCGACATCAACTGGCTGGCCGACTTCTCGCTCGCGCTGCCCGCCATCATCGTCGTGGGCGTCTGGACGGGCATGCCGCAGACCACGGTCGTGCTGCTCGCCGGCCTGCAGAACGTCCCCAAGGAGCTGTACGAGGCCGGCGAGGTCGACGGCGCCGGCCGCTGGAGGCGGTTCTGGAACATCACGCTGCCGCAGCTCCGCCCGGTGATCGTGGCGATCACCTCGCTCGACTTCGTGTGGAACTTCAACCAGTTCGGCCTGGTCTACGTGCTCACGCAGGGCGGCCCGGGCGGACGGACGCGGCTGCCGATGCTGTTCGCCTACGAGGAGGCGTTCCGCTACCGGGCCGCCGGCTACGCCTCGATGCTCGGCCTGGCCATGGCGATCGTCGTGCTCGCGGTGCTCGGGCTCTACCTGTGGCGCCAGATGAGGGAGGCCAAGTGATGAGACGCGTCCCGCTGTACGCCGCGCTGCTCGCGTACGTCGTCTTCCTGGCGTTCCCACTGCTCTGGCTGCTGTCCACGGCGCTGAAGACGCCGCAGGAGATGGCGCTGACCAGCCCGACGTGGATCCCGGGCGAGCCGACGCTGGCCAACTTCACCGACGCGTTCGGTGAGCAGGACCTCGTCGGCGCGGCGCTGCGCAGCCTGGTCGTGGCGCTGGCCAGCAGCCTGCTGACGGTGCTGATCTCCTTGCCCGCGGCGTACTCGATGGCCCGTTACCGCAGCCTGGTCAGCCGGATCGCGATCGGGTGGGTGCTGGTCAGCCAGGTGTTCCCGTTCATCCTGATCATCATCCCGCTCTTCCTGATCATGCGGGACCTGGAGCTGGTCAACACCCTGCCGGGCCTGGTGGCCGTGCACGTGACGTTCACCCTGCCGTTCGCGCTGTGGATGTTGCAGGGGTACGTCCGCGCGGTGCCACGCGAACTGGAGGAGGCCGCCTCGGTGGACGGCGCGAGCCGGCTGCGCGCGATCGTCAGCGTGGTGGCCCCGCTGCTGGCCCCGGGCGTGGTCGCGACGCTGCTGTTCGCGTTCATCTCGTCCTGGAACGAGTTCATGTTCGCGCTCGTGTTCCTCCAGGACCCCGACGTCATGACACTCCCGCTGACGCTGGTGAGGTTCACCGGCCCCGAGGGGGTGGCCCGGCTCGGACCGCTGGCCGCGGCGTCGCTCATGGCGACGATCCCGAGCCTGATCTTCTTCGCAATCATCCAGCGGCGTCTGAAGTCCGGCCTGATGGCCGGCGCCGTCAAGGGCTAGGAGGCACCTATGCGTATCAAGTCCGCTCTGGCGGCCGCGGCGATCGTCACGCTCGCCGCCGCGTGCGGCGGGGGAGGCGGCGGCGAGCCGGCCGGCCCCGGCGAGCCGGTGAAGCTCGATTTCCTCAGCCTGGCGTGGCAGAAGGAATCGGTTGCCGCGAACAAAGAGCTCGTGAACGAGTGGAACAAGGCTCACCCGGACATCCAGGTCACCTACGTCCAGGGCAGCTGGGACAACGTCAACGACCAGCTCGTCACCCAGTTCGCGGGCGGCACGGCGCCGGACGTCATCCACAACGACTCGCCCGCCCTGGCCGGGTTCGCCTCCGACGGCTACCTGCTCGACCTGTCCGGCAAGCTGCCGGCCGAGCTGAAGAGCGACATCCCGCAGCACGCCTGGGACACCGTCACCTTCGCCGGCGGCGAGGGCGAGCAGGGCGTCTACGGCGTGCCGTTCCTGCAGGAGTCGCAGGTCATCATCGCCAACAAGAAGCTGCTCGACGAGTCGGGCGCGCGCGTGCCGACCCCCGAGGAACCGTGGACCTGGGACGAGTTCTCCGAGGCCGCCAAGAAGATGACCAAGGACGGCCGGTACGGCGTGGCCTGGGCGATGAAGTCGCCGGTCAACAAGACCCTCAACCTGGCGCTCAACTTCGGCGGCACGTTCTTCCAGACCACCGACGGCAACACCACCGTCAAGGTCGGCCCCGAGGAGCGCGAGGTGCTGCAGCGCATCCACGACCAGCTCTACAAGGACAAGTCCGCTGACCCGGCCGCGCTCGGCCAGGGCACCGCCGACCCGCTGCCCGCGTTCTTCCAGGGCAAGTTCGCGATGCTGCCGACCGGCGTCTACCTGCGCCAGCAGGTGGTCGAGCAGGCGCCCGACGGGTTCGAGTGGGTCACGCTGCCCGCGCCCAAGGGCACCTCGGCCCAGCAGGGCGCGGTCTCCCAGACGCTGTCGATCGCGCAGGAGAGCGAGCACCCGGACGAGGCCATGCAGTTCATCTCGTTCTTCCTGAACGCCGCCAACCAGGCCAAGCTCGCCAAGGGTGACTGGCTCCTGCCCACCTCCCAGAAGGCCGCCGCCGACGCGGCGATGACCACGAAGGAGAACGGCTGGGACGTCGCCACCGCCTCGGCGCAGAACCTCGTCGTGGCCCCGTTCCTCAAGGTGAACGGCTACGACGAGTGGCGCAGCAAGGTCGCCACGCCGGTCCTCCAGGAGTACTTCGCCAACAAGATCAGCCTCGACGAGGTGGCCAAGCGGCTGGTCGAGGAGGGCAACCAGGTGCTGGAGCGCTACCACCGGTGACGGATCGCAGCCAAGTGAGGGACAGAGCCCGGGGGTGTCTGCTCGGCCTGGCGGCCGGCGACGCCCTCGGGGCGCCCGCCGAGAACCTCACACCCGTGGAGATCCGCCGGCGGTGGGGGCGGCTCACCGAGATCGAGGGCGGCGGCACCGACGACACCGAGTACGCCATCTTCGCCGCGTCGATGCTGGTGCGGCGCGGGCACGGGCTGACCTCCCACGACGTGGAGCGGGCGTACCGCACGGAGATCATCCCGCGGGCGACCGGGCCGATGCGCGGGGCCGGCTTCTCCGAGCTCGGCACCGTCGAGGCGCTGCGCCGCGGCCTCGAACCGCCGCTGACCGGGCTCGTGCACCAGCACGGCTGGTCCGACGGGCTCGCCATGCGGGCGGCGCCGTACGGGATCTTCTGCCCCGGCGACCCGGCGGAGGCGGCGCGGCTGGTGGAGCAGGACGGGCTGGTCAGCGGGTCCGGCGAGGGCATCGCGGGCGGCCGGGCGGTCGCCGGCGCGGTGGCCGCGGCCATGGCCGGGGCCGAGCCCCGCGACGTGGTGCAGGCCGCGCTGTCGGTGATCCCGGCCGACTCCTGGACGGCCAGGAACGTGGTGCGGGTCTGCGAGGTGCTCGCCGCCGGCGGGCCGCGCGGACGCGGCGAGGAAGCCGTCGAGGCGCTGCACGAGGCCGTGGTCGTCCGCCACTACCCCTGGACCGACATCGCGCCCGAGGCCGTCGCGCTGGCCCTGGCCGCGTTCCTGGCCGGTGACGGCGACGTCGAGGAGTCCGTGACGTTCGGGGTGAGCCTGGGCCGCGACGCCGACACGATCGGCGCCATCGCCGGCGCCGTGGCGGGCGCCTCGCAGGGCGAAGCGGGCGTCCCCGCCCGCTGGGCCGCCAGGATCGGGCCCGTGACGGGCAAATGCCTGCCCGTCGTCGCCGGGAGACACGTGCTGGACACAGCCGACGAGCTGGTGGAAGGACTGTAGATCACATGTCGGGGGACAGAATCAGGGGGGCCTTCGCCGGGCTCGCCGTCGGCGACGCCGCCGGCTGGCCCGCCGGCCGCCACCGCTCGGCGCTGCACGCGCCGTGGAGCCGCCGCCTGTACCGCGAGCTCGACGCGTTCGCCGAGGAGCACCGCGTCACCACGCTGCCGGTGCCGTTCGCGCTCAACCAGCCGGTCGCGCCACTGCGGATCGGGCCGTCCGACGACGCCGAGTGGCTCGCCTGGACGGCGCTGACCATCGATCTCCGTGGCGACCGGCCGCGCGCCGAGGCGTTCAGGGAGCTGACGGACGTCAGGGCGCGCATCTCCGTGGCGACCGCGCTGGACAACCTGGCCAAGGGCGTCGAGCCGCCCGCGTCCGGGCACGACAATCCGCACCACTTCGACGACGCCGCCGCGATCCGGGCGGTCGCGTACGGCGCCATCGGGCGCGATCCCACCGAGGACGCCCAGGTCACCAACGCCCTCGACGGCGTGCTCGGCGCGCGGGCCATGGCCGCCGCGGTGGCCGAGGCCGTCGCGTCCGGGCAGGTCGGCCGGGCGGTCGAGGCGGCGCTCGCCGTCCTGCCGCCCGACACCGCCATCGGGCACAACGCGCGCGCCGCGCTGGACGCCGCCCGCGCGGCGGGAGACCCGTTCGCCGCGGTGCCGGCACTGGACGCGGTGCTGCTCGACCACGTCTACAGCTACGCCGTGGGCGCCGCGCAGACGGTGCCGCTGGCGCTGGCGCTGGCCGAGGCGGCCGGCGGCGAGCTGGGCCGGGCCGTGCCCGCGGCGGCGTGCCTGGCGCCGGTGGCCGACTCGGCGCCGGCGCTGACCGGGGCGCTGGCTGGGGCCTGCGGCGGGTTCGACGCGATCCCGGAGGGGTGGATCGCGTCGGTCCGTACGCTGGCCGGCTGCTGCCTGCCCGATCTGGCCGGGCGGGATCTCATCGAAGTAGCGGACAATCTCACGAGTCATCTCACGGAGGGAATCGCATGACGCCGCTTGAGGACAGGGCCACTGGCTGCGTGGCGGGGGCAGCGGTCGGTGACGCGCTGGGCGGCGCAACCGAAGGCTGGACGCCCGAACAGATCGTGGAACGTTACGGCGGCCGCGTCGAGGGCATCGTGCCGCCGTTCAACGAGGACTGGCGCAACGCCCGCCCCATCGCGCCGTACCACAAGGGCGACGGCCACATCACCGACGACACCCTCATGACGCACGCCCTGATCCGCGTGTACGACAAGGCCGGCGGGCACCTCGACGCGTACGCGATGGCCGAGCACCTGGTGCCCGAGCTGATGGGCGAGCGGCGCTGGATCCCCGAGCTGGAGACCGAGGCGCTGCCGCTGCAGCGGATCTTCCTGGCCGAGAAGTGGATCGTCGCCCGCCTGCACTACGGGCACGTCGACCCGCGTGAGGCCGGCGTCGGCAACATCGTCAACTGCGGCGCCGCCATGTACGTCGCCCCGGTCGGCATCGTCAACGCCGCAGACCCCGACGCCGCCTACGCCGAGGCCATCGACCTGACCGGGGCCCACCAGTCCAGTTACGGCCGCGAGGCCGCCGGCGTCATGGCCGCCGCCGTCGCCGAGGCCATGCGCCCCGGCGCGAGTGCCGACTCCGTGGTCGCGGCCTGCCTGCGCCTGGCCAAGGACGGCACGCGGGCCGCCATCGAGGCCGTCTGCGAGGCCGCCTCCGGCCTGACGCACTGGGAGGGCTCGTTCGAGACGCTGCGCGCCGCCATGCGCCCCTTCGACACGGTCGCCGACACCTACCGCGACCAGGGGCTGGGCGCGCGGCGGCCGAGCCGGGTGCACAGCATCGAGGAGCTGCCGCTGGCGCTCGGGTTCCTGGTGATCGCCAAGGGCGGCTACCGCGACACGGTGCTCGGCGGGGTCAACTACGGGCGCGACGCCGACTCGATCGCCTCCATGGGCGGCGCCATCGCGGGCGCGCTCGGCGGGCTGTCCGCCGTGCCGTCCGCGTGGGTGGAGCAGGTGGGGGCGGCCAGCCGTACCGACCTGGTGGCTCCCGGGCTGGCGATCGCGGAGGTGGCCCGCCGGGTGCACGCCGACGACGTGGCCCGCCGTCGCCGCCACGAGGCGGCCTTCGCGGAGCTCGACGGCCGATGATCCGGCTGACCTGGGTCCAGCCCGAGGACCTCGTCGGGCACGAGCTGCGCCAGGCCGCGGAGGACGGCCGCGACGTGCGCGAGATCGCCGAGCGCTGGCACGCGGCCGGCGGGCACGACGCCCCGCCGAGGGCCGGCGCCTCCGAGCCGGGCGCCGCGCGGCTGCGCCGGCTCGCCGAGCGGCTGCTGGACGAGCTGGCGGCGATCCCGTCGCCGCTGGACGAGCCGTCCGACCTGGACGCCATCGTCGCCGCCTGCCCCGACTGGCCCTCAGCCGCCGGCCGGCGCGACGTGGACCCCGCCCGGGTGCTGGGCGCCTGGCAGGGG
Organism: Nonomuraea terrae; assembly: GCF_004348995.1. Classification (GTDB taxonomy): domain Bacteria; phylum Actinomycetota; class Actinomycetes; order Streptosporangiales; family Streptosporangiaceae; genus Nonomuraea; species Nonomuraea terrae. The sequence continues at coordinate 7,765 of NZ_SMKQ01000129.1, forward strand.
CGGGCGGCCGGGTGCGTGCTCGGCAAGCCCGTCGAGAAGATCCCGCGTGAAGGCATCAGGGAGATCGCCGAGGCCACCGGCAACTGGCCGATCCGCGGCTGGTTCACCGCCAAGGGCCTGCCGGACGACGTCGCCCGCCGCTGGCCGTGGAACCGGCGCAGCGCCGTCAACTCCCTCGCCGAGAACATCGACGGCATCCCCGAGGACGACGACCTCAACTATCCGCTGCTGGCACTGTCGGTGCTGGAGCGGCACGGCCGCGGCTTCACCACCGACGACGTGGCCAAGCTCTGGCTGGACGAGCTGCCCGCCGGCCGGACGTTCACCGCCGAGCGGATCGCGTACCGCAACCTGCTCGACGGTGTGGAGCCGCCGGCGACGGCCACGTACCGCAACCCGTTCCGCGAGTGGATCGGCGCGCTGATCAGGGCCGACGTGTACGGCTGGGTCAACCCGGGTGACCCGGCCACGGCGGCCGAGTACGCCTGGCGAGACGCCCGCCTGACGCACACCGCCAACGGGATCTACGGGGCGATGTTCACGGCGGCGATGTGCGCCGCCTCGCTGGTCGCCACGTCGGCGGAGGAGGTCGTGGACGCCGGCCTGTCCGTGGTGCCGCGCGGCTCGCGCCTGCACGAGGCGGTACGCCTGGCCGCCGCCGACGCCGCCCGCGAGGACGACTTCGAACGCGTCGTCGACCTCCTGCACGAGCGGCACGGCGCCGTGCACTGGGTGCACACCATCCACAACGCCGCCCTGATCGCGGCCACGCTGATCCACGGCCGCGGCGACTTCACCGCGACGATCGCCGGCGCGGTCGCCGGCGGCTGGGACACCGACTCCGCCGGCGCCACCGCCGGGTCCCTCGCGGGCGCGCTGAACGGCGGCGTGCCGGAGCGGTGGCGGCTGCGCGACGCCCTGGCCAGCAGCCTGACCGGGTTCGACGGCGTGGGGCTGGGCGAGCTCGCCGCCCGTACTCAGGAGATGATGGCCTCATGATCTCGGTATTCGGCAGCGCCAACATGGACCTCGTCGCGTACGTCGCCCAGGCCCCCGAACGGGGGGAGACGGTCACAGGTCACCGATTCCGCACGATCCCCGGCGGCAAGGGCGCCAACCAGGCGATCGCCGCCGCCCGCGCCGGGGTCCAGGTGGCGTTCCTGGGCGCGGTGGGCGACGACGGCTTCGGGGCGGAGCTGCGCGCCGCGCTCACGGAGGCCGGCGTCGACGTGCGCGGCCTGCGCCAGGTGCCCGGGTCCAGCGGCATCGCGCACATCGTGGTCGACGACGACGGCGGCAACTCGATCATCGTCGTCCCCGGCGCGAACGGCACCGTCACCGGGCCATCGGGCGAGGACATGGCGGCGATCGCCCGCTCCGACGCGCTGCTGCTCCAGCTGGAGCTGCCCATGGAGGGTGTCGTGGCGGCGGCGCAGGCCGCCCAGGTGTCCCGGGTGCCGGTCTACCTCACGCCGGCGCCCGCCCGGCCACTGCCGCACGAGCTGCTCGGCGCCGTCACGACGATCGTCCCGAACGAGCACGAGGCCGCCGCCATCACGGGCGTCTCCGGGCCGGAGGCCGCCCTCGACGCGCTGCTGGAGCAGGTGCAGGAGGCCGTCATCACGCTCGGCTCCGACGGCGCGCTGTACGGGGCGCGCTCCGGGGAGCGGCTGCGGGTGCCCGCCGCCGCGGTCAAGGCCGTGGACACGACGGCGGCCGGCGACACGTTCGTGGGGGCGCTTGCCGTGGCCCGTGCCGAGGGGCGCGGCATGGCGGAGGCGCTGCGGTTCGCGTCGACGGCGGCGGCGCTGTCGGTGCAGCGGGAGGGCGCGAGCACCTCGATGCCCACCCGCCACGAGATCGAGAACGCCCTCAGCTGACCCGGTCGTAGCGCAGCACCGCCGTACGCCCGTCGCACACCCGCGAGTCCGCGAGCCGCAGGTCCATCCGCTCCTGCGGCGGGAACAACGGCCGGCCGCCGCCGAGCACCACCGGGTGGACCATGACGTGGTACTCGTCGATCAGGCCGAGCGCGGTGAGCGCGGACGCCAGCCGCGACCCGCCGTTGAGCAGCAGGTCGTCGTCCGCCTGCCGCTTCAGCTCCGCGACCTCCTTGCCGAGGTCGCCGGAGACGATCCGGGTGTTCCAGCCGGCCTCCCGCAGCGTCGTGGAGAACACGACCTTCGGCGTGCTCCGCCAGATCGGCGCGAACTTGAGGTCGTGCGGGTCGTCGGACATCGACTCGGCGTGCGGCCAGTAGCCGGACATCATCTCCCACACGACGCGCCCGTACAGGAAGGTGCCGACCCGGGACTGCACCTCGTCCCCGTACGCCGACAGCTCCGGCCCCATCTGCGCCCAGTCGAACTCGCCGTTCGGGCCGTGAATGTGGCCGTCGAGCGAGGTGTGCACCCAGTAGATGATCTTGCTCATGTATGTGCTCCTTCTCCGTTGTCCGGCAGGGGGTCGGAGCGGCGCACGTCTTCTCGACATCGTGGGAGAAAGAATTTTCAGTCGTGCGTCCAGTGGAGCCGTACGGCGGCCACGGGCCGCGTCCCCGTCAGCAGATCGGGCAGGAGCGCGGCCAGGCCGGGCGGGAACACGCGCTCCCGCGTGGCCGCCAGTTCCCCGGCGCTCCACCAGCGGTTGCCGTTCAGCCACTCCTCGCTGACGTGGTCCTCCCGCACGGTGGGCGCCACGGTCGCGGCCGCGACCCGGGCGAAGAAGTACGAGCTCACCGTGTGGAAGTGGCGGCCCTCGTTCGACCACGTGCCCTCGTTCACCGCCACCGGCTCGCCCAGGGCGGCCGGGTCGAGCACGTGGCCGGTCTCCTCCAGCGCCTCGCGGGCCGCCGCCTGCGCCGGGGTCTCGCCGGGTTCGATCCCGCCGCCGGGCAGGTGCCAGGAGGGCTCCTTCGGCCACGGGGCCGGCGGGACGAACCGGAACAGCAGCACCCGGTCCCGGGGGTCGGCCAGGATGACGCGGGCAGTAGGACGCTCAGCAACGATCACGTTTGGACCCTAACAGGCCGGTTTGGGGGGTATACGCAGGGCAGGTGAGGGCCATGACCGAAACACCCGATGAGCTGCCCGAGACGATCGACGGGATCGAGGGGGAGAGCGACGTGGTCGCCGAGCGGTCGGGGTCGGACACGCCCAAGAGCCGCCGGCCGCTCCTCGCGGACCTTCCCGATGACGAGGAAGAGCCGTGGCATTCGGAGGGGCCGGAAGAGGACGAGGACGAGGACGTCACCCGCCCCGACGCCGGCCCCACCGGCTGACCGCACGCACCCGCTCCGGACCCACGAGCCTGCCGCAGTCCACCGCTCGTGTCCCAAGGGCCCGCCGGACGCCGCCGCTCGACCCAAGGGCCGGCCGGACGCGGCCGATCGACCGGCTACGGTGGCCCGCCGCGGCCGGATCTCGCCGTGCCCGAGCCGTGCCCGAGCCGTGCCCGAGCCGTGCCCGAGCCGCCGTTGAGAGCATCAGCCGGTGATGTTCCGCGAAGTGGATCCCGCCGGCCGCCCCAGGCTATTGCCGCAGGTGGGCGAAGGTCTGCCGGAGCTCGGCCTCCAGGACGGAAGCGGCCGTGTCGCCGTCGCCGTCGCGGACGGCCCTCACCAGCGCCGCGTGCGACTCGTGCCCCGGCTCGCGGTCGTGGTCGCGCAGCCGCAGCAGCTCCACCAGGTCGACCAGCCGCTCCCGCAGCGCGGGCGCGAACTCCGCGAACAGGTCCGTCAGCACCGGATTGCCCGCCGCCGCCACGACCGCCGCGTGCAGGGCGATGTCGGCGTCCACGAAGGCGGCGTCGTCGCCCGCCGCCGCACGGGCGCGCGCCTCCAGCGCCGCCTCGATCGCCGTCACGTCCTCGTCCGTACGCCGCCGCGCCGCCAGGCGGGCGGCCTGCGTCTCGACCATCATGCGGACCTCGTACACGTCGGCGATGGCGGCGCGGCGCAGCCGGACCGGCCAGTCCTCGGCCGGCTCGGCGGCGATCACGAACACCCCCGACCCCTGACGGGCCCGCACCAGACCCGCACCGGCGAGGGCCCGCAGGGCCTCGCGCACCGTGGAACGGCCCACCCCGAGCGTCTTGGCCAGCGCGTTCTCGCCGGGGAGCCGGGTGCCGACGGGCCACTCGCCGCTGGCGATCTGCTCGCGCAGGTGACTGGTGGCCTGCTCGACGAGCGGGCTCGGACGGAGGGAGGCGAGAGGCATCGGCGAACCTATCAGCTTGTCTGAGGACCTGTGGTGTGATTTAGTGTACCGCCATGACGTCGTACGGTCTGCTGCTTCTCGGCCGCCGCGGCGGGGCCTGACCGCGACCGGCACCCCGCCGCGGTGTCCAGGGTCTCCGCCGGTCCTTCCCGCCAAGCGAGACAGCAAGGAAGCAATGTACGTCTGGAACCGGCAACGTCCGAGCACCATGCCCTCCCACCGCTACCGCCCCGCCCACGAGCGCGTCGAGGTGCCGCTGACCGAGCGCGCCTGGCCCGCGCGGCGCCTCACCCAGGCGCCCCTGTGGGTGCCGGTCGACCTGCGCGACGGCAACCAGGCCCTGGTCGAGCCGATGGACCCGGAACGCAAGCGCCTCATGTTCGACCTGCTCACGACCATGGGCTTCAAGGAGATCGAGGTCGGCTACCCGTCGTCCAGCCGGCCGGACTTCGACTTCGTCCGCCACCTGGCCACCTCCGGCGCCGTGCCGGACGACGTGAGCGTGGTGGTCTTCACGGCCGCCCGCCGCGACCTGATCGAGCGTACGTTCGCCTCGATCGAGGGGATGTCCCGGGTGGTCGTGCACCTGTACACCGCCACCGCCCCCACCTGGCGCGACGTGGTGCTCGGCCACGACCGCCGCGAGCTGCGCGACCTCATCATGGACGCCGCCGCTCACGTCGCCCGCCTGGCCGGCGACCGCGACATCCGCTTCCAGTTCTCCCCCGAGGTGTTCAACCTCACCGAGCCCGACTACGCGCTGGAGGTCTGCAACGACCTGACCGCCCTGTGGGACGCCTCGCCGGACCGCCCCGTGATCCACAACCTGCCCGCCACGGTCGAGGTCGCCACCCCCAACGTGTACGCCGACCAGATCGAGTACATGCACCGCCACCTCGACCGCAGGGACGCGGTGATCCTCTCCGTCCACCCGCACAACGACCGCGGCACCGGCGTGGCCTGCGCCGAGCTGGCCCTGCTGGCGGGCGCGCAGCGGGTGGAGGGCTGCCTGCTCGGCAACGGCGAGCGCACCGGCAACGTCGACCTGGTGACCCTCGCGCTCAACCTGCACGTCCAGGGGGTCGACCCGATGATCGACCTGTCCGACATCGACGAGGTCCGGCGCGTGGTCGAACGCTGCAACCGCCTGCCCGTGCCCGAGCGCCACCCGTACGCCGGCGACCTGGTGTACACCGCCTTCTCCGGCACCCATCAGGACGCCATCGGCAAGGGCCTGGCCCACCACGCCAAGCGGGCCGCCGAGCTGGGCGTGCCGCCGGAGCTCGCGCCGTGGGACGTGCCGTACCTGCCGATCGACCCGGCCGACGTGGGCCGCGACTACCAGGCGGTGATCCGGGTCAACAGCCAGTCGGGCAAGGGCGGCATCGCGTACCTGCTGCGCAGCCGTCACGGACTGGAACTGCCCCGGCGGCTGCAGATCGACTTCTCTCAGGTCGTGCAGCGGGCCACCGACGGCAGCGGCGAGGAGGTCACCGCCGAGCAGCTGTGGGAGCTGTTCCGCGCCACCTACCTGGCGCCGGGGGAGCCGAGCCCGCTGACGGAGTGGAACACGGCGCAGACCGGGCCGGGCGTCCACGAGTTCACCGGCACGCTGCGCGACGGCCGCCTGCTACGCGGCACCGGCAACGGCCCGCTGTCGGCGCTGGCCGGGGCGTTCGCCGCCGGCGGCGTAGACGTCGACATCCTGCACTACGCCGAGCACGCCCTCGACCCCGGCCACGACGGCCGGGCGATCGCCTACGTGGAGGCGCGCGTCGGCGGCGCGACGTACTGGGGCGCGGCCGTGGACACGTCAGCGCTCACGGCCTCGGTGCACGCGGTGCTGGCCGCAGTCAACCGCGCTGCCTGATCACACCACCGGGGCGGCGGTGAGGTGCGCGACGCACTCCTCCCGATAGGCGAGGGTACGCTCCCGCAGCCGCCCGGGGTCGGCCAGCACGGCGCGGGAGACCGACGGCAGCAGGGCATGCCGTACGGACGCGAACACCCGCGCCACGTCGGCGGGCGACGCGCCCTGCACGCCCAGCCCTGGAGCCAGGACGGGCCCGTTGAGGTCGTCCAGCGACTCCTCCAGCAGGGGCAGCGTGGCGCCCATCACGACCCCGACCGGCCCGAACGGCGAGTGGCCCGCGTTCGCCGCGGCGGCCCCGGCCAGCACCTGCCCTGCCACGGGCCGCTGCAGCGGGGCCGCCTCCGGGTTCGACGTGCGGGCCAGCACGAACACGCCCGCGTCGTTGGCCACCGCCGAGGCGATCGCCCCCTCCAGCGACCCGAACCCGAGGTACGGGCTCAGCGTCACGGCGTCGGCGGCGAGAGGGCTGCCCCGGTCGAGGTAGGCCTCGGCATAGGCGGCCATCGTGCTGTCGATGTCGCCCCGCTTGACGTCGAGGATCACCAGCGCGCCGGCGTCACGCAGGTCGGCGATGGTGCGTTCGAGCACGGCGATGCCGCGGCTGCCCCAGCGCTCGAAGAAGGCCGATTGCGGCTTGACCGCGGCGGCGACGTCGGCCACGGCGTCGACCACCGAGCGGCTGAAGCGCTCCAGGCCGGCGGGGGAGTCGTCGAGCTCCCAGGCCTGCAGCAGGGCGGGGCTCGGATCGATGCCCACGCACAGCGGCCCCCGCTCGTCCATCCTGGCCCGCAGTCGCGCCCCGAACGAATCGTCCATCTCACCGCTCCCCCGCCACCGCGGGCGCGGCGGCTCGAATCGTCTACTCGGGCGACAATAGGCCACGAAGCCCCTTCCGCTGAAGCGAGTCTTCCATGAATGGCCTCGGGGTAGATCAGCTGACATGTACGAGATCGCCCAACGGGTGCTGGCGCTGCGCACCGATCCGCCACGTGACGTCGTGGTCACGATCGGCCTGCCCTACGAGGAGCCGACGGGTGACTGGTCGTGCCCGTACCGGATCGACGGGCTGGAAGGGTGGGAGCACGAGCGGAAGGTCACCGGGTTCGACGCGATGGAGGCCGTCGAACTGGCGATGAGCACGGTCCGGGCGGCGCTCGCCGGGTCGCACGAGGCCGGCGAGGGGCTGCTCGCCGCCGACGACCTGCCGCAGTCCCGCGCCAGGACCGTGTACGTCACCTGGCACCAGGAGAGCAACGTCGCCTACATCGCGATGAAGCACGAGGTCGGGCCCGGCGAGGCCGTGCGCCAGGTCGTCGCGGAGGACGTCGTGCTCGACTATGCCGGCTCAGGGGAACTCCTGGGCGTGGAGCTGACGGACGCGGCGACGCTGCTGCCGTCGGAGATGCGTCTCTAGCGCCTGAGCAGCCACCGCCAGCGCGGCAGCTCCAGCACCACCGTCACCACCGCCAGCACGGTGACCAGCGCGGCGGCGATCGCGTGCCAGGCCGCCCAGGCCGCCGCCACCGCGACGAGCACGTGCAGGACGACCAGGGCGATCGTCACGAAGCCCGGCACGGCGACGATCACACTGCGCTTGTCGCCCGGTGTGGAGAACACCGTCGGCAGGCCGATCAGCACCGCCACCGACAGCACCGCCAGCGGAACCGACGTCGCCGCCAGCGCCCAGGGCGTCGCCACCCAGGCCACCAGCTCGGTGGCGAAGCGGAACGCGGACGCGACGCGGTCGTCGGGGCGGGGGGTGGTGAGCACCCGCGCACTCTACACAGAAGGGGACCAGCGAGCCTAGATGTGGATCTTTCCCCTCGGGTCGGGATAATCGGTCTGTGAATACACCTCCACGCATCGTGGCCACCGACCTCGACGGCACCCTCCTCACCTCCGAGGGCACCGTCACCGCCCGTACCCGGCAGGCCCTGCGGGCGGCCCGCGCGGCGGGCGCCGAGATCGTCTTCGTCACCGCGAGGGCACCGCGCGGCGCCAGGGAGATCGCCGCCCGGGCCGGCGTCACCGGCACCGCCATCTGCAGCAACGGCGCGGTCGTGTACGACGTGGAGACCGACGAGATCACCGCCAGCAGCCCGCTCGACCCCGTGGCGGCGCGCAAGGTCGCCGAGGCCCTCGCCCAGTCGCTGCCCGGCGTCGGCCTGGCCGTCGAGACCGGCAGGGGCGTGCTGGCCGAGTCGGCCTACACCCGGCGCGTCGAGAGCGACCTCGCGTTCTACCGGGAGGTCGAGTCCGTCTTCGACCATGACCAGCCGATCGTCAAGCTGCTCGCCCTGTCGGTCGCCCACACGGCGGACGAGATGTACGCGGCGGTGTCGCCCGCCGTCGGCCACCTGGCTGAGGTCACGCACTCGGGCGTGGACGGGGTGCTCGAGATCAGCGCCGCGGGCGTGACCAAGGCCGGCACGCTGGAGCGGCTCTGCCAGCACAGGGGCGTCGCGGCCGGCGACGTGGTGGCCTTCGGCGACATGCCGAACGACCTGTCCGTGCTGCTCTACGCGGGCGCCGGCTACGCGATGGCCAACGCCCACCCGATGGTGCTGGCGGCGGCGGAGCACCGGACGCTGTCGAACGACGAGGACGGCGTGGCCGAGGTGCTGGAGCGGCTCTTCGCATGACGGAACCCGTGCCCGCCCTGCTCACGGGCGGGCACGGGTGAATGCCCCGGCGCCGCGGGTCGTCCCCGGGCGCCGCGGGGCGGCCGTCGAGGACGGAGCCGCCGCAGGCGCCCGGGGGCTCCGCGGTCAGAGTCATCAGGAATGTCCCGCGCGGCACGGCGACGTGGTGCGGCGGCCTAGGCGACCACCCGCTCCGGCTGCCTCTCCGGCTGCCGGTCCACCGGCCGCTCTCCGTTGGCCGCACCCTCGTGCGGGTGGCCACCCGCCATGATCCGGTCGATCAGGGCGAGCGCCAGCGCGGAGACGACGAAGGTCAGATGGATCAAGGTCTTCCAAATGAGCTCCCTGTCGGTGATGGACGGCCGGGCCGCGTTGATGAAGATCTGCAGGAGGTGGATGGACGAGATGCCGATGATCGCCATGGCCAGCTTGACCTTCAGCACGTTGGCGTTGACGTGCGAAAGCCACTGCGGCTGGTCGGGGTGGCCCTCGATGCGCAGCCGGGAGACGAACGTCTCGTAACCGCCGATGATCACCATGATGAGCAGGTTGGAGATCATCACGACGTCGACGAGGCCGAGGACGATCAGCATGACCGTGGTCTCCGGAGGGTGGCCTCCGAATCCCAGGTGGACGAGATGCACCAGCTCGGCCAGGAACCGCCACACGTAGACGACCTGGGCGACGATGAGCCCCAGGTAGAGCGGCACCTGGATCCACCGGCTGAGGAACATCACATAGCCGACGTGTCCCAGAGGAGTCCGTGGCCCCGTCGGCGTCTGGGCCACGGACAGTTGCGCCGGACGCACTAGGAGGTCAGGAGATTGACGTGGTGGACCCAGGTCTCCACGGTGACGAGGGGTGTGCCGCCGCCGAGTGTTTCGAGGGTTTCCTTGATGCTCGGTGGTGCGACGGCCGCCACCGCGAAGGCGGTGACGACGACGGTCAGGAAGCGGACCTTCAACGGAACTCCTTGCTGCTGCATTCTTCGTAGACGCTGATCGCGCTGTCTGAGGGGATGTGGGTCAGGCGTGGAAGCAGTCCACGACCGGGGTCTTCGCGGTGAAGAGGTCGGGGTGGGCGGTGAAGTCGCTCACCGACTCGGACACGCAGGTGCCCAGCGTGGCGGGATCGATGGCCGCGTGCGCCGGCGCGGCGAGCAGGGCCACGGCTCCGGCGGCGACCGCGGCCGCGAGCAGGCGGGGGGTGGAACGCATGGAACCTCCTGGGGACGGTAACGAGGAACCCTCGACGGTGTTACCCAGCGTAGTGGTAAAGCAACGCTCCGTAAAAGCATCGTCATCCAGCGAGATTCGAAGCTTCTTCCCGGGCCGGTGTCCTGGCTGTTCCGGGAGGCAGGAACATGCAGCTGTTGTCACGATGTGCGGTGATGGTTCACGAAGATCCGCACAGGGGCTGGAAACGACGGCAGCCTGGGGGGAACGGCTACGGCGCTCACGGCGCGCGAGCTTCGTCGCGTCGCCGTCGGCGCACCGGCCGGGCTGAATCGGGACCCGCTGGGGAAATTCCATGGCGCTTCTCCTCGAACGTGCGGTGGGCTGCGGACCGGGTCACATCGTCCGCGAGAACCGGCACCATCAACGCGAACGGCGGCATCCGCCGGATCTCGGGGCTTCCACCATCACACCGGCTCCGATCGAAATGACGTGCGCGACGACGGCCCGAAAGTCGCCACCCATTTTCCGCAAACCCTCACGATTGCTTACCTTCATATTCCATGGCCCGCTGCTATCGTCGGCGAATCAAGTCACGAAATGGCGGGGGGATGCGTTGAGGGCAATCGTACGGATTGCGGTGATCACCATTTTCGGCTGCGGCGCGCTGCTGACCGGGGCCGGCGCATCGGCGGCCGAGGAACCCGAGGAGACCACCGTGTCGACGCCGACCAGCGCGTCGGCGCCGGGGGAGCTCTCCTCGCTGTTCAAGCGGGCGGTGGGCGCCGACCTGGGCACCGTCATGGAAACGCTGCCCAGCGTTTTCTGCGGTAACCGGCTGGTCGCCTACAACTCCCCATCGCACAATTCGCCCACGAAGTGCGTCAACGGCCCGGAGAACAGCGGAAACTCGACAAACAGTGGGAACTACCATAATGAAGGTAAGGCGATCAACAGCGGAAACTTCTCCAACACCAACGGCTCGACGGGGAGCAGTAACAACAGCAACGGCGGAAATACGGCCAACGGGCCACAGGACGTTTCTCCGGCCGGGTGAGTGCGCGATGGGGGGCTTGATGAAAAGGGCCGGCATGGCTGCGCCGCTCGTGCTGGTGATGTCGGCGGTCGTGGTGTCCACGCCGTCGCCGGAAGGTGCTTCGGCGGCCGTGGCCCACGCCGGGCACGACTGGGTCAGGGACCGGGGCAACTCCTGGAAGAGCGGTAACTACCGCGTTCGGGGGCGCCAGGTGAACAGCGGCAACTGGGACAACGCCAACGGCGCCGTCAACAGCGACAACAGCATCAACGGCGGTAACTTCGCCAACGGACCGCAGCACATCGTGGAGGGCAAGGGCATCGCCCGGCTCGACCGTCGCTGACGGACGTGATCCCCGCCGCGCCGATGCGGCGGGGATCATCGGCCGCGACCGCGCCGGCCGCCCTCCCCTGCTACGGCGGTCGGACGATCAGCGGCTTTCGTCCCCGTCTTGGGCGGCCAGCACCTCGTCGGCGTGATCGTGGGCCCACTCGCCGAACGCCCCGATCGGGCCCAGCAGCGAGCGCCCCAAGGCGGTCAGCTCGTACTCGACCCTCGGCGGGGCCTCGGCGTACGCGCGGCGCGCCACCAGGCCGTTGTGCTCCAGGCGCCGCAGCGTCTCGGTGAGCACCTTGGGCCTGATGCCGCCGATCTCCTCACGCAACCGGCCCGGCCGCCGCGGCCCGTGGCGCAGCGCCCAGATGACGACCGCGTTCCACGTGTTGGACATGAGGTCGAAGGCGAGCCTGGCCTGGCAGTCGGCGAGGAACAACGGCGGCCTTTCGTCGAGCACCGAATGGTGTGCGTCGGAATCTCTACGGTCTTCCTGCAAGTAAAGCCCGTTGCGGATGGAGGACGTACATGAGGATCGGGATTCTGGGCGCGGGCGGGATGGCCGACGCGCTGGGCACGCAGTGGGCCGCGGCCGGCCACGACATCATGATCAGCGGCAGGGACCTCGGGAAGAGCGCCGCCCAGGCGGCGCGCATGACCGAGCGGGGCGGCGCGGTGGTGCGGGCCGGGAGCTGGGCGGAGGCGGCCGCGTTCGGTGACGTCGTGGTGGTGGCCGTACCGGCAGAAGGGCTCGCCGGCACGCTCGCCGCCGCGGGGGCGGCGCTGCGCGGCAAGCCGCTCGTCGACGTGACCAACGCGGGCCCCGCGCACTTCGACCCCGCGCGCCCGCTCGCCCCGATGGTCGCGGAGGTGAGCGGCGGGCACGTGGTCAAGGCGTTCAACCTGTGTCATGTGGACGTGTGGCGGATGACGCCGCCGGTCTTCGACGGCCGTGCGCTGGCCGTGCCGCTGTGCGGCGACGACCCGGTGGCCCTGGAGGCGGTGCGTACGCTGGTCGCCGACCTCGGCTGCACCCCTGTCGTGGCCGGAGGGCTGGAACGGGCCGTACTGCTGGAGGCGACGGCGGCGTTCGTGATCAGCTTGTGGTTCGGGGGTGCGGACGCGCAGGCCGTCCTGCCGCCCCTCGCCTCCTCGGGCACGCACCGCCCGGGCTGACGCCCGCGTCAGGAGGGGTGGCGGGCCAGGTGGTCGGCGTGGCGGATCGGCTCGGGGAGGCGGTAGCGGGGCGTCAGGCGCAGGACCTGCTCCGTGACCGTGTCCAGCGAGACGCGGTGGCCCTGCGAGACGTAGACCGGCTTGACCCCTGGCCGCGTGCGCAGGGCCCGGCCCACCGTGGCGCCCTCGTGGACGATCGGCGTCCAGGCCCCGCGTTCCGGTCCGGGCGTCTCGTGGACGCCGACGAAGGGCGTCTTGCCCACGCCCAGCGCCGGCAGCCCGGTCAGCACGCCGAGGTGGCAGGCCAGGCCGAAGCCGCGCGGGTGGGCAACACCGTACCCGTCGCAGACCAGCAGGTCGGGCGTCACCGTGAGCCGTTCCAGGGCCTCCACGAGGGCGGGCAGCTCGCGGAAGGCGAACAGACCCGGCACGTACGGGAAGGCCGCCCGCCCGTGCGCCACCACCTGCTCCACAGGCGCCAGCGTGGCGGCGTCGAGCACGACCGCCGCCGCCGTCAGCGCCTCGTCGCCGTGGTAGTGCACGTCGAGGCCGGCGACGAGCGTGAACGTGGCGGGGCCGGTCAGCTCGACGTGACCGCGGAGCCGATCTTGCACGGCCTCCGCCTCCGCGACGCTGGACGGCCAGGGGTGGAGTTGCTCGACCTGCACGGGGCCAACGCTATACCGATCGGCCGGAGAGGCGTCCGGCGAGGCGTCCGGAGAGGCGTTCGGTAAGGTCGGCGGCATGAGCGAGATCTTGGTGGTCGCCGGCCCCGGGGTGCCCGCCGACGCGGCGCTGCTGGAGGAGATCGCCACCCGCGAGTTCGCGGTCTGGGACGTACGCGGCGCGGTGGCCCACGCCCGTGACGCCGCCCACCTGCGCGCCCTCGTACGGGGGAGCGGCGCGGCGGTCGTCGTCCCAGGGCCGTCGCCCGAGGCGCGGGCGCTGATCGGGCAGCCGCTCGGGCCTGAGGTGGTGGCCTGGGTGGACCTCGAACGCGTCGAGGGCGCGGGACACCTCCATGGGCGGGGTCTGTGGGGGCTCGCGTGGGGCGTCCGGCACGCCGTCCACCGTCTGCGCCACCCGCCCACCCGGCGGATCTCCTACGGCGACGGCTCCGCCGAGCAGTGGGCCGACCTGTACCTCCCGTCCGGACGCGCGGGCGGGACGCCGGTCGTGGCGCTGGTGCACGGCGGATACTGGCGTTCGATCTGGGCGGCCGACCTCATGGAGGCCCTCTGCGCCGACCTGACCGCACGCGGTCTCGCCGTGTGGAACCTCGAGTACCGCCGCCCCGACCGGCACGGCTGGGCCGCCACGGTCGCCGACGTGGCCGCCGGCCTGGCCGCGATCGAGGGCGCCGATCCCGGCCTCGACCTGGACCGGGTCGCCCTCGCCGGACACTCGGCCGGGGCGCAGCTGGTCCTGCGGGCCGTGGCCGACGGGGCGCGGGCCAGGCTCGCCGTGTCGCTGGCCGGCGTGCTCGACCTCGTCCAGGCCGACCGCCGCTGGCTGAGCGCCGGCGCCACCGCCACCGCCCTCGGCCACCCCTCCGACCCCGCGCATCCCTCTGCGGGGGCTGTCGCGCTGGACGAGACGTACGGTGCCGCGTCGCCGTTGCACCGGGTGCCCGTCGGGGCGCCGCAGCTGATCGTCCAAGGCACAGGGGACGAGCTCGACTTCGTGGACTTCGGCCGCCGCTACGCCAGGGCCGCCCGGGAGGCCGGCGATGACGTGACATATCTGGAAATGCCGGGCGACCACTTCGACGTCATCCTGCCGACCACCCCGATCTGGCAGGCCACCGCCCAGGCCATCACCGAAGCCCTCGTTTAGAGCGGGAGCTCCCTACATCCCCCGCGCCACCGGCCCGAGGGCGCGCTCGGTGACGATCGCGGCGAAGCGGGTGGTCACCTGGTGCCAGATCGGGGTGGAGACCGGCTCGTCCGCCACCGCCCGCTCGTACACCTCGGCCGGGTCGAAGCCGTCGGCCGTCCACCCGCGGATGCGCTCCGGCAGCACCTCCGGATGGAACTGCACCCCCCACGCCCGCTCACCCATGCGGAACGCCTGGTACGGGCAGCGCTCGGTCTCCGCCAGGTGGACGGCGCCGTCCGGCAGCCGGGTGATCGCGTCCTTGTGGTGCTCGACGGCGGGCACCACCGGCGGCAGCCCGTGGAAGAGCGGGTCGGCCGCCGCCTCGGGCCTGATGGTGACCGGCAGGCTGCCGTTCTCGGGTGCGCCGACGTCGCCGGTCACCTCGCCGCCCGCCACCTCGGCGAGCATCTGGCCGCCGAGGCAGATGCCGAACACCGGCACGCCGTCCTCCAGCGCCTGACCCATCAGCCGCCGGGCGTCGCGCAGCCACGGGGCCCGGTCGTCCTCGCCCGGCAGGTAGCCGCCGCCCAGCATGATCATGGCGTCGTGCTCCAGCCGGGCCGGCAGCGGGGCGCCCTCGTGGGCGAGCACGACGTCGAGCCCGAGCCCGGCCTGCTCCAGCCAGCCGCCCACCCGGCTCGGGCCGCCGCTCTTGCTGTTCTGCACGACGAGGATGTCAGCCATCAGATGCCTCCAGAATGCGCTCGTCCACGTCTTCCGCGCGGGTGAGCCTGAACACGTGTACGGTGCGGCGGCCGGGTCACGGAAGGTTCGCCGCCCGCGCGGTGTGGCGCAGGAGCAGGGCGGTGGTCACCGGGCCGACACCGCCGGGCACCGGCGTGAGGGCCCCGGCCACGGGGGAGACCGCCTCGAAGTCGACGTCACCGGTCAGCCCGCCGTCGTCGGTCGGGTTGGTGCCGACGTCGATCACGACCGCGCCGGGCGCCACGTGACCGGCGCCGATCAGCCCCGCCCGGCCCGCCGCCGCGACCAGCACGTCGGCCGTGGAGGTGACCGAGGCCAGGTCACGGGTGCGCGAGTGGGCGACGGTGACCGTCGCGTGCCGGTCGAGCAGGAGGTGGGCGAGCGGTTTGCCCACCACGGTGGAGCGGCCGACCACCACGGCCCGGCGTCCCGGCAGCTCCACCTCGTAGTGGTCGAGCAGCGCCATCACGGCCGCCGCCGTGGCCGGCGCGAACGCGGGCAGCCCGGCGGCCAGCCGGCCCAGCGACAGCGGGTTGGCGCCGTCGACGTCCTTGCGCGGGTCGATGGCGGCGGCCAGCTCCTGCGCCGAGGCGCCCGCGGGCAGCGGGGTCTGCATTATCAGGCCGTGGACGTTGGGGTCGGCGCTGAGCCGCGACAGCGTCTCGCCGATCTGGTCGGGGCTCGCGTCCGGGCCGAGGTCGACCACGTCGCAGGCGATGCCCACGCCGGCCGCCGCCTTGGCGATCGAGCGGACGTACCACAGGCTCGCCTCGTCGGCGGTGGCGACCACGACGGCCAGCCGTGGTTGCGGGCCGGCCGCCGCCTCCGCCTCGGCCTGCGCGCGGATGGCGGCGGCGAGGTCTCTGCCGCTCAGCGTCCTCACCGGTTGATCTCCTCGCGTACGGCGGCGGTGACCTGCTCGGCCCTGGACACGGCGGCGTCGACGCCGGCCACACGGGCGCCCAGCTCGGCGCGCAGCCGTTCTTCGGCGATGCCGCCCAGGTTGACCTCGACGTTGATCCGGGCCGTGGTGAGGGCGGCGCGCGCGGCCTCGGCCGCGGCGGCCACGTCGGTGACGACGTTGCGGTTGGCGATGGGCAGCAGCAGCTCGCAGAGCTCCACCAGGCGGGTGGCGGCCTCCGCCACGCGGGCGGGCGGCTCGGCGGCGCCGGCCAGTGCCCGGGCGAGCGTCGCGCTGCGCTCCTCGCCCTTGGGCAGGCGGTAGGCGTCGGCGACCACGGTGAACGCCGCGGCGTCCTCCTCGGCCAGCTTCAGCGCGTCGGCCCGCAGGGCGTCGGTCTCGGCGGTCACGGCGGCCACGGTCTCGGCGTGGGTGGCGTACCTGTCGCCGGTGGTGTAGCGGGCCACCATGCCGAGCAGGGCGGCGGCCTGCGCCGCGTGCAGGGCGGCCGTCGCGCCGCCGCCGGGCGCGGGCACCCGGTCGGCCAGCTCGGCCAGGAAGTCGACGATCCTAGAGTCGCGCATGGCGGCATTCTTCCAGGCCGCCCGGACCTCACTGACGGAACATCGGCCTCGTGGTGTCCTCGGGCTCGTTGTACGGCTGGAACATCGACGGCGTCTTGTCGTACCCGGTGTCGTAGGCGGGCGCGACCTCCGGCGCCGAGCGTGCGGCGAAAGCCCGCCAGCGGGACGGGAACATCGACACGACCAGCAGCATCACACCGAGTGCGGCCTGCAACCCGGAGTACGCCACGGTCATCATGCCCGTCCGCATGACCCCGGGCAGCAGGTCGTCGGGAAGCAGCGGCGTGCCGCCGAGGAGCTCCAGCACGGGCAGCACCCCGAGGGTCGTGAACCCCAGGCCGCCGAACAGCGAGGCGATGGGCGACAGGCGCGATCCGGCCAGGAAGGCCAGCAGGAGCGCCGCGGCGGCCAGCGCGGCCACCGCCGGCCAGGAGATCCGGAAGTCCCGCTGGGCCTGCAGTCCGAAATCACCGACGCCGTACCACAGCGCGGCCGTGACGATCGCGGGCAGGAACAGCCCGGCGACGACTCCGAGAGCGTGACGTGCACCGTTTGACATGATTCAACCCCGTTTGTTCGGCTTCAGTCCAACGTACTAGCCGTCGCCGGTCAGCGCGGTGTGGTCGGCGAGTCGAGCCAGGTGTCGATGAGCTCGGTGAAGTCCCGGCCTGTGTGTTCCTTGATCCACTTGGTGAAGGACGCCCGGTCCTGGGTGGTGTTGCGGTGCTCCTGGACCCACGCCCGCAACATCGCGAAGAACCTCCGGTCGCCGAGCCGCTTCCTGATCTCGTGCAGCATGATCGCCGGGCCGTAGTAGACGTTGCTGATGCCGAACGAGTCGCGCCGGTACCTGCCGGGCGGGCCGGCCTCCTGGCGCAGCCGGCCGTCGACGCGGCGGATGTTGGCGATGAAGTCGTCGATGGTGCCGTCCTCGTGCTCGGCGTACCACTGCATCTCCAGGTACATCGCGAAGCCCTCGTTGAGCCACAGGTCGCGCCACGTCCGAGGGGTGACGGTGTCGCCGAACCAGTGGTGGGCCAGCTCGTGCGCCACCACCGATGGCCGCATGTAGAGGGGGCCGAGGGCGATCATCTGCTGCGTCTCCATGCCGGAGTCGCTCGTGGCCACCAGCCCGGCGCTCGGGAACGGGTACGGGCCGAGCTTGCGCTCCAGCCAGCGCATGATCGACGGCATCCGCCTGGCCACGGGCAACTGCCGCGGCACGTCCCGCGGCCGGATCCAGTACGTGATCGGGATCCCGCGCGGCCCCTCGTCCCGATACATCCGGAACCTGTCGGCCGCGAACACCGTCAGGTAACTGGCCACGGGGTCGGTCGACCGCCACCGGAACGTGCTCGTCCGCCCGGCGGAGGTCTTGCCCTCGTACGTCCCGTGCGCCACGCCCGACCAGCCCTCCGGCACGGTGATCGCCACGTCGTAGAGCGCCTCGTCCGACGGGTGGTCGTTCACCGGGAACCAGGTGAACGCCCCGAACGGCTCCTGCAG
>NZ_SMKQ01000012.1 GCF_004348995.1 Nonomuraea terrae
GTGGACGACCTAACCGCGAGACAGGCAGAAACGGCCGCAGCCTGTCCCACTCCTCATCAGTGAGCTCATGACGCCGGATCACCACACCATGATCCACCATCTAGATCACTTTGAAAACACGGCCTAGCGCGGGTCCTGCGGCAGGGCGTTGTAGGTGCCGTCCTGCGGGCGGGCCTTGGCCCGCTCAAGCGTGGCCTGGGCGGTGGGCGGGCTGCCGCCGAACTCGCTTTCCGGGGTGGCGATCGACACCATCCGGATCGACATCTCGATTTTCGGGGTGTCGCCGTCGGTTACCTCGACGAAGCGGTAGTCGTTGGCCGGACGACGGGGCCGACGAAACCGAGATCCACCATCACTGCACTCCCGCATGATCGAGACGAACGCCGGCCACCTAACCACCGACGAGGTGGCAGGTAAGACCTGCCGTGAGCCTGTCACTCACCAAGACATACCCAGCAGGATCTCTAGTTCAGACGCCAACTGCGGCACGAGCCGTATCGCAAAGGAGTGAAGAAGCATGGGCGCCTTCGAAGGCCGCAAGCTGATCGCCGTCGGCGGCAGCAGCGGCATGGGACGGCAGAGTGCTGAAGACGTCGTCGCAGCCGGCGGCTCGGCCGTCATCATCGGCCGCGACCAGGCCCGAGTGGACGACACCGTCAACACCTTGTCCAAGAACGGGGAGGCATGGGGCATCACTGCCGATCTTGCCAACCGCGATGACGTCAGGCGGGTCCAGGACACCCTGGCGGCCGAGCACGCTGACGCCACCCTCCTGGTGAACTCAGCCGGCTTCTTCATCCCCAAGGCTTACCTCGCCTACGAGGGCGCCGACTACGACGCCTACCTCGAGCTCGCCAGGTCAGCCTTCTTCCTCACCCAGACCGTCACCCGAGGCATGATCAGTGCCGGTGGAGGCGCCATCGTCAACATCGGCTCGATGTGGGCACACCAAGCCATCGCCGCAACCCCCGCGACCGGTTACTCGATGGGCAAGGCGGCCCTCCATGCGCTCACCCACAACCTGGCCATGGAGCTCGCGGAGCACAAGATCCGCGTCAACGCCGTGGCGCCTGCCGTTGTCGCGACCCCCTTGTACGAGGCCTTCGTACCCAAGGACCAGTTCGAGGCCACGCTCAACAGCTTCAACGGCTTCCACCCGCTCGGCCGTGTGGGAACGCCCAAGGACATCGCCTCTGCGGTGACTTACCTGCTCTCCGACGATGCCGGCTGGGTCACCGGCGCGATCCTCAACGTCGACGGCGGTGTCATGGCGGGCCGGAATTAGGCCTCACCCGGCCACGCGAGGTCCGGGCGCAGAGCAGCACGGACTCCTTGGCGAACAACACGAGAAGGCAACGCTCACAGCGAGGAGCTAGCACGATGGCACAGTTATACGAGCGCACGCCCGAGGCAGTCGAGCGACCGACGCCACGACAGCGGGCGCTCACCCAGGACGACGTCACTGAGCCGCGCTTCGAGAACGAGTTCTGGAACTCAAAGGAGCCGGGCGTCTACGTCGACGTGGTCTCAGGCGAACCGCTCTTCGCGTCGGTCCACAAGTTCGACAGTTACACGGGCGGGCCCAGTTTCACCATCCCGCTTCGAGCCGGGCAACATCGTAGAGCGCACCGACACCAGCCATGGAATGGCCGCACACGGCGACAGCCACCTCGGCCATCTTTCCCAGACGGCCCAGTCGATGCGGGTGGCATGCGCTACTGCATCAATTCTGCCTCGCTGCGGTTCATCGCCGCCAAGGACCTCGAGACCGAAGGCCATGGCCAGTACGCGCACCTGTTCGACGCGGCTCCCGGCCCGGCGGCATCCGGGGGAGGCGTCGCATGATCAACCAGCCCCAGACCGCGATCCTCGCCGGCGGTCGCTTCTGGGGTAGGCAGGACCTGCTGCGCAAGAAGGACGGGGTGTTGTCGACTCGGGCGGGATGCACCGGGGGCGAGAACGCGTACCCCACTTATCGGAACCATCCCGGCCATGCCGAAGCAGTCGAGATCGCCTGAGTACCAGGACTACTTGATCAAGCATCATACGTTCGACCTCAGTGGCAGTTGCCCCACCAAGAACACGCCAGCTGATAGAACGAATTGCCCTTTGAGGATCTGCATCCCTCTGGGCGCTGTTGAGGCAGGCAGTCCAGCTGGTGTTCCCGGATGGAAGCCGTTGGGTAACCAGCTGGTGCGGCTCCTGAGTGCCTCACCCCGAGATCACTGCAATCGACAACCCCGGAACGACCAGGCCAGGAGCAGACTCCACGAAGATGCGGAGTGCTTCTCGTTGGCTGGACACTCTAGCTAGGCATCCAAGGTATGAGTCAACCAAGGTGGACGCGTGGAAATTGAAGCGCAGAACGCATCCGACGATCACTGGAGTGATCACTGGGCTCGACTGGACGCCTTTCTCCAGACCGATCCGCGCGACGCGGGCTGTGACGAAGCCATGGAGATGCTGGACGTCTACGCGGAGCTGCTTGCTGCGGGCAACGACCCGAGCGAGCGGTTCCCGGGCGTTCATGCGCACTTTCTGGCCTGCGACCCATGCGCCCAAGACTTGGCGGGCCTGCTATCGGCGCTCAGAGGGCCGGCCCCTTCTCGGCCCGACTCGCCGTAGCACGAGTTGGTCTATTTAGTCCAAAAATCCTTCCTCAATCCAGGCATAATGGCGCATTTGTGTGGACTTAATCGTCCAGTATACGGTGACGTAGGCGTGATGTCGGGGGTGACCTGACCAGCGCGTACACAGCTTGTGCTGCTCTGACGAAAGAGGTTGCAGTGGACGACGCGGAGATCGATCGAGAGAATCGCCGGTGGGTGCGAGATCTCGCCGCTGCGGGCCCACGGAAAGAGGCGACATGCGCCGAGTTGTATCCCCTGCTGCTCCGCGTCGCGACTTCTGAGGCTCGTCGACGCGCCCCCCTCCTCAAGCTGGACGGCCCAGAACTCGAGGACATCGCCCACCAGGCCGCCGCTGACGCGCTGATGGCGATCACCGAGCGTTTGGACAGATTTCGAGGTGAGGCGCGGTTCACCACGTGGGCGAGCAAGTTTGCGATCTTCAACGTGGCCGCCATGATGAACCGCCACTTCTGGCGTCGCCACGAGGTCCCCTACGAACAAGAGGATTGGTCCAAGATCGCTTCGCGGTTCGACGTCGGCCCCGAGGACGAGGCACAAGTCCGCGAGTTCGCGGCCGCCGTCTCATCTGCGGTCAAAGAGAACCTGTCCGATCGCCAGCGACTTGTGTTCGTTGCGACGGTCCTCAACGGCATGCCGATGGATGTTCTGGCCGACGAGCTGGGCTCCACCCACAACGCGCTGTACAAGGTGCTCTTCGACGCCCGCAAGAAGCTCCGCGTCGCGCTGGTGGCCGATGGCTACCTGCCCGAGGCATCTGCGGTTCGGTCGGCCTGAGTCGCCCGTTTCCGGACGCGACATCAGGTTGCCGACGGCCTCCGAGGGTGTCATGCCTGTCGGCGTCTTCTGGGCGGGAGCCTCGCCACGGCGTTGTCGGTGCGTGAGCGGGCTCAGGGCAGAGGTGTAGCCATCTTGCTCGAGAACGACCAGGCGTGAACCGGGATCAGCGTTCGACGGGGCCTGGCTCGAGCGCGGAGGTGTCCAAGTCACCCTTGCGGAGCCGAAAGACCTGAAGACGCAGGTTGTAGTACTTCTCCGTTTCTCCGACCCACTCCATCCCGATGCGACGGGCGGCGTGTGTACCGCGATCGTTCTTGGGCCGTACAACGGCGAAGACCTCTTCCTCGCCGTTGCTGAAGGCATAGTGGGCCAGAGCGTGACCCGCCTCGGCCGCCAACCCCCGGCCCCACGCCCATGGAGCGAGCTGGTAGCCCAGCTCCAGGTCGTCGCCCTCCGGCGGCAGCGGAAGGATCTGCCCCGAGCCGGCGACACGCCCGCTCTCGGTCTCCTCGATCACCCACCGGCCACTCGGGCGCCCTTCGGATCCCACAGGTGCGGCGATCCATCGGGTGATCACCGCACGCATCTGGTCGAGATCCTTGACGCGATCCATCGCCGGGGCCAGCCACCGGGAGACCTCCGAGCTGCCGTAAATGTCGAGCGCCTCGGCTGCGTCATCTTGATGCCACGGACGTAGCCGCAACCGTGGTGTGCTGATGGTCGAACCGACGATGGTGACCTCGTGAGTCAACGCTGCTCCTCGATGGGGACGGGACGCGCCCGATGGGGCGCTTAGCGGTTGATTACCCTACGCCGTATCGGACGAGGTGGTCCATCTAGACCGCCAGCCGAACTCCTGAGCACCTTCTCCTCCTCTCCCGAGAATGCGCCGGGCCCGAGGCAGGCCCAAGGCTTGGGACAGTCGGGACCACGAGCACACGCTTGCCATACGGTGCCGCGATAGCCTAATTTGGACGAAATCGTCCTGTTGTCTCCTGGTCGACGGATCGCCCGAATTCATCAGGCCAACCATCCGCCGCAATCCGAGGATGGAGCACGCAGGAGCCATCAGCCACGGAACCGACTGCGCCGATGCTCGAGTAAGACGGCGCGACGGACCTGACACCAACCAGGCGGAACAACCGTTCACGCCGGCACCGCGTATGCGGCACGGAAACGACAGCCCAGCCGCGGTGAACGCCGAACCGCATGAAGAAGGAGCGGGAGATGGACGACACCAAGCAGTCGGCCGAAGACCTGGCGATCCTCGAGCGACTCAACCTTGACTACAACCGTTCGGACCAGGCCGGCGACGCCAAGCGCTTCAGTGAATTCCTCGCCGAGGATTTCATCGTGCAGACACCGGGCGTCACTCGCAACCGTGAGGAGTACCTCGCATACATCGCCAAGCCCCGACCCTTCAAGGATCTGGTTCTGCACGAAGCCAAGATCCGCATCCTCGGCGATGTCGCGCTGATCCACGGCAGGGCGGCATACACCATGATCGCCGATGGAGTGGAGCAGGAAGCTCTGTACACGGACGTGTACCAGAAGCGTGAGGGCGCCTGGGTCTGCGTCTCGGCCTGCGCGATTGCCCCGGGCGCCTGACCCGCCGCCGCCATGTCTGACATTGCAGCCCAGGCGCGCTACGAACACTTCGTCGAACTCCACCGTGGCCCCGACACCTTCATCATGCCCAACGCATGGGACGGCCCGTCGGCCCTGCTCTTCAAGGAGGCCGGGTTCAAGTCCATCGCGACCTCTTCAGCGGCTTTCGCCGCGACACTGGGCCGGCTCGACGGCATCCACGCCGTCAGCCGTGACGAGCACCTGGACCATGCCGCCCTACTCACGACCATGAGTGGCCTGCCGATCAACGGCGACTTCGAGGACGGCTACGGCGAGACTCCCGAAGATGTCCGGGCCACTGTCGACGCTGCCGTTGCCCGCGGTCTCGCCGGCATCGGAGTCGAGGACACCACTGGTGACCCCTCCAACGCGATTCGTGACTTCGATGACGCGGTTCGCCGTATCGAGGCTGCCGCCGCAGCCGCGCACGGACGGATCGTTCTGACCGGTCGTACGGACAACTTCTTGTGGGGGATTTCCGACATCGATGACACCATCCGCCGCCTCTCCGCTTACGCGGAGGCAGGAGCTGACGTCCTCTACGCACCGAACCTGCCGGACATGGCCTCCATCAGCGCAGTCATCAGGGCTGTCGCCCCCAAGCCGGTCAACCTCCTCGTCGGCCCCCAAGATGCGGCTACCTTCGCGGAACTCCAGACGATCGGTGTCCGCCGGATCAGCCTCGGGGTCGACCCCTACACGCACGCCCTCGCGGCTACACAGGCGGCTGCGGCGAAGCTTGCGGACGGAGACCTGACGGCACTCGCATCACATCTCAACTTCGGCCACATCATCGACCTCATCAAGGGCTGACACGGCCGCGCAGCCGCGCACTGGGCTCATGGAGCTATGACTGCCCGCGTGACCCGCGCACATACACCCTGGGGTGCTTACAGAGCAGATCCCGGCCAAGAGCGTGCAATGAGCGAGGAAAATACATGATCGAAAACGAAGAGGCGACGCTGACACACCGCGCACCGCAGGTGCGCGTGGTCACGGCATCGTCGTGCAGCGCGGCCGTCCCGACCCAGCCGGCAGCCACCCGCGCTGCCGCCGCTGCTGCGGAGCCCGGTAGCAGGCGGGGCTGGGCGTCCGTCGGTGCGGTCGCGCTCGGCGCGTTCGTCATCGTCATGACGGAGACGCTGCCAGTGGGGCTGCTGCCGCAGATCGCCGACGGACTGGATGTCTCGCTCGGCCTCGCGGGGCTGATGGTGCTCGTGCCGGGCTTCAGCGCCGCGGTGTCGGCGCCACTGTTCTTCCTCGGCTCCGGCCGCTTCAACCGGCGCTCGGTCATCGTCGTCCTGGGTCTGACAGTGCTGGTGTCGAACGCGGCCGTCGCGGTGGCGCCGAACTTCATCCTGGTGCTGATCGCCCGTATGCTCTTCGGCGCCACCCTAGGAGCCTTCTGGACCGTGGTCTCACCGGTCGGACCCAAGCTGGTGGGCTCGGCCGGCGGCACCCGCGCCATCACCATCATCGCGGCCGGTATTTCGGGTGGGACGGTGGTGGGGCTGCCTGCGGGACAGTTCCTCGGCAACCTCGTCGGCTGGCGTGCCACTTTCGCCATCGCGGCGGCGGCGACACTGCTTGTCGTGGTTGTGCAGGCGGTCGTGCTGCCGGGTATTCCGCCGGACGGGCGTACGCACCTGCGTGATCTCGTGGGAGTCGTGAGGCGGCGGGCCGCCCGGTTCGGGATGGCAGCGGGCGCGGTGGTGTTCATCGGACAGTTCGCCGCCTGGACCTATGTCACCCCGTTCCTGATGGACCACACGCGTCTGTCCAGCGGCGTGATCTCCCTGCTGTACGTCATCTACGGCTTCGGTGGCATCGTCGGCTCACTCATCGCCGGATCGCTGTTCAAGCGCGGAGTGATCGGCAGCTTCGCCGGGGCGGCGACGGTGGTGGCCGCATTGCTCATCGGGCTGGCGAGCGTGGGCACCATGCCCTGGCCGGCTGGCCTGTTGCTCGTGCTGTGGGGCTTGTTCTGGGGAATCGTGAACCCGGGAACGCTGGTCTGGATACTCGACGCGGCCCCGGAAACCCCGGAGGCCGCGTCGGCGGTGAATGTGACGAACCTTCAGGTAGCCCTGGCGGCAGGGTCCGGCCTCGGCGCGATCCTTGTTTCGTCGACAACCTTGCAGACGGTGTTCCTCACGGCGGGCTTCATCGTCCTTGCCTCCGCCGTGCTCGCCGCGGTGGCGGGGCGGTTCGTCACACTCGTCCGGAGGGGATGAGGAGACCGAAGCGAGGCAAGGGTCGGGCGCTCAGCCCCCGGGCACACTCGGGAGCCACAGTGATCGGGCTCGCTGAAACGGATCTCGCTGTGCACGACGTCAACATCCGCATGTGACGTTGCTCTGATCCACGACCGCCGTACCTACGCCATGCTCGCGGATGGCGCGGAGCAGGAAGCTCTGTACACGGACACGTACCGGCGTAGCCGCCTCCTCGTGATCCTCCCCGGCACGCCCGGCTCCGGACGACGGAACACCTCCCGAGGACTCAGCTGAGGAAGCGCGCACGCGTGATGTGACGCCAGGACGCGCTCAAGCATGCCTGAGGGATCGCCTCAGTGCGGCCTGGCTCACCGCACGGTGCGCGGCTACGTCGACGTGCGCACCCCGAAACCTCCAGAAGCGCCGGCATGGTCCAGAACGAGAGAAAGACGGCTCGATGCAACACGTGATCCCAGCGACCAGCCTGGGCAGCCGGGACAGAACGCTCCGGCTGGCATTCGTTTCCGCGGTGGTCTCCCTGGTGGCCGCGTTCGCCGCAGTGGGCTCGACGATCCCTCTTTTCAACATTTACCGAGCCGAGGACGGGTTCACCAACGCCGGCATCTCGCTGACCGTCGTCGCCTACTCCGCCGCTACTCTTGGCACACTGCTGGTGCTGGGACGACTGTCCAATCAGGTGGGCCGACGGCCCACCGCGATCGCCAGCCTCGGACTGCTGGTACTGGGTTGTCTGCTGCTTTTGAACGTGCACGACATCGGCATCTTGATCGCCGGTCGGCTCCTGATGGGTCTTGGCGCCGGGCTGGCCAGCAGCAGCCTCACCGCCTACATCGTTGACGCCGCACCGGCCAGGCCGGCTTGGCTGGCCTCCGTCGCCTCCAGCCAGACAGTCATGCTCGGTCTTGCCGTCGGCGCCATCGCCTCCGGAGCCCTGGTCCAGTTCGGCCCCTGGCCGCGCGAGCTCATCTACCTAGTTGCCGTCGGTCTGCTCCTGCTGTCTGCCGCTCTCATCGCCATCAGCCCGGATACCGTGACTCCGGCGCCGGGCGGTTGGCGATCACTGCGCCCCAGCGTTCGCGTACCGGTCCGAGTCAGGCATCTGCTTCCCGTCGCGGCCGCGGTGTTCCTGGCCACCTGGGCGACCGGGGCGTTCTACCAGGCCCTCGTGCCCGCACTCGTCGGAGATCAACTTCACACCACCAGCCCGCTCATCCTCGGACTGGTGTTCGCCGCCTACATGGCCCCCAGCGCACTCGGCGCCCCCCTCGGCAGCCGGTTCACACCCGCGGCAGCCCAACGCCTCGGCATGATCGCCTTCCTGGCCGGATGGATCGGCATGATCACAGCGATCACCACCGGCGCACTGCCGTTGTTCATCGCCGCAACCATCGTTGCCGGGGCCGCTCAAGGCATCGCCATCGGCGCCGCCACCCGTGGCCTGCTCAGCGGCAGCAGGCTGACCGACCGCGCCCCGATCTTCGCCGTGGTCTATCTCCTCAGCTACAGCGGCGCGACCATTCCCAGCCTCATCTCGGCTCAACTCTCCAACGTCTTCTCAGTGCCGCACATCGCGCTCGGGTACGGCGCACTTGCCCTCATCGCCACCCTGTTCACCGTCATCGCCGCACGCGACCCGCACACGGCCACGACCAGCCCGCCAGATGAGTAAGCATGACAAACCTCACCGTCACTCAGACGTCACTCGACGCCGAGCAGCGCGCCGCCCGCACTCGTCCACGTTTGTCCATCGTCGCGCGGATCGCACGCGGCATGGCGAGTTCGCAGCGGAGTCAGCCGACTGATGCGCCCGTTATGTGTCGCTTGAGGAACGTGTGCTCTTCGCGTCGGGCAGCCGGAGCACCCATTCGCCTTTGCCCTGATTTTCTGGGCCCTTGCGCAACATCGTCGTCTTCGCCGGGTATGCAGCGCTGATGAGCACCACGCCCATCGCCGACCTCGCGTTGGTGTCCGATCGCCATTCCGCCGGTCTGATCAGCCGGGACGGATCGGTCGAGTGGCTCTGCTTTCCCCGGTTCGACGGGCCCTCCGTCTTCGCCCGACTGCTGGACGACGAGGCCGGGCACTGGGCGATCCGCCCGGCCGTCCCGTACGAGACGACGCGCCGCTATCTACCGCACACGATGGTGCTGGAGACCACCTTCCGCACCAGGAGCGGCACGGTGGTCCTCACCGACGCCCTGCTCACCGGCCCGGACGACGGCGGCCACCGGCTCGGCGCCGGGGTACCGCACCTACTCGCCCGACGGGTGTCCGGTGTCGGCGGCGAGGTGCCGATGGAGATCGAGTACCGGCCACGGCCGGAATACGGCCTGATCCACCCGATCCTGTCCGTCGTCGACGGCGGCGTGACCGCCCGCGGGGGCGCCGAGTGGCTCGTGCTGACCACGCCGGTCCCCCTCGCCATCGGCGACTGCGGACACGGCGTGTTCACGGTGCGAGAGGGCGAGACACGGCACTTCGGGATGCATCGCTCGACGCTGCAGGAGACCCCCGCACGGGTGTGGGGCCAGGCGGAACTGGCGGCCCGGCTGGACGACACGATCATCGCCTGGCAGTCGTGGTCCAGCCTCCACCAGGCCTACGACGGGCCGTGGCGCAACCTGGTGCACCACAGCGGGCGGGTGCTGGAGGCGCTGACCTTCCAGCCCAGCGGCGCGATCGTCGCGGCCGCCACGACATCGCTGCCCGAATGGGCCGGCGGTGAGCGCAACTGGGACTACCGGTACACGTGGGTACGGGACGCGTCACTGACCATGTACGCCCTGTGGGTCGCGGCCTGCCCCGACGAGGCGAGCGACTTCTTCGCCTTCCTCACCACCGCGGCCCCGTCCCTGGGCAAGGACCGCGCGCTGCAAATCATGTTCAGCGTCTGCGGCGAGCACGACCTGAGCGAGCGCATCCTGCCGCACCTGCGCGGCTGGCGCGGCAGCCGACCGGTACGCGTCGGAAACGACGCGTGGGGCCAGCAGCAGATCGACGTGTACGGCGAACTGCTCGATGCGGCCATGCGCCTCGAACACCAGATCAGCGACATCGACGACGACGTCCGCCGCTTCCTCCTCGTCTGCGCCGACACCGCGGCCGAGCGCTGGATGGAAAAGGACCGGGGCATCTGGGAGATACGCGGAGAGCCGCAGCACTTCCTGTACTCCAAGCTCATGTGCTGGGTGGCGCTGGACCGCGGCATCGCCCTCGCCGGCCTTCTGAGGGGGCAGGAGCGTGTCGAGTCCTGGCGGCAGACCCGCGCCGAGATCCGCGAAACGCTGCTGCGCGAGGGCTGGAACGAGCGAGTGGGGGCGTTCACGCAGGCCTTCGGTTCCGACGAGCTGGACGCCAGCACCCTCATGGTGCCGATCACCGGCTTCCTTCCCGCCGACGACCCGCGAGTGCTTTCCACGATCGACGCCGTCGCGGACCGGCTCACCGACGGCCAGGGCCTGATCTACCGCTACCGCACCGCGGGCGGCATCGACGGCCTCGCCGGCGAGGAGGGCGCCTTCCTGCTGTGCTCGTTCTGGCTGGCGCAGGCGCTCGCCATGTCCGGGCAGGTCGGCCGGGCCAGGGAGGCATTCGAACGAGCCGCCGCGCGCGCCAACGACGTGGGCCTGCTGTCGGAGGAGGTCGACTCCGGGAGCGGCGAGCTGCTCGGCAACTTCCCGCAGGCGTTCAGCCACATCGGGCTCATCAACGCCGCCTGGGCCATCGACGAAGCCGAACGGACCGCGCGGGCCGGCGCGGGTCGCGGGAACGGCAATGATCGGATGGCGTGAGGTCACCGCCGAGTTCGCCGGGACGGCGCTCCTGCTCATGCTCGTCGTCAGCGCGATCGTCGCAGGCTTCGCACCCGGCTCGCCGCTCGTCGATACGGTGCCGAACGAGGACCTGCGGCGGCTCGTGACGGGCGTCCTGTCCGCTACCGCGGCGGCGGCGATCGTCTACTCGCCGCTTGGCCGGATCAGCGGCGGCCACCTGAACCCCGCGGTCACGGCCGCGTTCTGGTTGCTGGACAAGATGACGTCCGGTTCGGCGCTGAAGTACGCCGCGGCACAGGTGGCGGGCGCGATCACCGGCGCGCTGGCGGCGCTTCTGGTGTGGGGCGGCGCGGCGGTCAGCGTGCGGGTCGGCGCGACCGTACCCAAGCTCGGCGGCGCGGCCACCGCGCTGGTCGTCGAGGCCGTGATGACGTTCCTGCTCCTCACGGTGATCCTCACCTTCGTCGACCGGCCGAGCCTCATGCCGTACACCGCGGCCGCCGCGTCATCGCTCGTGGCCGTACTGGTGTTCACCGAGGCGCCGGTGTCCGGGACCAGTCTGAACCCCGCCCGCAGCATCGGCCCCGCGCTGGTCAGCGCCACCTGGACGGGACTGTGGGTATACCTCGTGGCACCGACACTCGGCGCGCTCACCGCGGCGCTGCTGCACCGGCGCCTGTGGGGGACCGTGGCCTGCGCGAAGCTCATGCACGACCCCACCTACCCATGCCGCTTCCTGAACTGCGCCTACACCTCACCCGACGAGCGCATCCGGCGGCCCGTCCGCACCCGCTCCGCAGCTCTGTCGCCCCTCCTCGGCATCGGCCGGTGGCGACCGCGCGCCCGTCACCACCGCTCACGGAAGCACCGAAGATGAAGCCGATCGCCGTATATCCCGGAAAGGTGAACAACACCCACGTCAGGGACGCCACCTGCCTGCAGACCAAGGCGGCACACGGCCAGGAGCAAGGCCCGGCTGTCCCCGTTCGAGGAGCTCGTCACCGCCGCACATCGGGCGGCCCAACGCTGTTCGAGATGATCGAAGGTTCCGACCGGCTGGGAACCGATTCCGATGATCACGATCACCTTCGTATCGGCGGGGAGGTGCCCGGTCGTGCCCACGTCGCCACGTCGGGGTCAAGGGTTGCGATCAGCAAAGCCAGCGGGGCTGTTCGCCGGCGGCGAGCGCGCGGGGGCCGGCGGTTCGCCGGCTCATCCGTCGTGCACGCGAGCGGGCGCGGACCTTCAGGCTCCACCCTGTCCCTTGACGCCACGGCGCTGTACGGCTTCCGCCTGCGCGCTGCGGTGGGCGGACGAGTGCAGCCGGGTGAGGACGTCCTTGGCGGACGTGGCGTTCCGGGGCGTGGTATCAGCGAGGGACGGGATCGGGACGCGGCCGGCGCTGCGCCCGGCCCACTCCCCCAGGGCGACGGCCATCACCGAGGCGCCGGCGTTCACGAGTTGCCCCCGGTGAAGCGACGTCGCTTCGGGGCCCGCGATCACCAGCAGGCCGCCGACGACGGCCGCGGCGGCGCCAAGCCGTACGCCGTTACGGCTGACGCGCACGGCTCTGGGCAGGCAGCTCAGGAGCAGATGGGCGCCGGTGAGGTCGCCGGCCACGTGGGCGTCCCAGGGCACGGTCCCTGACTGGTCCATCACGCCGACGCCGATGTCGGCATGAACCAGGCCCTGACAGGACCCTCGTGACACCACGACGACGCAGTGCCCCTCGGACTGCAGCTCGACAACCGCGTCACCGAGCTCGGGACCGCCGGGAACCAGCCGCTCGATGGCGAGCCGCTGGGCGAGCGCTTCGTCGTCTCCCGCGAGCATCACGGTCGTCGCCGCCTTGGCCGTGTCGACGACGGCCTCAGCCATGGGGTCGATCTCGCGGGCCAGTCCGGCGACCGCGACCAGGCGGCCTTCCCTGGTCACTCCGATCGGCAGCAACCCTCGCGCTCGCCACTCGGGAGCCTCCGCCGGGAGGTGCTTGTCCAGATCGGCGACCGGTTCGACAACCGCGTCCTCGCCGGTCCGAGTCCTGGACGGGTCGGCGAAGTCGATCAGCGAACAGCACCGGGCATAGAGCTCGCCGGTGTCCAGGCCGGCGCTGAGAGACACCAGCCGGTCGATCGTCCACGAACCGGTGGTGATGGCGTCGGCATCGAGGATCACCGTGTCGACGCGGTCCATGTGGCGCAGCGTTTCGGTTTCCAGGACGATGGAGCCACGCCGCCCCAGCGCGCGGCTGACCGCGCACGCGAAGGCGTCGCGGCTGACGGCGGCGACCGTTGGCGTGGCCGAGATCAGGATGGCCAGAGCCCGCTGCCTGCTTCGCGTGGCGACCCGGGTGACGGCGTACCCGCCCGCCGCCGCCGGGCTCGCCACGTCCGCGTAACGCTCGATCGGGCCGTGGGGCCGGTGGCACGGCCGTGGCCGCGCCACCGTCTTGATGTGCCGGTAGGCGCCTGCCTGCTGAGCGAGCCGCTCCTCCAGCAGCTCCCAGGCCTGCCGGCCGGCTCGCGCCTCGACGTAGTGGCCGGCGGACACGAGCGCGTTCACGACCAGCGCGACCGGACGCAGCGTCAGCGTCTGCGTGATCATGGTCGCCGAGGTGAACAGGGCGTTCGTGGCGCGGCGGCCGAGGAGCCGGTCCAGTTCCTCGCGCAGGATCGGCGTGGAGTCCGCCAGGTGCAGCAGCGCAGGGACGGCAGGGGTGAGACGCGGGAGCCCGGCTGCCCTGCCGGCGAACGCCAGTCCGATCCCCGTGACGCCGGCGGCCAGCCGTATCGTCGCGCGTACGTGCTCCTCGGCCAGCCGGATCGGCGTGTGGCGCGCCCGCTCCTCCTGTTCGTCGAGTTCGGCGACGATCGCCATCAGCTTGTCCTGGTCGACCTCATCTGGATCGCAGCCCACGAATACGCAGCCGAGACGCCCGTTGACCTCCGCTCGATCGACTCCGGGTTGTTCGAGCAGCATTTCCTCGAGTCGCCCGGCCGCGGTCTCCGTACCGGGTCCGCCGATGCCGTGCAGGTCGATATGGAGCCCTCCCGGGCAGGTGGCCAGCCGCCGCGGGCAGGGGACCGCACCCCGTAGAGGGTCGGGCAACACCCCACGGAGCAGCGTCACTGACGTCATGAGAACGCGGGTCAGCAACACGCTGTTATCCTCCTCGCGGACGAGGGGGGCGTCCTGATGTGCGTGATGGTGCCGCCGGCGTGTGAGGCACCTCTGGTGTGCGGCCGTGCCGCCGTCCCTCATAGCTCTTCCTCGATCAGGTACGCCGGAAACTCCAACGGCCCACAAAGAGGACAAGCGGGTCAATGCTTATGGGCGGCCACCGGTCGGCCGTCGCTGGTCGGTTTGCCAGCCTGGTCACGGTGACCTGCATGCCCACCGCGTACCTGATGCTGACCATCCCGATGTCGACCAGGCGCGAGCACGCTGCCGGTGGCCGGTGGTCACCCCAAGCGTCGACCCATGGCACCGCCGGACCGCACCGGGATGTCGGGGGTACGCGACCTGCAGACGGTGCCCCCGCCCACGACAGCGAGCACGGCGGCTCCCGAGAAGGATCACAGACCTCACGATCCGTCTGAAGATTCGAGACGAGGCATCCCTCAACGCCGAGAAAACCACCATCAGGTGAAGCGTGCGAGGACGGGGCGAGCAACTGGCACACCCCGTCCCCGCCTTCGCCGGCATCGATCTCCTCCACGTGCGGACATGGCCGTGAGCACTACTCGTGCTCGGCGGTGACCGGATGGAGGGGAGCGGCGACGCACTCGGAGCTTCCCTCCAGCAGTGGCAGCCGGAGAACGAACCGGGCGCCGCGAGGAGAGTCCTCGATGCGCAGAGTTCCCTGGTGGGCGTGGGCGATGTCGCGGGAGATCGCGAGCCCGAGGCCGCTGCCGCCGGCCTCACGACGACGTCCGTCCTCCAGACGTACGAACCGCTCGAAAACTCGCTCACGGTCGGAGGGTTCGATGCCGGCCCCGTCATCGGCCACCACCAGGACCGCTTGGCCATGGGCCCAGGTGACGCACACGGCGACGTGGGTCTCGGCGTGCCGCCGCGCGTTGGCCACCAGGTTGCTCACCAGCCGGATCAGTTGGATCCGTGAGCCACTCACCCACACGTCACCGACCACCCGAACCTGCACCGGCACATCGTGCGAAGGCATGCCCGCCTCCTGCTCGACCAGCG
The DNA here is from genome assembly GCF_004348995.1 of Nonomuraea terrae. GTDB lineage: Bacteria > Actinomycetota > Actinomycetes > Streptosporangiales > Streptosporangiaceae > Nonomuraea > Nonomuraea terrae. The sequence goes on from NZ_SMKQ01000012.1 coordinate 15,274, forward strand.
CACCGAGGTCGATCGGCTCGTACGGCGTCAGCTCACCGTCATGCAGCCGGGCCTGCAGCAACAGGTCCTCCACGATCGCCTCGAGCCGGTCGCCGGTCGACAAGGCCCCGCGGATCGCGTCACGAGGATTGACACGATCGGGGTAACGGAGCGCCTCCTCCAGTTGCAAGCGCAGGCCGGCGATCGGATTCCGGAGCTCGTGGGCGGTGGTGGAAGCGAGCTGGTACTGCTCCTCCACCTGGTGCAGAGCCCGGCTCGTCATCCGCCACGTCAGCCGCCCTCCCACTACGGTCATCATGAGTGCGGCCACCGCGATGACGTATTCGAGATCATGCGCCATCAGGTAGGAGGGCTCAGCCGCTCCCGCGTAAACGACGGAGGCGTCGGCAGACGGTGAGATCCTGTCGGCCATCAGCAGGACACACCTCTTCCTCGAACACTCGGTCCGCCGCTGCAGCGGATGGGTGGGCGTCGGCCTCAACCCGCTCAGCGGCGGCCGACCCGCCGCCTGAGGGCTGGAGCCGACGACTTTGCCCCGGGCATCCACCAGTTGGATGAGATCGATGCCGGCGGAAGGAGGGATGGGGTGCGGCAGCTCACCAGCCCGCGCCTGGGCACTCCACCGGTCGGCGACCTGCTCGGCGTTGAGGAACACCTCGTCCCGAACCTTGTACCGGATCGCCAGCTCCAGGCTCACGCCGACCACGGCCGCGACCACGAGCACGAGCAGCGTCACCGCCGCTGTGTAGCGCACACGCATGGAGCGCAGCGGCAAGGTACTCGGCACCGCTCTTCCGGCGCGGCCGATCAGCCTGTCTGAGCGACCACGGCCCTGCGGCCCGGGGCCGGTCTCGGCCTGCCGGCACATCCACGGCCTCGTCTTCCCAGTTGATCGCTGGCCCATACCGGCGTCGATGGACTCAGGAACAGCCATCTGCGAACTCCTTGTCGGGTGGCCGCCACGCACAACACTCGGAGGAACCGCCTGTCGGCCGCGTCAGCCTGGATATGGGCTGGAGGTCCGCCGGGGACATCTGTCAGAGCTGCGTGGTCCTGACCACAGAGGCGCCCTCTCACCTGGTCGAAGCATCGCACCAGGTTACATTTTGGACGATTGCGTCCAGTTTGCGCGATTTACCCAAGCATGTCAAATGGAGTCAAGGTCGAGGCTGTGACGCGCCAGAGCTGCGCTGATGCGACGAAGGCCTCGGCAAGGCAGCTGGAGAGAACCACCCGTTGGTCGACTGCCTGCCCGACAGGCTGAACGGCGGCGTCGTAACGCGGCCGGCGAGAAGACAGGGTCGATCTCATCGCGCCTAAGACATCTCGATTCACCCGACCCGGATCGCCCGACAGATCAGGGCGAGCAGAATCGGAGCCGGCGGGCGAGCTCGTCGGCCGACTGGGCATCGGTAGCCACCCTGGCCGTCGTCAGGTCGGCGACCAGCGCATCACGCCACTTCTCGAGCTCCTGCATCGAGCGCAGCTGCTCAAGCATCTGCTTCTGCTCGGAGAGCATGCGGTTCGCCTGCAGCGCGATCACCTCAGCGACCGGCGCGTTCTTGTTCGGAAAGTACTGATACGACTGTGACTTGCTGATGCCGCGGGTGCCCATCACCTGTGCACTCAAGATCCACCCGTGCGCCCGGATGTATGCAGCCGTACGCGGCCGCCTCCTTGACCGGTGATCCGATCTGCCTTAAAACTGGCCTAAATCGTCCGTTTTTCCTCCGGAAGCGGTACAATCCCTGAAGCAAGTTCGCCCCTGCCGCGTTGAGGCATACGTAGCTGACACGCCGTGATGCTCGAGGGCAGCCGCCAAGGACACGTTGCCTGGCCAACCACGCAACATATGCAAAGGAGACCTCATGGACGACTACGTCCCGGGACTGCTGCCACCAGATGAGAGTCTCGATGACGAGGAACTCGGCGAGGACGGCGACGGCCCGGGTTACCTGCCGGTGGATCGCCCGATCGGAAGCCTGGCCTGGGGGTTGACCGCTGACGAAGCTCGCACCCATGAACCCTTCAGTCAGAGATTTGCCCGCGAGGTTCCCGACATCGCGGCTGATGAGGTCGGTGACGGGATCGGTGACGCATCCGATACTGATGGTGAACTCATCGACGACCAAGTTGGCAACTTGAGGGCGGGTCGGCTCGTCTGGGCCATCCAAGATGCCGGCGACCCGTCGTCGGATCTTCGAGCCGAGGACGTCGGCATCGATCGGGCGGGTGCTTCCGCGGAGGAGGCCGCGATTCATATCGTCTCCGACGACCCGTTCGAAGTGTAGGAGCTCAGCGCAGGGTCGACCGGATCCGCCAGAACGACACATGAGCTGTGGACCATCGCTCGCGAATGGGAGAACATGACGTCCGGCACCACCCGAGGATTCGTCGGGAAACGGCGGGATCGCGGCCAGGGTCTTCCACCGGGACAACACCTCACAGACGCATTCCCGGTGCTCTCGACTGGACCAACGCCACGAGTGAGCAGGAATGATTGGGAGCTCTTCATTCGCACGGGTCCCGACACATCGATGCGATGGACATGGCAGGACTTCATGGCACTGCCCATCAGCGCTATCGTCGCCGACATTCACTGCGTCACAAGCTGGTCAAAACTAGAAACTCGATGGCGCGGAGTCTCGCTTGACGTCCTCCTGAAGGATGTACAAACAAGTGATCACTACGTGATGGCGCACTCCTACGGCGGTTACAGTACGAACCTCGCGCTGGACGATCTTCGCGGCGACAAGGCATGGATCGTCTTCGAACACGATGGTGTTGAACTCACTGCTGAACATGGCGGACCGGCGCGACTTCTCGTACCGCATCTCTACTTCTGGAAGAGCGCGAAGTGGATTCATGGATTCGTTACGCAGGAGCGCAATATGCCCGGACTTTGGGAGCGTAACGGCTACCACCTGCACGCTGACCCATGGCGAGAGGAGCGGTACTCCCGTTGGTCGTAGAAATCACCGCCGCCATCAGAGGTGGCACTGTTACACACCCTCCAGCGATACGGCGGTAGCAGATGAACGGACACCTCGATGGGAACTCCCTCGCCGGCCGCTTCACCTGCGAAGTCCGCCACGGAAGGTCTTACTGATGCTCAACAAGCATCCGGCCTCCGACCGATCAGCTTGTGAACTACCGGCCCGACGAGAGGATCAAGCACATGGACGAAGGCTGGGATCAGGAGCTCGACACGCTGGTGAGGACGATCCCGGAGGGCTGGTCACGTGCGGAGATAGCTGGACAAGCTTGGGGCGTTACGCGTACTACGCACGCAGGAGGCAAGGTGATCTCGCTTAATGCGGAGCGACTCAGTGACACCGAGCAACTCGGGGCAAACGTGTGGATCACCTCTGAAGGGCTGGTCCTCAGGCCGTGTGAGGTGCCAGCAGAAAAGGTCATGCGGTTCCTTCGTGCTGCGGCGAAGGTGTACACCGATTAGGCGACTGGGTCCCCCGAGTGGCCGCTACGATGCCGCGTCCCGCTTGCCGCTCAGCATGTGCAGGTGCGCTATGGCCATGTCGATTGCGGAAGCCATTCGTGTGACGTCGCGGGATGCTTGCGCTATCAGGTAGCCACCCTGTACGGCTGCCAAGAGACCTGTGGCGAGTTGTGCAACGTCGGCTTCCTGCGGAAGGATGCCCGCCTTCTGAAACCGCCGGAGGAGATCTTCAAAGAGTTCCTGCCACGCCGCAAACAGGTCGTCGAGCTTCTTGCGCGCGATCTCGTCCTGATCAGAAACCTCGTTGGCCAGCGAACCCAATGGGCACCCGTACCTGCCCTCGTGCAGGGCGTTGTTCTCGACGAGGGCATCCCGCCAACGCCGCAGGCCTGTGAACGTCATCACCTTGTTCAGGCGTTCCCGTTCAACGGCGATCGTGCGCTCCCCCACAAACTCGATGACCGCCCGCACCAGCGCTTGCTTGTCTTCGAAGTGTCGGTACAGCTGGGATTTGCTGACGTTGCTCGCAACGACGACGTCGTCGAGGGTCGTGCCCCCGACACCTCGTACGCGCATCAGGTCGGCTGCCGTAGCGATGATTCGAGACCTCGTCTTCGCACCACGCGCCGTCAACCGCGCGACCGCAGTCTCGCTCGACCCCTCCTCCACAGTGTCATGCTACTGAAAGTTCTGGTGTACGAATCAGTCCAGTCATCGGTACCGGCCGTTGTAGCGGACTCCGCTCCGGGTATCAGTGAAGCTGACACCGACCGGCACTCCGGCCTCGACGATCCACTGGACCATGTACGTCGCCCGGTACGTCGGCGGCCAGAATGATGCGAAGGTCCCGTCATCGACGACAGACCACTCGCCAGCTGATGACAGACCCCTGTCGACGTAGGTCGTTCGCCCCTCCGCCGTGAACGTTTGAGTTGCACCGTCGGAGAACACGAACTGTGACGAGGTCAGGGCGGCGATCATGTCCACCGCATCGACCGGCTGGCCATCGGCAACGTTCCCATGGGAGGGAATGCAGTCCATCGAACTCTCCTGACATCGGGCACGACACGGGCTAAGGGGCAACACGGGGCCACTCGGTTACGCCGACCAAATACGGACGATATCGTCCACTATATGCCTCCGAAGAGGCGTCGACCCGGACAACCAGCGCATGACGAGGCTCCCCCTCGGTGGCGTCAAGCGCTCGAACCATACGATGCTTGCCGAAGAAACCACGGCAGCCTACGTTGGACGCAATAGTCCGTTTTGTAACACGGGCGCAAGCGCTGGAAAGGTGTGGATGGCGGGAGTGTCGCTGCCGGCCGGCCCAGCAGCCCGTTCTCCCAACCAGCTCCATGCCCTCGGCACGGACCTAATCGACCAGCCGGGCCACCCACCCCCGATCCGTCGACTCGTTCGGCTTCTTGCGCGCCGCTGCGGCGTCCTCCAGGTCGATCCCCATCGATGCCTGGATCACAGTACTCATCAGGTGTGCATCGCTGTGGAGGAGTGCACACCCTGTGACGCTCATGGTGCCTCTAGGAGCCGCTGATGTAGTCGGCGAGCCGACGCTCGAGCTCGGCCTTCGGGTGAGCGCCGAGGATCGTCTTCGCCAGGCTGCCGTTGTGGAACACCGCGATGGTGGGGATGGCCATGACGTTGTAGCGTGCGGCGGTCTTCGGGTTCTCGTCGACGTTGAGCTTGGCGACGGTGAGTTTGCCCGCGTGCTCGGCGGCGATCTCATCCAGGATCGGCGAGATGATCCGGCACGGGCCGCACCACGCAGCCCAGAAGTCGACGACGACAGGGAGATCTGCCGCCAACACCACCTTCTCGAACGAATCGTCGGTCACCGTGATCACCTGCGTTTCCATCAGGGTCTCTCCTCCGTTTCGGCCTTGGACATCTGCGGTGCGCAGAACCTCTACCTCGCTCGAATCTCACCGAGACGACACCTGACGTTCGAGCGTGGCAGCGGGATCCGCGTCACCCGCCTAGTTGGTGGCTGCGAGCTTGGACGGTCTTTCGTCCTGCGCCCCTTTCGTTGGCCGGGCTATGGATGCACCGCATCGCCGACAAAACCACGCACGCCAGGGTCACGCCTTGCCGCTGGTCAACGCGAATGCCTGTCTCAGCCGTGTGCGGGATGAACGTCAGCGACTCTTCTAGGTAGAGCTGGATCTGCTCGGCGTCTGCTGCCCGAGTGCGAGTCGATACCGGCACTGTTGCTGTGACGCCGACTGATTGCTCGTCCGTCGTCGCGGTTGGTGGCAAGCAGAGCAACTGATGGATAACCCGAAGCAGAGGTCGGAACGGGTGGCTTGGATGTGGAAGAGCAGATCACCAGGAGGATCGCCTGGGCGAGGTTTTGGAGGTTCGCCTGTCGCATGTGCTGTTCGATCATCGGCGTGGTCGGTCAGACCTCGATCCGAACCTGGCGCCCATCGAAAGCGACATAGCCACTGAAGTCGCGGCCAACACGAGCCGCCGCCGACTTGTTGACGTCCGGATAGGACCAAGCCCCGTCATTGAGCACCGTCTCGCCAACCAGGACGTCGTGATACTGCGCCCTTCCCTTCCAGGGACAGGTGTAGGGCGTTGCGCTGTCGCGGAGCACGCCGGCCACAACTGAGTCCGGCGGGAAGTAGACATTCCCCTCCATCATGACTACCGCCTCGTTGGCGGCCTCGGCCACGACGGTCTCCCCTGCCACTGCCTTCATTCCGTTTCCCCTCATCGATCCATTCGCCCGCGTGACCGGCCGAGCGGACATCAGAAAGCACCCACCCGGGACCCCTCGATGGCCTCTCCAAGTCGAGACCATCGCCGGAGGCGACAGGCCGTAGCCGGGCGCTCGAGTCACTGCAGTCAGAGTCACTTGCGCGTTCGACCTGACGTTGGTGTCGGAAAGGGCTCTCCTTCTTACCCGCGTCTTGAGAATGCGCAGCCGGACGGATGAGCTCATCGCGTTGGCCGGCCGGCAGTCCCGATTAGACCGGACCTGGGGTGCGCGGAAACAACCACGAGCTGGAGCCCGAGATGTCGAGCCATGTGCCCCGTGGTGTGCGGGCCACTCGGGCGACCATCGCCTCACACTCGCGACAGCGCAGCACGGTTCCCGGTCCGCCCAGATAAGCCTGCAGCTGTCCGAATGCTTGTGTGGCGCCGCAGCTGCAGCAGCGGACAGTGACGGTGGTCGGGTCGCTCGCGAGGAGCCCGGCGAACTCGCCGGCAGCGGCGTTGCCGTCCAAGACTCCGCCTGAGTCAGCGCCGCCATCGGACACGGCCGGGGTCGAGAGATCCGAGGTCATCGATCAACTCCTGTGGGTCCGAATCGTTCCGTACGTAGGCGATCGTCGGGGTATCCCGCCTCGTGGAGCAGGCCTGTGGCGTGGTCGACGAAGCCAGAGGGGCCGCACACGTAGACCCGGGCCGCCAAGGGCTCCGGCCACGCAGACGGAGGTTGGATGTCCTCGACCGCGAGGTGTGAGGCGGGACGGAGGTGCCCGTCGGGGACCTTGCGCGTGTAGACGAGGCGCACTTCGGCGGACCCTCGCGCGGACAGATCGGCCGACATCTCTTCCAGTTCAGGCCCGTACATGAGGTCGCGAGGGCCGCGAAGCGAATACACGAGCATCGTCGGCGTCGCATCCCCCGCTCGCTTCCGGGCTCGCAGCATGGTGACCAGCGGCACCACCCCTGATCCGCCGGCGATCAGGAGTACCGGGCCGTCCCCGATGGATGGGTCCCCCGGCTCCCAGACGAACCATCCACCGATGGGCCCGCGTACGTCGAGTTCGTCACCGATCTCCATGCTCTCCACCAGGTACGGCGAGACCTCGCCATGGGGTAGGAGGTCGACGGTGACCGCGACGCGGTCGGGCGTGGCAGGCTCAGCCAACGAGTAGCTCCGTTGGGCCGAGTAGCCGTCTGCGGCTGTGAGACGTATGTCTACGTGCTGACCGGGCAGATGTCCGGTCCAGCCGGGGACACGTAGAACAAGTGTCCGGGAATGCCAGGACTGCGAGTGCAGACCGATGAGCGTTGCCTTGCGCCAGTGATTCCCGGCTGACGGAGTCTCTTCTACGGAGCTGTCGGCCGGGTCGTCGGTCGTGTTCGTGTCAGTCACCGGCGTAACGCTCCTCGCGCCACGGGTTCCCGTAGTGGTGGTAGCCGAAGCTTTCCCAGAAGCCCGGCTCGTCGAAGCGCTGCATCGTGATGCCGTTCACCCACTTCGCGGACTTCCAGAAGTAGAGATGCGGCACCAGTAGCCTGGCCGGACCACCGTGCTCGACGTGAAGCGGCTCTCCCTCGTACTCGTACACGATCCAGGCCTTGCCCCCCACCAGGTCCTCCAACGGGAGGTTCGTGGTGTAGCCCTCGTACGAATGCACCATCGCGTATTCGTTGTTGGTTGCGATGTCCTCGAAGAAGGTGTCGAGCGACACGCCCCGCCACTGGGTCCCGAGTTTCGTCCACCGGGTCACGCAGTGGATATCAACGTTGATGTCCTCGGAGGGCAAGGCCCTCATCTCATCCCAGCTCCACCGCCTCGGATTGCCCATCTCAGGCGTGATGGTGAAGCTCCATACGTCCGTCGAGATCAGTTGCGTCGGCCCAGCCGTCAGCACGGGGAATCCGTGGGTCAGATGCTGGCCGGGCGGCAGATCGACGGCACGCGGATCGTGATGGCCGAAGAAGCCACGCGAGACTGTCACCATGTGCTCTCTTCCAGACCCAACGGTCTCTAGTGGTGGGCGTCTCACGGTCGGGTCGAAGGGGGCAGCGACCTTGTAGTGGACGATTTCGTCCAACGTAAGGTTCCGCTGCAACTGGTGTCAACGCGCGCGCAGTACGTCGAGAGCTGCTGAACATCATCGTGCGCGACGCGGAGGCGGTCGGGCCGATCGTCGACCTTGAGGTTCAGGCCCGCATAACCGCGGTCGCGCAGCCGGCGCTGCAGGACGTCGACGTTGAGCCCCGACGTAAGGCTCCGAGTGCACGCTCGGGCCACAGACGTTTCCCTCGCCCCGATCAACCACGAGGGGCCGTTGCGAGCGTATTGGATTGCGAAATTGGACTATATAGACCAGACTCCGGCAAGGCGACCGAGAGGGACAGGCCGTCGCCGTCAGCGGGCAATGTCGTGGTGCGACCAGGCGAACCGAGAAGGTGACCTCCATGGCTGATGGCAGATGTCCTGACGCTGTGCGATTCGGCGGCGACCTCGGACTGGCATCTGAACACCTTCAGGATTCGTTGGCCGCCCATCGGGCGGCGACGCCGGGAGCGGCGCCCTCCGTCAGAAGCGCAGCCACATGCACCGGGCCTTGCTATCTAGATGCAGATCGTGTGAACGAGCAGAGCACCATCCGACCCGAGGAGGAGCATGTCATCAACAGCATCCGACCTTGAGCGTATCCGCTCCGAGATCACCGCGGATCCCGACAATGCCTGGGCTGCGGCGGCGAACTACCAGCCGATATACGTTGCCGACACCGCGGCACGCATAGCGATTGTGGGACAGGCGCCAGGACGCAAGGCACAGGAGTCAGGCATCCCGTGGAACGACGCAAGTGGAGCCCGTCTCATCGACTGGCTGGGAGTCGACGAGACAACGTTCCGCGACCCATCACGCTTCGCTCTCCTGCCGATGGACTTCTACTACCCCGGCAAGGGGCGCCACGGTGACCTTCCTCCCCGCCGGGACTTCGCAGCCCGATGGCACCCGCGGATCCTCCAGGCGATGCCTCACATTAAGCTGACACTGCTCATCGGCAGCTATGCGCAACAGCACTACCTGGGCACTCGTGAGTCGCTCACGGCGACAGTTCGACGGTTCGCGGACCATCTCCCGGCAGTCCTGCCGCTGGTGCATCCGTCCCCGCTCAACTTTCGATGGCTCGCGAAGAACCCCTGGTATGAGACAGAGGTCCTCCCCCAGCTACGTCAGTGCGTGCGAGCGGCCCTGGCGTAACAGGTGACCCAAGACCGCGAGTTCAACCGGGCTGTCTCGGACCTGTGCGGTCGAGAGCCGCCGAATGCTCGGCGGTCTTCAGGTAGCCCTGTGCGTGGCCGCGGATGCCGGAGGCGTCCAGTGCGGTCTCGTGAAACAGGATCGCCTCGGGCACCCGAGTCCAGCTCCCCGGTGACCGGGTGCCCGGGTGCCCGGCAGTCACACGAGCATGCAGGCGTACGACGCCACCAACAGCACGGCACAGAAGGCGCTCAAAACGCGCTGCCCAGGGCGGAGACGGCTAGAGGTTGATCATGTGGCCGGCGATGCCTTCGACGGCTTCCTTCATCGCCTCCGACAGTGTCGGGTGAGCGAAGATGTTGCGGGCCACCTCGTCGGCCGTCAGGTCCCACTGCTGGGCCAGCGTCAACGCCGGTAGCAGCTCGGTGACCTCCGGGCCGATCATGTGCGCACCGAGCAACTCGTTGTGAGTCGCGTCTGCGACGACCTTGACGAATCCGACGCCTTCAGCCATGCCACGGGCCTTGCCGTTGGCAGAGAAGGGGAATTGCGCGACCTTGACGTCGTATCCCTTCTCCTTCGCCTGGGCCTCGGAGTATCCGAAGGAGGCGATCTGCGGCCGGCAGAACGTCGCCCGCGGAATCATGTCGAAGTTGATCTCCATGGTCTCCATGCCGGCGATCGTCTCCGCGGCGACCACACCCATCGCCTCGGCGGTGTGAGCGAGCATCAGCTTGCCGGTGCAGTCACCGATCGCATAGACGCCCTCGACGTTGGTGCGACCGCGAGCATCGACCGCGATCGCACCACGGTCGGTGAGCGCGATGCCGGCAGCCTCCAGGCCGAAGCCCTGCGTCCGCGGCGCGAAACCAAAGGCTGCCAGGAACTTGTCAGCCTCGATCAACCGCTCGTCGCCGCCGCCGGACGGGGCCACCGTCACCCGCACGCCGGAGCCGGTGTCCTGGACACCCTTGACCGTCGTGGACAGCAGCACGTTGACGCCGAGCTTCTTGTACGCGCGAAGCAACTCCTTGGACACATCGGCGTCCTCGGTCGGCACCATTCGGTCCAGGAACTCCACGATGGTGACGTCGACCCCGAAGTTCTTGAGCACGTAGGCGAACTCCACCCCGATCGCGCCCGAACCGCCGATGACGATCGACTTCGGCAGCTGGTCGGTGAGGATCTGCTCCTCGTAGGTGACCACGTTCTCGGAGAGCGTGACCCCCGGAACCAGTCGCACCGTGGCACCAACGGCGATGATCAAGCTGCCGAAGGTGTAGGACGAGGTCTGATCGTCCGTGGAAACGTCGATCGACGTGGGCCCGGTGAGTGTTCCCCAGCCTTCGATCTCAGTGATCTTGTTCTTCTTCATCAGGTAATGCACGCCCTTGGCGCTCGCCTCCGCGACACGGCGGCTGCGCCTGTGCGTGACGCCGAAGTCCATGGTGGCATCACCCGTGATGCCGAAGGTGTCCTTCTCCTGGGTGATGATGTGGGCGATCTCCGCGTTGCGCAGCAGCGCCTTGGACGGAATGCAGCCGACATTGAGGCAGACACCGCCCCAATACTTTTCCTCCACGACGGCGACCGACTTGCCGAGCTGCGCGGCGCGGATAGCGGCGACGTATCCCCCTGGGCCGGCACCGAGGACAAGGACATCGAAATAGGTCACGAGCTGAAGCCTAGACTGCCGCCGTTCGCACCATACGTCGCACTGGCCCTCCGACGGCGATCTCTCGATGCATCGGGAACGGCAGCTTGGTGACGACGTGGCCGAGGTTTCGCAGCGCAGGGGATCGCCGCTGCCCGACGCCTTCCAGCCCACCTACTTGGCCGCTGACTCACGTCCTTGCCGGCATCCGACCGGCCGTGATCCTGGCCACCCGCCGAGCCTTCAAGCCACCAGACGGGCCACCGAAGGGCAGTCAGAGCGGCGGCGACGCCTGGCCTCGAACCCAGCGCACCGGGGCCGCACTCCACGTCACAGATCGTTCCGCTCAGCCGGGTAAGAAACCGACATCCGGCGGCACTTAACGGGAGAACCGAAGTGCCGCCTCGGCGAGCGACTGAATACAGAGAGGCGTCCCAATGAAGGCGATTGTGGTGACGGATGAGGCCGCGGGAACGGCCGGGATGACGCTGGCGGAGCGGCCCGAGCCGGAGGCGACGGGAAACGACGTGCTGGTTGAGGTTCATGCGTCGGGATTCACCCCCGGCGAGCTGACGTGGCCCGGAACCTGGACCGATCGCCTCGGCCGCGACCGCACGCCTTCGATCCCCGGACACGAGGCAGCTGGCGTGGTCACCGCGCTCGGCTATGGCACGAGGGGGCTGTCGGTGGGACAACGGGTGTTCGGCCTCGCAGACTGGACTCGCGACGGCACCCTGGCCGAGTACGTGGCCATCGAGGCACGCAACCTCGCGCCGCTGCCGGGCGACGTCGACTTCACGGTGGGCGCGAGCCTGCCGATCTCGGGCCTGACCGCGTGGCAGGGACTGTTCGTGCACGGCCGCTTCGAGGCCGGCCAGAGCGTCCTCGTCCATGGTGCGGCCGGCGGAGTCGGCTCGATGGTGGCTCAGCTCGCCAAAGAGGCCGGCGCCTACGTCATCGGCACCGGACGTGCCGCCGACCGACAGACCGCCCTCGACTTCGGCTCGCAGGAGTTCGTCGACCTCGACAACGACACGCTGGAAGACGTCGGCGAAGTCGATCTGGTCTTCGACGTGATCGGCGCCGACATCGCCAGACGGTCCGCGGGCCTGGTCCGAACCGGCGGAATGCTGGTGACCATCGCCGGTCCGCCCGAGGCGCAGCCGGCCGAGGGTCTGGCGGTCGACTTCGTCGTCGAGGCCGATCGCGCCCAACTGAGTGAGGTCGTCCAGCGGGTCAGGGATGGCCGGCTGCGGACGAACATCGGCACCGTCGCGACCCTCGACGACGCCGTCGCCGCCCTCAACCCGACCGAGCGAACCAGGGGAAAGACGATCATCCGTGTTCGCCCCTGAAGGACTCGGCACAAGACGAGCGGGCCCCGGCCGGCGAACGAACAATCAACGAATGGACACCCCCATGACCGACCCAACCCGCTACGTCTTCGAGCACTCCGATGGGAAAGACAGCCTCAGTGAGGACCAGGCCGTACTCATCGACGAGATGATCGACGACCCCCATGCTCCCGCGTTCGACTTCGCAGTCGTCAATGACGAGAAGGCCGGCATCTACGAGGCCATCGTCGGCGACCGCGAGATCGCCGGCCTGCCATACAGTGTCGCCGGCGACGACCGGCTGGTGTTGCTGGCGACCTCGGTGTACCCCGAATTCCGCAAGCAGGGCATCGCCACCGAGCTGATCAGACGCGTCCTCGACGACGTGCGCGCGCAAGGCAAGACGGTCACCATCATGTGCCCGGTCGTACGCACCTTCATCGAGCACAACCCCGAGTACGCCGACCTCATCGACGCCAAGCACCCAGGAGTGACCAAAGGCCACCGATGACCTTGGTTACTCCGGGCCGTTGGTGGTCGGCGCCGTCGACCAGCTCACCAAGGTCTCCGAGTGCGCTGCGGGTGCTCGGGTTCTACCTCCTGTGGCGTGGAGCCCATGGCTGGTGCCGGCCACGTTCCGGCGCTGTTGGCCTCAGAGTGGCTGCTGACCAGCGGGACCAGGCGCAAAAGGTCCATCTACGCGCTCGGCACTGGCAGCCGGAGTGACGCGTTGGCTCATGTGAGCACGTGCGGCTGGGCCGAGCCGCACGTCAGGCGAGGCCGTTCTGTCGCATTCCGATCTCCCTCAGAAGACCGAGTGGATGCGCACAGCCTTCGCCAAGCGGTCGCCGATCCGCTTAGCAGCGAAGTTCGGTCAGTAGAGTCGCCCGAAGCATCACCCTCGTCGGACCGGTTCGCGCCGACCCGCGCGGGCGAGTCGGCCGCGCCTGTACGCTTCCGTCCCGGAAGATCGTTGTACCAGTTCAGCGACACCCTCTCAGGGCCGAGAAACCGTGCCGGCGAGGGCACGCCCATGCCGAGATGCGCGCACCCTCTCAGCCGGGCGTTCAATCGGTGGTGGCGGTGCGTTTGGGGAGCACCCAGCCTGGACGCGGGAAATGGCAGGTGTACCCGTTCGGATACCTGATCAGGTAGTCCTGGTGCTCGGGCTCCGCCTCCCAGAATGGCCCTGGGGACTCGATCGTCGTGACGGCCTTACCTGGCCACAGACCCGACGCATCGACATCGGCGATCGTGTCACGGGCGACCTGCTCCTGCTCGGGAGTGAGCGGGAAGATCGCGGAGCGGTAGCTCGTACCGATGTCGTTGCCCTGCCGGTTCAGGGTGGTCGGGTCGTGGATCTGGAAGAAGAACGCCAGGATGTCGCGGTAGGTCGTCTGCGCGGGGTCGAAGACGATCTCGACCGCTTCGGCGTGGCCGGGGTGATTGCGGTACGTTGCGTGATCGTTCTCGCCGCCGGTGTATCCGACGCGTGTGTCCAGCACGCCTGGCTGCCGGCGAATGAGGTCCTCCATGCCCCAGAAGCACCCACCGGCCAAGACAGCCGTCTCGGTGCCCGGTTTGCGGGTGATCTGCCCGGTGTCATGAATCCCGTTGGTCACGATGCACGCTCCTCTGTGCTGGTGGTGTCGATGGTCTCGAACAGCGAGCGGTACTCGCCGTAGCCCTGCGTCTCGAGCTCGGCGACCGAAACGAAGCGCAATGCGGCCGAGTTTATGCAGTACCGCTGGCCACCGGCGTCGGCAGGACCGTCATCGAACAGGTGCCCGAGGTGACTGTCCGCCCCGGCGGACCGCACCTCCGTGCGGGTCATCCAGAGTGATCCGTCGGTCTTTGTGCGAACGGCATCAGCCTCTATCGGCTTGGTGAAGCTCGGCCACCCAGTGCCGCTGTCGTACTTGTCGGTCGACGAGAACAGGGGCTGGCCGGAGACCACGTCCACGTAGACGCCGGGCTCGTGATTGTTCCAGTACTCGTTGCGGAACGCTGGCTCCGTCCCGTCCTTCTGAGTGACGTCGAACTGGCTGTCGGTGAGACGGCTCAACGCCTCCGGAGTCTTGCGGTAGTCGTGCGACACGGTATCTCCTCTTCTGACGTCGGTGATTGCGGCAGGCACTGGAAACAACACCGCACAGATACGATTTGGTCCTAGGCCCTGAGAGCTCACGGTGACTTTGATTTCAGGCTCGGATTGGCGGGTCAGGTTCGGAAGTCACGTGGCCGGGCACGTCGATGAGGTAGCTCTGATCACCCGAGCCCCGTACCTGCAGATCATGGCCCCGCACAGCGCCCGAAAGGCCGTACGCCCCCTCTGCGCACGTTCCGCACGCAGCAAGGTGCGATGCCGATCCCGGATAGTGTTCGGCGGCATCGGCTCCGGCCCGAGTAGCTCGACGTAGATCGCCACTACCTCTTGGTCAGTTGGCAGGGCAGCCATCGGCTCCCCTCCTGGATACCCGTTAGTGGTCAGGAAAGCGCGGATCTTACGACGCGCATCGAAAACGGTCTTGTAGATCGCCCCCGCTTCGACCCAGACAGAGACACCATCGCATCCAGCGGAACACCGTCGACAACGATCGCGGCGAACAAGCGGCGCTGATGATCGGTCAACGTCTTGTCTACGGCTCTCCGCAGGGCCGTGATCGGTCCCGCTGCTGTGCCTGCGCGAGCGGGTCGGCAGCGAACCGTGCGGGGAGTCGTTTCCCATCCTCAGCGTCTATGGGCACAGATGGCCGGCGCCAGAAGTGGCGCCCGAGCTCTGCTGGAACGCCCCAGCTGCTGATCATCGCCGACAAGGGCTACGTCTCCGCCGAACTGGACACCTTCCTGGCCGAACACGGGGCACGCCTGGTGCGCCCGTCCTACCGCAACCGCACACCACGTCCCGGCGAACACCTGGGTCATCACGTTCCGGTCCCCCGATACGAGCGCGCCGATGCGCCTCAGGGATCGCGACCAGCAACATCCCCCTCAGGATGGACATCTGCACCGGCGCGTAGCCGACCAGCCGGGCTCGCCGTCGGTGCGCCCGGCGGAATAGATGACCGCTTCAGCCCGTTAACAGGACTAAATAGTCCATTTATGGCGAGGAGCAGCGCCATGAAGTGTGGCGCCGATATCCGAGGGACAGAGATGTCGCACCAATATCGCAAGAACCCAGAGGCCGTCGCCCAGCTCACCGCCGAGCAGTATCGGGTGACCCAGGAGAACGGAACGGAATCCCGGTTCAAGAACGAGTTCTGGCACCACAAGGAGCCAGGCCTGTACGTCGACGTCGTGTCCGGCGAGCCGCTGTTCGCCTCGGTCGACAAGTACGACAGCTTGTCCGGCTGGCCCAGCTTCACCGCGCCGGCCGAGCCCGGCAACGTGGTCGAGAACTCCGACACCAGCCACGGCATGATCCGCACCGAGGTCCGGTCGAAGCACGGCGACAGCCACCTGGGCCACGTCTTCGACGACGGCCCCGCCGCGGACGGCGGACTGCGCTACTGCATCAACTCAGCCGCCCTGCGGTTCGTCCCTCTCGACGACCTCGAGCGCGAGGGCTACGGAGAGTACCGCAGGCTGTTCGACAACGCCGACGAAGGAGCATGACGATGACCACGACGCAGAAGGCCATCCTCGCCGGGGGCTGCTTCTGGGGAATGCAGGACCTGATCCGCAAGCTCCCCGGAGTGATCTCCACCCGTGTCGGCTACACCGGCGGCGACGTGCCCAACGCGACCTACCGCGACCACGGCACCCACGCCGAGGCCATCGAGATCGTCTACAACCCCGACTGGACCACCTACCGCGACCTGCTGGAGTTCTTCTTCCAGATCCACGACCCCACCACCCTCGACCGCCAGGGCAACGACATCGGCACCAGCTACCGCTCAGCGATCTTCTACCTCGACCAGGAGCAGAAGCGCGTCGCCGAGGACACCATCGCCGACGTCGACGCCTCCGGCCAGTGGCCCGGCAAGGTCGTCACCGAGGTAAGCGCCGCCGGGCCGTTCTGGGAGGCCGAGCCCGAGCATCAGGACTACCTGGAGCGCTACCCGGCCGGATACACCTGCCACTTCGTCCGCCCCGGCTGGAAGCTCCGCCGCGGGGACGCCCCCGCCGTCGGCTGACGTGAAACCGCCACAAGCGTGCACCTTGTCGCGTGTGTGGCTATCAGTTTCCGCGGGTAGTGGTACGCCTCAAGATGCGCGCACACTCCGCACAGCGAGCAAACCTCGCGCCACTTCACCCCGTCGCACCACTTCACGCCGGGGACCGACAGCAGAAATGAAGCTGACGGCAGCGATCCCCCACGAATTGCCAGTGCGAGATCGAAAGGAAGCACCCAGCCCGCAGCGCCTTGACACCCGGAACGGAACCGATCATGAGTGAGATCTTGCATAGGCTTTCCGCCCAGGGCGTCTCCATCTGGCTGGACACCATCAGCCGGGAGCGCCTGCGCAGCGGCCATCTCGCCGCGCTGGTCTGCGACAAGAACGTGGTGGGGGTCACGTCCAATCCGACCATTTTCGCCGCGGCGCTGAGTGAGGGGGACGCCTACGACGACCAGTTGCACGATCTGCAGGTGCGCGGCGTCGGCGTCGGCGAGGCCGCGCGCGCCATCACCACTTACGACATCCGCTGGGCCTGCGACGTGCTGCGCCCCGTCTACGACGCGACCGGCGGCGTCGACGGCCGCGTGTCGATCGAGGTCGATCCGCGCCTGGCCAAGGACACCGAGCGGACCGTCGCCGAGGCCCGCGCGCTGTGGTGGCTGGTCGACCGGCCCAACCTGTTCATCAAGATCCCAGCGACCGTCGAGGGGCTGCCCGCGATCACGGCCGCCCTGGCCGAGGGCATCAGCGTCAACGTGACGCTGATCTTCTCGCTGGAGCGCTACCGTGCGGTCCTGGACGCCTGGCTGTCCGGCCTGGAGGCCGCCAGGGCCAAGGGCGTCGACCTGTCCAGGATCGAGTCGGTCGGGTCGTTCTTCGTGAGCCGGGTCGACACCGAGGTGGACAAGCGCCTCGAGGCGATCGGCACCGACGCCGCCAAGCTTCTGGCCGGCAAAGCCGGCGTGGCCAACGCGCGGCTGGCGCACGCCACGTTCAACGAGATCACGGCGAGCTCGCGCTGGCAGGCCCTCAGTGCCGCCGGAGCGCGGCCGCAGCGCCCGCTATGGGCCTCCACCGGGACCAAGAACCCCGCCTACTCCCCGACGCTCTACATCGACGACCTGGTCACGTCGGGCGTCGTCAACACCATGCCGGAGAAGACCCTCGACGCCGCCGCGGCGCAGGCCACGGTCAACGGCGACACAGTCCGCCCCTTCTACGAGGACGCCTGGAACACCATGGCGGCCCTCAAGGAGGCCGGCATCGACTACGACGACGTGGTAAGGGTCCTCGAGGAGGAGGGCGTGGAGAAGTTCACGGCGTCCTGGAACGAGCTGATCGACACCGTGTCCGCCGAGCTCAACAAGGCGTAAAGGTAGGGCCTCATACAGTGCGACGACATACCCACTCGCCGGTGAGGACCTGCCGGCGAGGGGCGCGGCCACCAAAAGAGGCCGGCGGCCTTCAGGCCGCACGGCCTGCCGCGGAGCGAATCCTGTACTGACCGCTTCGACGATGGTCGAACCATCGCGATTCGCAACATTTCTGCAATGCCACGCGGAAGCTCGGGCAAGCGCCCACCGGTTCCGGCGCCGGCGTTGCTCACACTCGGAAGGTTGCATCATGGCCCTCGTGTCACGAGGATTTTCTGGACGTCGCCGTGACGACGACGTGAAGCTGCCGCCGGGGCAGTACCTCACCGAGGACTTCCCCGTGCTGTCGGCCGGGCCTACGCCGCAGGTGCGAACCGAGCGGTGGGAGTTCACGATCACCACGGAGACCGGCGAGGAACACCGCTGGGACTGGGCGGCCCTGCGCGCGCTACCCGCCGAGCATTTCACCACCGACCTGCACTGCGTCACCAAGTGGTCGAAGCTGGGCACCATGTGGGAGGGGGTCTCGCTCGACACGCTGTTCGCCGACGTCGAGACCACCGCCGACTACGCCCTGGCGCACTCCTACGGTGGCTACACCACCAACCTGCCGCTGGAGGACCTGCTCGACGGCCAAGCGTGGATCGCCTTCAGCTACGGCGGCGAGGACCTCACCGCTGAGCACGGCGGTCCGGCCCGGCTCCTGGTGCCCCACCTGTACTTGTGGAAGAGCGCCAAGTGGCTGCGGGGGATCCGGCTGGTGAACGAGGACACGCCGGGGTTCTGGGAGGGCGTCGGCTACCACAACTACGGAGACCCATGGCGCGAGCAGCGATACTGGGGCGACTGACCTGGCGGGTCGCCACGGTGACGGCCCGCCGCGAGGAGAGCCCGACCGCACGCACCATCGTGCTCCGCGTGCCCGGCTGGCCCGGCCACCTCGCCGGTCAGCACGTCGACCTGCGGCTCACGGCCTCCGATGGCTACTCGACCCAGCGTTCCTACTCGATCGCGTCGGCCGCCGACGGTGAACGGGGCGAGCTCACCGTGGAGGAGATCCCCCGGCAGAGAAGTCTCGCTACCTCACCCGGGGTTTTGGAGGTGGGCGACCCGCTGGAGCTGCGCGGGCCGACTGGCGAGTGGTTCCTGTGACGGCCGGGCCTGCCCACACCGGTGCAGCTCATCGCGGGCGGCTCGGGTCTGGTGCCGCTGATGGCCATGATCCGCGCCCGGGCCGCAGGGCCCGATCCCGGCATCGCGCCGTTTCGGCTGCTGTACTCCGTGCGCGAGCCTGGAGCTCTGCTGTATGCCGGGGAACTGGGGGAACGCGCCACGGACGGCACCGGCCTGGAGAGTGCCTACGCCTGCACCCGGCGGGCTCCGGAAGGGCACGAGCGTCCTCCGGGGCAGGTGGACGCGGCCCTGGTCCGCGCCGTCACCTGGCCGCCGGAAAGCATGCCGCTGACCTTCGTCTGCGGCCCTACCGGCTTCGTGGAGAGCGCCGCCGGCTTGCTGGTCGCCGCCTGCTACGACCCGGCCTTGATCCGCACCGAACGATTTGGCCCCACGGGAGGAAGCCAATGAGCACCAACGACGACCACCTCGACGCCAACGCGGCGGGCGGGGCGCTGCGCGAGCTCTTCAGCGTCGACCTCACCGCGGCCGGCACCTTGTGTGCCACCTGCGCGCACAGCTTCACCTTCGCGGAGGCGCTTCTTTACGCGCGGGCCCCCGGTCTGGTGGGCCGCTGCCCGGCCTGCGGAGAGGTCGTGTTCCGCCTGGTCCGCGGGCCCGGCCGGGCCTGGCTCGACCTGCGCGGCAGCACCTGTCTCGCCATCCGCATGCCTGAGGGGCGTTGAGATGTGCGCGATGGGAGTGGATGTGATGTGCGAGGATCCGGCCGACGGCGCATGGGGTGGTTGAGGCGTCGATCCCGATGGCCTTCATGGGCCGCGGAGCGGCCCGGCTTCGAGTGGGTGGTGTGCATCCGCCTGCGTAAGGTCAGGCGTCAGTGCTGCCGGCTTCATGTCCTGGCTGCAGGTGTGGATATTTCATGTCGAAGGCGGGCCGCTCGGACCTGATCCGGGGCAGCGAAGAGAAATTGTGCCGCGGCGGCGGGCAGGACGTGGCCCACTCCAGCGAGTTGCCGAACTCCCAAGGGTCGTCGACCGTCACCTTGGCCGCCACCCGGGACGTGCGCCAGATGTTGAAGAGGAACACCAGCGTGGAGGCGCCCAGCAAGAACGAGCCGACCGAGGAGATCATGTTCAGGTCGGTGAACCCGTCGGCCGAGCCGTAGTCAGCATAGCGGCGTGGGAACCCGATCGCCCCGAGCCAGAACTGCACCAGGAACGTCGCCTCGAAGCCGATGAACAGCGGCCAGAAGTGCAGCTTGCCGAGCCGGTCGTTGAGCATCTTGCCGGTCATCTTCGGCCACCAGAAGTAGAACCCGGCGAACATCGCGAAGACCACCGTGCCGAAGACGACGTAGTGGATATGGGCCACCACGAAGTAGGTGTCGCTGACGTGGAAGTCGAGCGGCGGCGAGGCCAGAATAACGCCGGTCAGGCCACCGATGAGGAACGTGACCAGGAAGCCGATGCAGAACAGCATGGGCGACTCGAACGACAGGTGGCCGCGCCACATGGTGCCGATCCAGTTGAAGAACTTCACACCAGTGGGCACGGCGATGAGAAAGCTCGTCATCGAGAAGAACGGCAACAGCACCTGGCCCGTGACGAACATGTGGTGCGCCCACACGGTCATGGACAGCCCGGCGATCGAGATGGTCGCCGCCACCAGGCCGATGTAGCCGAAGATCGGTTTGCGGCTGAAGACGGGGATGACCTCGGAGATGATGCCGAAGAACGGAACCGCGATGATGTACACCTCCGGGTGGCCGAAGAACCAGAACAGGTGCTGCCACAGCATGGCTCCGCCGGTCTCCGGGTCGTAGACGTGCGTGCCGAACTTACGGTCGATCTCCAGTGCCAGCAACGCGGCGGCGAGCGTGGGAAACGCCAGGAGCGCCATCAACGCCGTGAGCAGGGTGTTCCAGGTGAAGATCGGCATCCGGAACATCGTCATGCCGGGCGCCCGCATGCAGGTGATGGTGGTGATGAAGTTGACCGACGTGAGGATCGTGCCCAGGCCGGACAGCACGAGCCCCATGATCCACAGATCGGCCCCGATTCCCGGGGTGAAGGTGGCGGTCGACAGCGGCGTGTAGGCGACCCAGCCGAAGGACGCCGCGCCGCCATCCGCGAAGAAGCCGCTGACCACCATCAGCCCGCCGAGCAAGAACATCCAATAGCTGGCCGCGTTGAGGCGCGGGAAGGCCACGTCGGGCGCGCCGATCTGCAGCGGCATGATCACGTTCGCGAACCCGGCGAACAGCGGGGTCGCGAACAGCAGAAGCATGATGGTGCCATGGATGCTGAACAACTGGTTGTACTGCTCGCGCGTGACGAACTGCAACCCCGGTCCGTACAGCTCTGCCCTTATCACCATCGCAAGCAGGCCGGCGAATAGAAAGAAACTGAACGACGTGGCGAGGTAGAGGTAACCGATCACTTTGTGGTCGGTCGTGGTCAACCAGGAAACGACCATTCGTCCGGCGCCGCTCTGCCCGCGTGGCACAGGCATAGGCCGATCCCGACGAGGCTCGGTCCTAGCCATATACATATCTCCTGCCACTGGACACGCTAAGGGGATCTCAGCCGGTTTTCCCCGCCCACTGTGTCGCCAACCGATCCGGGTGTGCCGGTTCCTTCACAAGTCCCGTACGGCGCCGGCCGCTCATGAACCATGAATGCCTGGCCGAGGGTGAAGTTCGTCCGTAATGGCACGCCCAAGGATCGGTCATGTGATTGCCATCCGGGAATCTCTTGAGTTCCTCCCGCCGGCGGTCAGGCAGCTCAGGAGCAAGCCGTTCCATCTCTCGTCCTGCGCGAGCACCTCGATTTCAGGCTGATTCTGAGACAGAATTTGCGCCCCAGGTAATGACGCCTGAGCCGATGGGGCTGGGGCCGACTTCGGGAACCGCCGACGACACGCACACGCAGACATTTTGCCAACGGTCGAAGCTCCCGTATCCCACACTAGAGCTACAGGTGCGCCGTGGATGATACGTTCGGCGGACGACCGTTTCGTTTCGCAGAACGACAAGCGTCTACGCCTTTTCAGGAGAAGAGAAGGCGGGGAATCGGCTTTGCGGGATTCCGACCCGCGATCGTGCGAAGACAACGAGGCAGAGCGAAGCGCGGAAAACGTCACCAACTGCGAGAGGGGATCGCAGCATGGGAACATGTCGCGCCACAGCCGACCGCATCCAATGCGCGGCCGCTGTGACACTGAGATACGGGCTGGTGCTCAACCTGCTGCTGATCGGGCGGCTCAAGTTCGAGGACTACGAGGTGGACAACATCCGTCCACTGCTCGTTGCCAGCCCTCCGTTCAGCCGTCTGGCTCGAAGATACGGTGAACGAAGGCTCGCCAGGTTCATCGGCGTCAGCGAAATCCTGATCGGTGCGCTGATCGCTGCCCGACCGCTGGCTCCCAAAGCCTCCGCGCTCGGTAGCCTTGCCGCTACGGGGATGTTCGCCACCACGTTGAGCTTCCTGGCCACCACACCGGAAGCATGGCACCAACGCCGAACGGAACCCAAGCTGTCCCCCGCCGGACAGTTTCTGATCAAGGACATCGTGCTGCTGGGAGCGGCACTCTTCACAGTCGCGGAATCTCTGCGGAATATCCGACAGCTCTGACGCCCCGCGGCACGCCGACGCCGGGATCGACCGTCGCCCTGCCCAGCGGCGGCACACGGCTGATCATCAGCACCTCGCTGGCCACAGAGGCCATCAGGCGGCACCGCCCACTTCGACTGGGCGGCGAGCCTGAAACTTCCCCGTGCCCGTCATTGGGGCAGGCGGGGTCGGGTCCCCGCGGTGGCCGCACCCACCACGGGCACGGCAGCCCGAGAAAGGGACGATGATGAGCGACCGGTCGGCCCTGGATCCCCGCCGGCGAGGGAGGAAGGGCGACCACACGTCCAGCAGGCCGTGTCCTGGTCGCCTGGCTGACCACGACCGGCCACAAGGGTGATCAGGACCTTTACCTGATCACGTCAGTGGTCCTTTTTCTGATCGGCGGCATGTTCGCGCTGGTGATGCGGGCCGAATTCGCCCGGCCCGGACTGCAGTCCGTGACGAACCAGCTGTTCACCACACACGGCACGATCATGCTCTTCCCTGTTCGCGACTCCGCTGTTCGCCGGCTGCACCAACTCGGGTGGCGCGAGGTCATCCGGATCGCCCACGACCTGGGCCTGGACCTCGATCAGTTCGAGAAGGAACTCATCTCGGCCGAGGTCACCGGCCGGGTGCATGACGACATGCTCGACGCCGAGCCCTTGAATATCACCGCCGTTCCTACGCTCCCCATCAACGGCTGGAGGCGCGTCGACCCGTCCGACGCGCAATCGCTGCTACGAGCGCTGACGACCGCGACCGACCCACCGGTCGCCGAGACAACGGATGCCGTAGTGGCCCCACGATCTACGGCCACCCACGACCGGGCAGGTGATTCGCCTGCCGCTTTCGTGGATCGCGACTCACCGGACAACGCTTGCGTGCAGTCATCTGCGCGTAGCGGACTGAGGCAAATTTTGAACTAAAAAGTCCATATTATGTCGGGCCCGCAACCTGCCTACCTGCTGCCTAGGCGGGCACATGGAACCTGTCTAACGGACTAAATAGTCCCATGACCGTGGCAGAATACGTGAGCGGTTCGACTGGCCGGGAGGGATCGATGAGGACATGCTTCGCGGAGGTCTTGGCCCGCGAAAGCGCTTCTCTGGCTGAAGTCACCGACGGGGTGATGCTGGCCAACTGGCGTCGCCGCGTCGTCAAGGAGCTCATGACCCCGCGATCACCGTACGCGTTGGCACTGCGACAATCGGGTGATGTGCCTGAGCGAGCCGACTTGCTCGATCGCTGGCGCGAGCTCATCGCCGAGACTTTGGAACGGTTGCTGAAGTCCGGCGCCACAGGGAACGCACTCTGCTCTTCCGCGCAGACTCCGAGGGCCGATATCGACGCCCAGAAGGCTGCTGTGCTGATTCTTGCGGCGCTTCATGGAGGCAGCACCCTGAGTCAGATCGCACGAGACCCTTGGCCTCTCAACGCCGCGCTCGACTTCGCGCTCGCGCCCTTTGCGGCAACCGAGGATGACGGCCCCACAAGGACGAGGAACGAGTAGCCCGATATCAGTAACATGAATGTGTGATGACGACCGCTGACTCGCAGACTGGCAGACGCCTGACGGCGCGCGGCGCAAAGACGCGGGCAAGGATCGTCGCCGCAGCAGCCGAGCTGATGTACGTCCAGGGAGTCGGGGATACCACGCTCGACGACGTGCTCGCGGCGAGCGGAGTGAGCAAGTCGCAGTTGTACCACCATTTCGACGGCAAGGACGCACTCGTACGGGCCGTCATCGACCACGTGGGAGAACGCGTCATCGAGCGTGAGCGCGATGCCCTCGGCCACGTCTCGACGATCGCAGGCCTGCGACGCTGGCGGGATTCCTTGGTCCAGAACAACGCCCTTCGGCATGGCGCCTACGGCTGTGCACTCGGCTCGCTGGCCTCCGAGGTCACCGATCATGACACTCTCGCGCGCCAAGCCCTGTCCAACCTGTTCACCGAATGGCAGGGACTGCTGGCAGGCGTGTTGCGCAGGCTTCAAGACAGTGGTGTGCTTGCGCCCGAGGCGTCGGTCGACCAACTGGCAACGGGGCTCATGGCAGCCCTCCAGGGCGGGTACATGCTGGCCCAGACTGCGCGCGATGTCACACCGATGGCAACCTCGGTTGACATGGCACTCGCGCACATCGAGAGCCTGTCTGCCGGTTGAGTCCACGTTGCCGCCAGGCAATTGGAGCGGTGCATCCACTCACCAAGAGCTTGGATTTGGTGTCGGAGTTCGAGTCAGAGGGCAGTCCGTGAGTCAACTGCCCCTTTGATCGGTTGCGCTGCATGAGGAGGGCTGGTCACGGGCTCAGCGTCCACACCCCTTCCAGCTCGCGGAGCGCGCGGTTGGCCGCCGGGACGGAGCCGCCCGTTGACCCGGCCATCGACCGTAGTCCGGAGATAGCGTCGTCGTCGAGCTCACCAGTCGTCCAGCCCGTCTGGGTCATAGGAGTAGTCCAGCGAGATTCCGGGTCGGATCTTGTGGAGGTCGGCCCGGCCCATCCGCAGCACCTCGAGTCTTACGCCGTGGTGCGCCCAGTCGAAGTCATCGACGACTGTCATTCCGAGACGTTTGGCAACAGCGAGGCTGCCGGCGTTCTGCGCCGGCGCCGCAACGAAGACCTCATCGACGTCGGCGGTAAGAAATGCCTGGTGTGCCAGAGCATGCCCAATCTGGCCAGCCACACCGTGGCCACGGGCCTCGGGCCGCAGATGCCACCCCATCACAAGCTGGGGATCGCGCGGACTGAAGGGAAGCAGAGTCGCGCCGCCGAGGAGCCGGCCGTCGTCAGTCGCCTCCACTGCCCACAGACCCTGTGGCACAGGACTCCGTGACGACTGCAGCTCCCAGTCTCCCAACAACTCCCGCATCTCGGCGAGGTCACGCACAGGCTGTCGCCTGCCGATCGCCTTGGCAATTCTCGGGTCCCCGTAGATCTCGAACGCCCCTTGGGCATCTTCGGCAGACCAGGACCGCAAGATGAGGGTCGGAGTGACGATGCGCTCAGGCTCGATGGAGACGTGATGGTCGTCCATGATGTCAGCGCCCGCTGTTCGCGTCTCGTGCGGTGCGGGTGGCGGTGAAGGCCGAGCGGCTGGTGTCGACGGTGTCGTTCCACCCGGGATGGGCCCGGGCGTAGTCGGCAGCAAACCCGCAAGAGAAGCCAACCTTGGTCCGACTCCGGCTGAGGTCTTCCAGGGCATGGCGGGCCAGCGCCGAGGCGATGCCCCGATGCCGTTGGTCTGGGTCCACGTACGAGTGGGTGCGCGTGACCCGTCCGCCGGGCGTCTCGTAAGCCAGCGTGCCGTCGGCCCGGCCATCGGTCAGCGCCTCGTGGAGGCGGGTGGTCTCGTCCTTGCGCACCTCAACGGCGGCTGGTGATGGCTCCATGTTCTCTTCTCACCTCGTCAGTCTTCGGTCGGTGGCCCGAGCAGCCTTCCTCAAGGGCACCAACGGACTATCAAGTCCAACGTATGCTACTCAGGCCGTGCCTACGAGAATATAGACGCCGTAACTGGACTTAATAGTCCGCTCAGAGTGTAGTGCGCGGTGTAACTACACGTTGGAAAGGGTGAGCCGATGAGCAGCGAAGAACAGGTGCCGGTAACCGAGGCGCTGATGGACAACACCGATCAAGGCCGCTTTGAGCTCCACCGCGACGGCGACCTGGTCGGCTGGCTCTACTACACCCACCTGAAGCCCAACCGGTATGCCCTATTGCACACCGAGGTGGAGTCGAGTCATCGACACCAGGGCGTGGCGGGCGCGATGGTGCGGCAAGTGCTCGACGAGATCCGTGCCCGCGCAGGCACGATCACCGCTATCTGCCCCTTTGTGGCCGACTACCTCGCGCGAACGACCACATATGCCGATCTGATCGACGCCCGACACCCCGGCTACTCCGATCGTGCTGCTGCCGAGTCAGCGCGCGAGAAGGGCGGCGGCTGAGACCACCAGACCGCGCCGCGCAGCAGCGCCGTCGCGGTCCTGCCGGGGCGCAGCACGCTGCTGCTCTACACCGACGGCCTGGTGGAAGTGCCCGGTGAGCACCTCGACATAGGGCCGGAACGACTGCGCCGCAGCGGCGCTCGTCTGGCCCGCGAGCCCCTCGAGGCCTTCTGCGACAAGCTGCTCACCCTGCCACCCATGCCGTGCAAGGACGACATCGCCATGATCGCCGTGCGACTGCCCGGCATTCTGAGCCCCACGGCTCCGGAAGCGGGGTGTCAATAACGCTCGTGCCGTCTTTCCGCGAACCTGCCCAGCGACTCGCTCGTTATCTTGAGTTGTCAAGCGAACTGGCTGGCGATGACTGCCGGGCCATGATCTTTGACGGTGGAGATTGCCCGGCGGGCCGAACTCGTCGAAGGCGAAGGTCCGCTCGGAGCGGTGCATCAGGGCGTACTCCATCCAACCGGCACGAACCCGGTGATCGTTTCCGGTCACAGCACTAGAGCGAAGTGTCTTCGGCTGGGAACGGGCGGACGGTGTCGCGGACGACGATGTGGGTGCCGAGCATCACGTGGTCGGCCACGCCCGACTTGGTGCGCTTGTGTTCGAGCGCCATGCGTACGGCGGTGCGGCCCAGCTCCTCGTGCGGCACGTGGACGGTGGTGAGGTCGATGTCGGCGGCCGTGGGCAGGTCGTCGAAGCCCACCATGGAAACGTCGTCGGGGATGCGCAGCCCGTGCTCGCGCAGCGCCTGGCGGGCGCCGGCGGCGATGAGGTCGTTGCCGGCGAAGACGGCGGTGAAGTCGCGCGGCCCCGCGTCGAGCCGCTCGCGGATCATGCGGTAGCCCTCGTGACGCTCCATCGTGCCGTCCATCTCCAGGCCGGGGTCGTGGGGCACGTGGAAGTCGGCCAGGGCCTTGCGGTAGCCGGCGATGCGGCTGTCGGGGGTGGTGTAGCCCTCGCGCCGGCCGAGAAAGAGGATGCGCCGGTGGCCGGCCGACAGCAGATGGCTGGTGATGGCGTGGGCGCCGCCGGTGTTGTCGTACTCGATGACGAGGGCGGGCACGTCGGGGCCCAGCGCGGGGCGCCCGCACAGGACGAGCTGCGAGCCCGCGAGGGCGAGCGCTCGGGCGTATTCGGCCATGCGCTCGCGGTAGGCGTCGTCGTTGACGACGTTGCCGACGAGGATCACGCATTCGGCCTGTTCCTGCCGCATGAGTTGGACCGTGGCGAGCTCGCGCTCGGGGTCGCCACCGGTGGTGCCGACGATGCAGAGCTTGCCTTCGAGCGCGGCCTGCGTCTGGACGCCCTGTGCGACGTGGGCGTAGTGGGGCGAGACGACGGAGTTGACGATGATGGCGACGCTGCGACTGCTCGCGCCGGCCAGGCCGCGGGCGTTGGCGTTGGCCACGTAGTCGAGCTCGCGGACCGCCCGCATGACCTTGCTACGGGTGGCGGGGGCGCTGGGGTAGGTGCCGGACAGGATCCGCGACACGGTGGCGACGGACACGCCGGCGTGCGCCGCCACGTCGCGGATCGTGGTCGGCCGCCGCCCTTCGTCGTCGGACACCGCACGCCGAGCCATCCCGCCTCCACCTGACACTCGACTTCACTGGTAAACCGCTTACACGCGATGCTGTCGCTGTCTGACGTACCTCTTCGACACTGTACATGTGCTCAAAGCCGATGAGGAGCCACATCGGAATGGTCTGGGGCAGGACACCTGTGGAAACGCATTCTGCGACTCACTGATCCTCTTGACAGTTCGATCACGTCATGCTGCCATCGGCGTTAGGTAAACGGTTAAACACGTGGCCGTTCCCACCGCGTTACGCCAACCCCGAGTGGAGCCCCCCATGGCGATGATGTCCCGACGGAACCTGCTCTTGAGCGCGGCGGCGGTCGGCGCCGCCGGGCAGATCGGCTGGTCCTCGAAACAGGCGCATGCCGAGGTCACCCGACCGGCCCGGGCGAGCGGCCTCCTCCAGGACGGCGTCCAGCTCACGTGGCTGGAGGGCGGCGCGCCGCGGCAGCTCGCCGGCGGATCCACGTGGGGGGTGGCGTGGCCGAAGGGCACCGTGCCCAAGGAGCAGGCCTTCGCGTTGCGCACCGCCGCCGGGCAGCAGGTGCCCGTCCAGACGTGGGCCACCGCGTACTGGCCGGACGGGTCGCTCAAGTGGACGGCGCACGCCATCGGCCCGGAGGTCCCCCCAGCCGAGCAGTACGTGCTCACGGCCGGCGCTCCCGCCGCGCCGGTGACGGCCGTGACGGTCAAGGACGGCCGGAACGAGGTCGAGGTGGACACCGGCGTCATCCGGTGCCGGATCCCGAAGAAGGGCGACCAGCTGGTGAGCTCCATCCGGCGCGGCGACACCGAGATCGCCCGCGGCGGCGAGCTGGTCTGCCTGCGCCAGGACGATCCCGGCGACGACGAGGGCGGCTCGGGGAAGACGGAGAAGTTCACCGGCCGGACGGGCAAGGTGACGGTCGAGCAGTCGGGCCCGGTCCGCGCGGTGGTCAAGATCGAGGGCGAGCACCGGCACGGCAACCGGTCGTGGCTGCCGTTCACCGTGCGGCTGTACTTCTACGCCGGCGGCGACGGCATCCGCGCGGTGCACAGCTTCGTGTACGACGGCGACGCGAACGAGGACTTCATCCGCGGCCTGGGCATCCGCTTCGAGGTGCCGATGCGCGACGAGCTGTACAACCGGCACGTACGGTTCGCCGGCCGGGGCGACGGCGTGCTGTCCGAGGCGGTGCGCGGCATCACCGGGCTGCGCCGCGACCCTGGTGCGGCGGTCCGCCAGGCGCAGGTCGCCGGGCAGGCCACCCCGCCGGTGGAGACGTGGGACACCCGGGTCAGCTCCCGGCTGCACCTGATCCCGGCTTTCGGCGACTACTCGCTGCGCCAGCTCAGCGCGGACGGCTTCCAGATCCGCAAACGCACCAAGGCCGGGCACAGCTGGATCCCCGTCGACGCCGGCGGGCAGGCCTCCGGCCTGGGGTACGTCGGCAGCCCGAGCGGCGGCTTCGCGTTCGGCATGCGCAATTTCTGGCAGCTGCACCCCACCCAGCTCGACATCCGCGGCGCGGCAGGAGAGAAGGCGGAGGTGACGGTGTGGCTCTGGTCGCCCGAGGCCGGTCCGATGGACCTGCGCTTCTACCATGACGGCCTCGGCCAGGACACCTACGCCGAGCAGCTCGAAGGGCTGGAGATCACGTACGAGGACTACGAGCCGGGCTTCGGCACCCCGTACGGCATCGCGCGGACGACGGAGCTGATGTTCTGGGCCTTGGAGGCCACCCCCGCCGCCGCACGCGTCGCGGAGCTGGCGGCGGCCGTGCGCACGCCGCCGCTGGTCGTCGCCCCGCCCGCGCACCTGCACGCGGCCGGGGTGTTCGGCGACTGGGTGCCGTTGGACCGCTCCTCCCCTGCCAAGGCGCTGATCGAGGACCGCCTGGACCTGTTGTTCGACTACCACAGCAAGCAGGTCGACCAGCGTTCGTGGTACGGCTTCTGGGACTACGGCGACATCATGCACAGCTACGACGAGGACCGGCACGTCTGGCGCTACGACGTCGGCGGCTACGCCTGGGACAACTCCGAGCTGTCCACCGACCTGTGGCTGTGGTACCACTACCTGCGCACCGGCCGGGCGGAGGCGTTCCGCTTCGCCGAGGCGATGACCCGCCACACGGGCGAGGTCGATGTCTACCACCTGGGCGAGTGGCGTGACCTGGGGACGCGGCACGGCGTGCAGCACTGGGGCGACAGCGCCAAGCAGGCCCGCATCAGCAACGCCGGCTACCGGCGCTTCCTCTACTTCCTGACGGCCGACGAGCGGATCGGCGACCTGCTGCACGACCTGGTCGACTCCGACAAGGCGTTCCTCGTGCTCGACCCCCTTCGCAAGCTGCGCACCGAGCCGTACGAGCCTGACCCGCACGCCCTCCTGGTCGGCACCGGGACGGACTGGAGCGGCCTCGCGCTCGCCTGGCTGACCGAGTGGGAGCGCGGCGGTGACCCCGTCGCCAAGGAGAAGCTGCTCAACAGCATGCGCACCATCGCGGCGATGCCGAACGGCTTCGTCCGCGGCAGCGGCCTGTACGACATCGACGACGGCACCTTCCGGCCGGACGAGACCGCGGTCAGCGTGGGCTCGCTCAGCGCGGTGTTCGGGCTGGTCGAGGTGTGCAGCGAGCTCATCGGCCTGACGGGTGACGAGGCGTTCACCCGGGCGTGGCTGCAGTACTGCCGCCTGTACAACGGCACCGCAGAAGAGCAGCGCGCCGAGACGGGGCAGTCGTTCGGCAGCCAGAACCTGCGTCAGGCCCACTCCAGGCTCACCGCCTACGCCGCCGTCAAGCTCGGGGACGACGACCTGGCCGCGCGGGCGTGGCGGGAGTTCGACACCGGCCACGCCGGCTACCCGAAGAACCACACGTTCGAGTCCGTACGGATCGAGGGCTCGAAGGTGCTCAAGCCGGTGGAGGAGGCGAACCTTTCGACCAACGCCTCCGCGCAGTATGGCCTGGCCGCCATCCAGTGCCTCGCCCTCATCGGCGACAAGCGGTAGGAGGAGGGCGGCCCGACTACGTCCACGGCGCGGGCATGATCGAGCTGCGCCGGCCGAACACGAGAAGCTGATCCCAGGAGCCCCGCCATGCCACTGCGCCTCCCCCCACCCGACGAACGACTGTCCGGCCACACCGGCTGGACCCGGACGCACTGGGAGGCCATGGCGGATCACCTGCTGGACTCCGTGCTGCCGTACGCCACCGACGGCTTCGCCCAGTTCCGCCTGCCGGGCAGGGCGAGCCGGTCGGGGCCGGTGAGCGACGGGCTGGAGGGTTTCGCCCGCACGTTCCTGCTGGCCGCCTTCCGCATCGCCGGCGCGGGCGGCGACGTGCCGGCTGCGCTGCTGGAGCGCTACGCCGCCGGCCTGGCCGCCGGGAGCGACCCCGCGCACCCGTACGCCTGGCCGGCGCTGACCGACATGTCGCAGCAGCTCGTCGAGGCGGCCTCGGTGGCGCTGGCGCTGCACGAGACCCGCCCCTGGCTGTTCGACCGGCTGCCCTCGGCAGAGCGGGAGCGGGTGGTGGCGTGGCTGGCCGGGTTCGTCGGCCGGCGCACGCCGGACAACAACTGGGTGCTGTTCCGGGTGATCGTCGAGCAGTTCCTGGCGGAGGTGGGCGGGCCGTACGAACCGGGCGAGATCACCGGCGGGCTGGAGCGGATCGAGGACTGGTACGCCGGCGACGGCTGGTACTCCGACGGCAAGGGCAAGAACTTCGACTACTACGGCGGGTGGGCGCTGCATCTGTACCCGTCGCTGTGGGCGCGGATGGCCGGCGACACCGCCCGCCAGGAGGTGTACGCGACGCGGCTGCGCCGCTTCCTGGAGCAGTACCAGCACTTCTTCGCCGCCGACGGCGGGCCGGTGCACCAGGGGCGCTCGCTCACCTACCGGTTCGCCACGGTGGCGCCGCTGTGGCTGGGGGTGCTGACCGGTGCCTCTCCCCTGCCGCCCGGCCGGACCCGGCGCATCGCCGGCGGTGTGTTGCGTCACTTCGCCGAGCGCGGGGTGCCGGACGAGCGCGGCCTGCTCACCCTCGGCTGGTACGGCCCGTTCCGGCCCATCGCGCAGGACTACTCGGGCCCGGCGTCGCCGTACTGGGCGAGCAAGGCGTTCCTGGGCCTGCTCCTGCCTGCCGACCACCCCGTCTGGACGGACCCGGAGGAGGCGGCGCCGGTCGAGCTGGCCGACCAGGCGCTCACCATGCCGGCGCCCGGCTGGCTGCTGCACGCCACCCGCGCCGACGGCGTCGTACGGCTCGTCAACCACGGCAGCGACCGCGACCGCGTCCAGGACCCGAACGGGCCGCCCGATCCTCACTACCTCAAGCTCGCCTACACCAGCCACACCGGGCCCGAGCTCGGGGATAAGGCACAGGGTGTGGACAACCACCTGGCCGTCATCGCCCCCGACGGGACGGCCTCGCTCAGGCGGCGCATCGAGCCTCTGGCGGTGTCCGACCGGTTCGCCGCTTCGGCCTACCGGGACGGCCCCGTCAGGGTGGTCACCGCCTCGGTGGTCGACGGCGCCGCGGAGATCAGGATCCATCAGGTCACGGCCCCCGCCGGGCACCGGGTGCGCGACGGCGGACACGCCCTGGCCGCCGACGTCCCACTCGGCCTGCGGCAAGGCGACGGCGTCGCGCTGGCCCTGCGTCCGGACGGGCTGAGCAGCGCCGTTCGCGCCTTGCACGGCTACACCGGCTCGGGGCTGATGACGGCGCAGGGGGCCAACGCCTTCGGCGCGCACTCGGCCACGCCGTACGTCATCGCCGGCGCGCACCCCGGCGGCACCGCGATCTACGTCAGCCTGGTACGGCTCGCGCGGACGGCGCAGGAGCCGCCCTCGCCGGGCGTGCGGGTCGAGGGTGACGTGGTCGTCCTGGCCCTGCCCGGCGGAGAGACGGTGACGGTCCGCCTGGGCGACGTCCCCGGGTGCGAACGCCGTCGATGACCGGGGCTTCGGCGGCGGGCAGGCCACCGAAGCCGTCAGGGGTCACTGGGCCGCCGCGTGCTCCTTTGCCAGTTCCTCGGCCATCCGGTCGCCACCCGTCTGCCGCCACTGGGTGACGACATCCTTCCACGCCGACAGCGGCTTGCGGCCGAAGGCGATCGCCGCGATGCCGTCGCCGATGATCTGGTCGAGCTGGGCTCCCTTGCTCACCTGGGTGGCCGAGCGCAGCCCCTGGCCTGGGTTGGCGACACTCTTGGGCAGGCTCGCCTTCTGCCAGTCGTAGACGGCCTGCGCCGTGTCGGGGTAGCCGGGCAGGTAGAGGACCGACGGCGCGGCGCCGAGGTACTTCACGGGCAGGGAGGAGTTGTTCTCGGTGTCGAACAGGTCGGTGGGCTTGATGCCCCTGTCGTCCTTGGTGAAGTGCACGCCCTCGACGCCGTAGTTGGCCAGCTCGTACTCCTTCGTGCCGAAGGGCGCGCTGAGGTAGTTGCAGATGCGCAGCAGCAGCTTGATCCGCTCGGGGGCGGCCTTCTTGAAGGTCACGTAGCCGAACAGGCCGGCGCTCCGCCAAGGCGTGGCCTGCGGGCCGTAGGGGCGGCCCAGGTCGAGCTCGAACCTGCCGTCGATCTTGGAGAGTGTGGCTGGCGCCACCGAGCCGAAGCCGTCCTGGATCGAGGCGACCGTGCCGTTGTGGAAGTGGCTCTGCATGTCGGTGGAGCTGACCGTGAGGCTGTCGGGATAGACCGTCTTGGCCTCGACCAGCTTGCGCATGGTGTCGACGGCCTGCTCGAACTGCGGCGTGCTGATGGTGTGGACGAACTGACCGCCCGTGGCCGTCCAGGTGTTCGGCGCGCCCAGCGAGCCCGCGTGGTAGGTGATGGAGCCCAGGCCGCCGAAGAGGGTCTTGTACCAGCCGAGCCCCCACTTGCGGTCGCCGGTGAGCTCCCGCATCGCCTCCAGGTACTGCTCGGTCGTCCAGTCCTTCGGGATGCCGGCCTCGTCCATGGCGGTGCGGTTGACGAACAGGCTGTTGGCCGGGGTCGGCCGCTCCAGCGGGACGCCGTAGAGCTTGCCGTTGATCCGGCCCATGCCCTTCCAGGCGTAGGTCGGGATGTTGGCGAGGTTCGGGTACTCCTTGACGGCGTCGCCCCCGACGAACTCCGACAGGTCGGCGCACTGCGCCTGAATGAACTCCAGGGAGTGCGGCAGCGCGAGGTTCGTGAACATGATGATGTCCGGCAGGTCGCTGCCCGAGGCCATCAGCGTGGTCATCTTCTGGCCGTACTCGGGGTCCGGCACGACGGTCACCTGGAGGTCGACGTTCAGCGCCTTGTTGATCTCCTGCCAGAAGCGGTTCTGCGCGACCGGCGCGGGCGGCGGCCCGAACGTCACCACCAGCGCGGTCACCTTGGAGCCGTCGCCCACGGTGTCGTTCACCGACTGCGTCAGCGTCTCGGGATACTTCAAGTAGAGCGGCTGCACGCCGGTCTCGTCGCCTGGGGCGTCCGGCTTGGGCCCGGCGAAGGGCACGTACGCGGGCCACGGGACGAGCTGCTTGCCCGCGTTCGAGACGCTGCCGGTGGCTCCGCCGCTTCCGCCCCCGCAGGCGGTGATCAGCGGCGCGGCGGCCACGCCGAGCGCGCTCATGCCCGCCATCCTGAGCAGGCCGCGGCGGTTGATGCTGTTGTCCATGGCAATTCCTCGCTGGGGGGTCGGTGAGGTGTCACGCCTTGAGTGCGCCGGTGAGCACGCCCTTGGCGAAGTAGCGCTGCAGGAACGGGTACACGCACACGATGGGCAGGGTCGCCAGCATGACGACGGCCATCTGCACGGACTGTGGAGAGGCCGTGGCCAGCTCCCCGGAGGTCTCCGCGAGCGAGGCGCCGCCGGTGACGTACTGGCGCAGGACGGTGCCGATCGGCCATTTGGTCTGGTCGTTGAAGTAGATGATCGCTTCGAAGAAGCGGTTCCAGTACGCGACCGCGTAGAACAGGCCGATCACCGCGATGACCGCCTTGGACAGCGGCAGCACGACCTTGCGCAGGATAGCCAGCTCGCCGGCGCCGTCCATGCGGGCGGCGTCGAGCAGCTCCTGCGGGATCGACTGGAAGAAGCCCCGCATCACGACCAGGTTGAACACGTTGACCAGGAACGGCAGGATCAGCGCGGCGTACTGGTCGACCAGGCCGGCGCTCTGCACGACCAGGAACAGCGGCACCATCCCCGGCGGGAACAGGAAGGTGAACAGCACCAGCAGCAGCATCGGCTTGCCGCCGTAGACCTGCGGCCGGCTCAGCGTGTACGCCAGGCCGATCGTGCACGTCAGGCTCAGCGCCGTGCCCACCAGGGTGATGCCGGCACTGACCAGCAGCGCGCGGGTGATGATCCCGCCCTGGAGGATCTCGGCGTACGCGCCGAAGGAGAACTCCTCCGGCCAGATCACCCAGCCACCGTTCTCGATGACGTTCTGCGGGCTGGCCAGGCTGGTCGCCAGGACCGTCCACAGCGGGAAGATGACCAGCGCCACCACCACGGTCAGCGCCACCGCCTTGGCGGCGCGCACGGCGGGGCCGGGACGGCCCATCCAGGCCGGTGCACTCGCGCTCATGCCTTGTAAACCCCCTGCTCGCCCAGCCGATGCGCGACCTTGTTGGCGGTGTAGATGAGCACCACGCCGATCACGCCCTTGAACAGCCCGACCGCGGCCGCGTAACCGAAGTCGCCGCCCGCGAAGCCGGTGAAGTAGACGAACGTCTCCAGCACCTCGCCGGTTTCGGGGCCCACCGACTGGCGCTGCAGGAAGAACTGCTCGAACCCGATCGACAGGAACTCACCCAGCCGTAGCACCAGCAGCAGCACGATGACCGGCCTGATCGCCGGCAGCGTCACGTGCCACAGCCGGCGACCCCAGCCGGCGCCGTCCAGCGCCGCCGCCTCGTACTGCTGCTCGTCCACCTGTGACAGCGCGGCCAGGAAGATGATCGTGGCCCAGCCGCATTCCTTCCAGATGAGCTGCGCGACCACCAGCGGGCCGTAGGCGTCGGGGTTGCCGATGATCGAGATCTGGCCCGCGCCCAGGTCGGACAGCCAGCCGTTCACCACGCCCGCGCCGCCCAGCATCTGCTGGAAGAGCGCGATGACGATCACCCAGGACAGGAAGTGCGGCAGGTAGACCACGCTCTGCACGAACCGCCTGAGGGTGTCGCCCACGATGCTGTGCAGCAGCAGCGCCAGGGCCAGCGGGGCGGGGAAGAAGAACACCAGCTGCAGGGCGGCGATGATCAGCGTGTTCTTGACCGCGTTCCAGAACGCGGGGTCGCCGAACATGCGCTCGAAGTGCGACAGGCCGACCCACTCGCTGCCCGAGACCCCGAGGAACGGGATGTAGTCCTGGAAGGCCAGGACGTTTCCGGACAGGGCACCGTAGTGGAAGACGAGGAAGTACAGCAGACCGGGGACCGCGAGAAGCAGCAGGACGCGGTCGGCCCTGATGCGCTGTAAGCGGCCGGTGCGGGGGCCGCCGCCGGCGGGCGGATCCTGGGTCTTCTCGGTCGGAGGGCTGGTGCCACCAGCGCCGCGGCGGACCCGCGTCATGCTCACGTCCAAGGCCTCTCTTGCGGTGCCAAGCCCGAAACAGAATGTTCATCAACATAAAACGGTTACATGCCTCCGTCAATAGCATGGCCGGGGGCGCGGATTCCGGATAAGGCGTCAGTTCAGCGGTAACGTCACAACGATGGTCTCGCATGCGGCCGCCTCCTGTGGTGAAGTAGCCTCAACGGTGGAACCGTTTTCATCGCGCCCTCTCGACGGATAGGAGCACACTCCGTGCCTCGGCGACCCGTTGCGGTCTTCGCCATCGCCCCCTGGGCGTTCGGCGGCATCTTCCCCTCCGACCTCGTCACCCGGTTGCGGCAACTGGTCGACATCGACCCGGCGACGACGTTCACCTCGTTCGAAGGACCGGCCGCCGCCGCGGCGCTTGCGGAGGCGGAGATCCTTCTCACCGGGTGGGGCTGCCCCCGGGTCGACGCCCGGGTGCTGGCCGCCGCGCCGCGGCTGCGCGCCATCGTGCACGCCGCCGGCACCGTCAAAGCCGGCGTCGACCCCGTCGTGTTCGAACGCGGGCTCGTCGTGTCGTCGGCCGCCGAGGCCAACGCCGTCCCCGTAGCCGACTACACCATCGCCATGCTCGTCCTGGGCGCTAAACGGGTCTTCAGCCGCGCGCGGCGGTACGCCGCGGCCGTCGAGGGCGAGCCCAAGGACTGGCTCTCCGGGGACGGCACCGGACTGAACGGCCGCACGGTCGGGCTGATCGGCGCCTCCCGGGTGGGCCGCCACGTCCTGCGGCGGCTGCGCGCGTTCGACGTCGAGATCCTCCTGTACGACCCGTACGTGAGCGCCGCCGAGGCCGCGCGCCTCGGCGCCGAGCCCGTGAGCATGGACGACCTGTGCCGCCGCAGCGACCTCGTCACCGTGCACGCCCCCGCCCTGCCCGAGACCCGCCACATGCTCGACGCCCGCCGGCTGGACCTGCTGCCCGACGGCGCGATCGTCATCA
Organism: Nonomuraea terrae; assembly: GCF_004348995.1. Lineage (GTDB taxonomy): Bacteria > Actinomycetota > Actinomycetes > Streptosporangiales > Streptosporangiaceae > Nonomuraea > Nonomuraea terrae. Next base: position 52,980 of record NZ_SMKQ01000012.1, read on the forward strand.
ACACCGCCCGTGGATCGCTGATCGACACCGAGGCGCTGACCCGATCGTGCGCCACCGGCCGGATCTCCGCCATCCTCGACGTCACCGACCCCGAGCCACTGCCGCCAGGCCACCCGCTCTTCGCCATGCCGAACGTCCTGATCACCCCGCACCTGGCGGGCGCGCAGGGCCGCGAGCTCCGGCTTCTCGGCGAGTTCGCCGTCGCCGAGGTGAGCCGCCTCCTCGGCGGTGTGCCGCTGCTCGGCCGCGTGGAGCCGGAGCAGCTCGCGTACATCGCCTGACACCCCGTCTTGCGGTCACCACTCCGGGTCACGAGATGACCACACCACCACGGCAGAACATGAAGTACACCGGCTGCAGGGCTCGTACGGCGGCGGCCTTCGCCAGCAGAGGGTGGTGCGAGGGCGGAGGCAAGAGCAAACTTGACGAGCGGACCCGTCAGGATGCCGGAAAGCACGAGAAGGATGGCGACCAGGACGACCGCGTGGGAGACACAGACCGCGTACACGTTGACGGGCAGGAAGCCGCCGAAAGCGCGGTAGGCCGGCGAAGCGGCGAGCGAAGAGGCCGAGGACGCCGAGGCCTGATCTGGAACGAACGCCACCTGCGGCGCGCCCTACGCCAGTACGAACGGTTCTACAACCGGCATCGAGCCCATCAAGCCCTGAACCAAGCCGGTTCGAGGACGAGCGCCTTTTGTCGATTGTCAGGCAAAACTAGGACCCTGTCCGTCTTATCCTCCCGCGTTTAGGCCGTCACCGCCTGGTCGACCACATCGGGCGCCAGTACATGCTCAATGACCATGACGGCCGCGCCGGTGACGCCGGCGCGGTCGCCGAGTTCGCTGGTCAGGATGCCGAGGTGCTGCGTGGCCAGGGGCAACGACCTGCTGTAGATCACCTCGCGGACCCCCGCGAGCAGATGCTCGCCCGCCTCGGCGATGTCGCCGCCGACAACGATGAGCGAGGGGTTGAAGAAGTTGACCACCCAGGCGAGCACCATGCCTATCTCCCGGCCCGCCTGCCGGACCGCCTGGACCGCACGCACGTTGCCCGCGCGCACCAGGTCGACGACGTCGCGGCTGACGGAGGCGTCCTCGCCCGCCTCGCGCAGGCGGGCGGCCAGAGCCCCGCCGCCCGCCACGGCTTCGAGGCATCCGATGTTGCCGCACCGGCAGACGACCTCCTCGAACGACGGGACCCGGATGTGCCCGATGTCGCCGGCCGCTCCCTGGGCGCCGCGATGGATGCGGCCTTCGCTGATGATCCCGCAGCCCACACCGGTGCCGACCTTGACGAAGATCATGTGTTGGACCTGCGATCTCACCGCCCAGTACTCACCCAGCGCCATGATGTTGACGTCGTTGTCGACCAGCACGGGGGCGCCGAGCCGGGCGCTCAGCCACTGGGGCACCGCGAATCGGTCCCAGCCGGGCATGATCGGCGGGTTGACCGGCGTGCCGGTGCCGTGTTCGACCGGCCCGGGGAGGCCGACGCCGATGCCGCAGACGTCGGCGAGGCTGCGGCCACATTCGCCGAGCAGCTGGCGGAAGGTCTCGATGAGCCAGGTCAGCACGGGCTCCGGGCCCCGGTCGATAGGCATCTCGGCAGTGCGTTCGGCGAGCGGGATGGTCGCGAGGTCGGTGACGGCGAGCCGGGCGTGAGTCACGCCAAGGTCCGCAGCGAGCACGAGCCGTGCGCTCTGGTTGAAGGTGAACGTGGTCGCGGGACGTCCGCCGGAGTGGATCGCGTCGTCGGTGGGCGCGACCAGGCGCTGGTGCATCAGGGCGTCCAGCCGAAGCGAGAGCGTCGAGCGGGCCCATCCGGTGAGCTGGGCCAGCTCGGCGCGGGTGCGCGGCCGTCCGTCGCGCAGGATCGAGAGCAGGGCCCCTGCTCCGGCGGCCGAGCCGCCGGCGTCGATCAGCGTGCTCTCAGTCAACACCTGCTCCGTTCGTTGAAAACCGGATCTTTCCGGTCACATCATAGTTATGCCATAGCTACCCGCCAGTTTTGCTTGACCATCGACATAAGACGCCTTTAGCATCCGGCAACATGAGGGACATAAGCCAGAAACCGCCCAATGATCGGAGGATGCGCATCATTGGGACAGGTTTCATGGGGCGGGTGCAGGTCGGAGCCCCGCAGTCAGCAGGTGCGGCCACTCTCCGATTAGCCGGGTCGCCACGCGAGAAGACGCAGCAGGGTGGTCTCGCCCGGACGGCGAGCCGGAGGTGGAGCCCGTGCTGAGCATGCGTGGCATCGGCAAGAGCTTCCTCGGCGTACGGGTGCTGTCCGGCATCGACCTGGACGTGACCGCCGGCGAGGTGCACGCCGTCGTCGGAGAGAACGGCGCCGGCAAGTCCACCCTCATGAAGATCATCTGCGGGGTCCACGCTCCGGACGAGGGCACCATCGAGATCGACGGGCGGCCGACCTCCTTCGGCCACCCCCTCGACGCGCAGCGCTCCGGCATCGCGATCATCTACCAGGAGTTCAACCTCCTGCCCGAGCGCACCGTCGCCGAGAACGTCTTCCTTGGACGCGAGCCGGTCCGGCGCGGCCTGGTCGACCGGACGGCGATGGAGCAAGCCACCGAACGGCTCCTCGACGAGCTCGGCGAAGGCTCCTTCGGTCCGCGTGAGGCCGTCAAGCGGTTGTCGGTGGCCCAGCAGCAGGTCGTCGAGATCGTCAAGGCGCTGTCGGTGAACGCCCGGCTCGTCGTCATGGACGAGCCCAGCGCCGCCCTCGCCGAGCACGAGGTCGAGCTCCTCTATCGGCTGATCGGCCGGCTTCGCGAGCGCGGCGTCGCGGTGCTCTACATCTCCCACCGATTACGAGAGGTGTTCGACCTCGCCGACCGGGTCACCGTGCTCAAGGACGGCTCCCGCGTCACCACCCACCCGATCGGGGAGGTGACCTCCGACGAGCTGATCCGCCTGATGGTCGGCCGCGACCTCGGCACCTACTTCCCGCCCCGCTCCTCGGGCGTCGGTGAGACCCGGCTCAGCCTGCGCGGAGCGGGCAACCACAAGCTGCGTGGCATCGATCTGGAGCTGCGTTCCGGGGAGATCGTCGGCGTCGCGGGCCTCCAGGGCTCCGGACGGTCCGAGCTGGCCAAAGCGATCTTCGGCGCGGAGCCGTTCACGGAGGGCGAGATGACGCCATCGCGGCCCCGATCGGTACGCGAAGGCGTGGCCCTGGGAATCGGGCTCGTGACCGAGGACCGCAAGGCCGAAGGGCTCGCCCTGCACCAGTCGGTGCGGGACAACGCGCTGCTCGTCGCCCGTGCGGTGGGTGGCAAGGACCGCGACGGCGTCCACGACCTGCTCGAACGCGTACGTCTGTCGCCGCCGCGCCAGGACCAGGAGGTCGGCTACCTCTCCGGCGGCAACCAGCAGAAGGTCGTGCTGGCCAGATGGATGACGATGGCGCCGCGCGTGCTGCTGTTCGACGAACCGACCCGGGGCGTCGACGTGGGCGCCAAGGCCGCCATCCATGATCTGATGCGCGAGCTGGCCAATGATGGCATGGCCATCATGATGATCTCTTCCGAGCTGCCCGAGCTCATCGGCATGAGCGATCGCATCGTGGTCCTGCGCGACGGCCGGATCGCCGGCACGTTGCCCGCCGGCCCCTCGGAGGAGGCCATCATGCGCCTGGCCGCGGCGGAGGTGGTGTCATGAACGGCATCCCGGTGGCGGCGCGGCTACGCGAGCCCACCCAGGTGGTGTTCCTCGCGCTGCTCGGCCTGATCGCGCTCGGCTGGGTCCTCGTCGCGCTCGACGGCGGCCAGTTCCTGACCATGGAGAGCGTCGTCGGGATCCAGCAGCGTTCCGCTGCCCTCGGCATCGTGGCCGTCGGGCAGACGCTGGCGATCCTGGCCGGGTCGCTCGACCTGTCGGTGGCATACCTGATCAGCCTGACCTCGCTGGTCGCGGCGGAGATCATGGCGGGCCAGGACGGGAACATCGTCCCCGCGGTCGCCGCGGTTCTGGCCCTCAGCGCTCTGGTGGGGCTGGTCAACGGGCTGGTCATCACCCGGCTCCGGGTCCACGCCTTCATCGCCACGCTCGGAGTCGCCCTGATCATCAGGGGCATCCTCGACCACCTGTACGACGGGCCCGCGGGCAAGGTGCCCGAGTCGTTCCAGGTCCTCGGCTACTCCCGGATCGGACCGGTCCCCGTCTCCGCCCTGCTCTGGGCGGGCGTGGCCGTCGTGGCCTGGTTCCTGCTGAGCAGGACCCGGCTGGGATATCGGATCTACGCGGTCGGCGGGAACGAGGAGGTCGCCCGCCTGTCCGGGATCCGTACCGGGCGGATCGTCGTGCTCACCCATGTGCTGTGCTCCGTCTGCGCCGGCGTCGCGGGCCTGCTGCTGGCGAGCCGGCTCGGCGCCGGAGCGCCCACGGTGGGCACCGACGGCGGTTACGACCTTGAGTCCATCGCCGCGGTCGTGCTCGGCGGGACCGCGCTGGCCGGCGGCAAGGGCGGCGTGGCCGGAACCGTGGGCGGGGTGCTGCTGCTGGCCGTGCTGGACACCATCTTCAACCAGCTGGAGGTCAACTCCTTCGTCAAGGACGTGGTCCGCGGCGTGGTCATCGTCATCGCGGTGGCCGTCTACGCCCGGCGTACCAAGGGGCGGTCGGCATGAAGCGGGCACTTCCCATCCTGGCGGTCCTCGTGGTGCTGCTGGCCGCGATCGCCTTCGTCAATCCCTTCTTCCTGGAGCCCGCCGGATTCCTGGCATTCGCCAAGCGGGCCGCGCCGCTGGTGATCCTCGCGGCGGGGCAGTACTTCGTCATCGTCTCCGGCGAGTTCGACCTGTCGGTCGGTTCGCTGGTGACGGCCGAGGTGGTGATCGCCGCCCGCCTCATCGACGGCGAGGAACCCGCGACCTGGCCGGTCATCGCCCTGCTGATCGTCATCGGGCTGCTCGTCGGGCTGGTCAACGGCGTGGTCACCACCAAGTTGCGGGTCCCGTCGTTCATCGTGACGCTCGGCATGCTGCTCGTCCTGTCCGGAGCGGTGTTCCTGTGGTCGGGCGGCGCGCCGCGCGGTGCGCTGTCGGAGGGGTTCCGCGCCTTCGGCCGTGGCGGACTCGGGCCGGTGCCGTGGTCGGTCTTGATCCTCCTGGCGGTCGGCGCGGCGGCGATCTGGCTCATGCGCGCCGACTTCGGCAAGACGCTGATGGTCGCCGGCGACAACGAGCGTGCCGCGGCGCTGTCCGGGGTCCGGGTCCACCGGGTCAAAATCTTCGCCTTCATGCTCTCCGGCCTGGCGGCGGCCGTCACGGCGATCCTGCTCGGCGGCTTCGCCGGCGTCTCTGCCCAGGTCGGCCAGGGGCTGGAGTTCTCCGCCATCACCGCGGTCGTCCTCGGCGGCGTGGTGCTCGGGGGCGGACGCGGCTCCGTGCTGGCCGCCATGGCCGGGGCCTTCACGCTGGAGGCGCTGTTCACCCTGCTCAACCTGTACGGCATCTCGGGGGCACTGGAGTTCACCGTGCAGGGCGTCATCATCATCGTCGCGGTCGCGGCGGGAGCCGTCCGACTTCCCTGGAAGTTCACCCCCCGAAAAGGAGACGCACATGCCGCGTCGTAAGGCCACGGTCGCCGTGTTCGCCGCACTCGCCCTCGCGGGCTGCACCACCGACAAGCCGCCCGCCGCCCAGAGCAGCGCGCCGGCCGCGAGCACCGACCAGACCGGCCAGGGGTCGGGCACGGGCACGCAGTCGAAGTTCTTCGTGCAGGCCGACTTCGACGCCCAGCTGGCCATGCGGTCGCAGACTCCGCAGGGCCCCGACGGGAAGCCGTGGGAGCAGGCCATCACCCCGCAGATGACCGACACCAAGACGTTCAAGAAGGACGGACCGTACCACCTGTGCTTCTCCAACGCCGCGGTCAACAACCCCTGGCGGCAGGTCGGCTGGAAGACCATGCAGGCCGAGGTCGGCCTGCACAAGGAGATCACCGAGTTCACCGCCCTGGACGCCGAGGGCAAGGACGACAAGCAGATCTCCGACATCGCCGAGCTGCAGGCCAAGGGCTGCGACGCGCTGATCGTCTCGCCCAACACAACCGCCACGCTGACCCCGGCCGTGAAGGGCGCCTGCGGGAAGGTGCCGGTCATCGTGTTCGACCGGGGTGTGGAGACCGACTGCCCGGTGACGTTCATCAAGCCCATCGGCGGCTACCTGTACGGCGCCGACGCCGCCGACTTCCTGGTGGAGAAGGTGCCGGACGGCGGCAAGGTCCTGGCGCTGCGCATCAGCCCCGGCGTGGACGTGCTGGAGACCCGCTGGTCGGCGGCCAAGACGGTCTTCGACAAGAGCCGGCTCCAAGTCGTGGGCGTGGAGTTCACCGACGGCGACGCCGCAAAGACCAAGAGCATCGTCAACGACTACATCCAGCGCTACGGCAAGATCGACGGCGTCTGGATGGACTCCGGAGGGACCGCCGTGGCCGCGGTCGAGGCGTTCGAGGACGCCGGCCTGCCGGTACCGCCGGTCACCGGCGAGGACCAGCAGGACTTCCTGCAGAAGTGGAAGGACGCGAAGCTCACCGCCATCGCGCCCACGTACCCGACGTACCAGTGGCGCACCCCGATCATCGCCGCACTGAAGATCCTCAAGGGAGAGGAGGTGCCCAAGGTCTGGAACCTGCCCCAGCCCAAGATCACCGAAGAGACCCTGCCCACCTACCTCCAGCCGAACATGCCGCCGCTGCACTACGCCCTGTGCGGCTGCGAGGACCTGCCCGGGTTCCCGGAGAACTGGGGCGGAAAGAAGAGCTGAGCCGAGACGACGACGAAGAGGGACGCCATGTTCTCCATCGGAGTGAACACCTGGGTCTGGGTCTCCCCGCTGACCGACGACGACCTGGCGCGGCTCGCGCCGCGCGTCGCCGGGTGGGGCTTCGACGTCATCGAACTGCCCGTCGAGTGGCCTGGCGACTGGAACCCGGACAAGGCCGCGGCGGTGCTGGCCGAGCACGGGCTGGCCGCGTCGGTGGTGCTGGTCATGCCGCCGGGGCGGGAGCTCGTGGCCGCGTCCCCGGAGGCGGTCCGTGACACCCAGGACTACCTGCGGCACTGCGTCGACGTGGCGGTGGCCGTCGGCTCCCCCGTGATCGGGGGGCCGGCGTACGCCTCGGTCGGGCGTACGTGGCGGCTCTCGCCGGACGAGCGCCGCAGCGCGTACGCCGAGCTGCGCGAGAATCTGCGGCCCGTCCTGGACCACGCGGGCGAGCGCGGGATCAAGCTCGCGGTCGAGCCGCTCAACCGGTACGAGACCAGTCTGCTCAACACCGTCGAGCAGGCGCTCGACGCGCTGCCGGAGGACTGCTACCTGGCACTGGACGTCTACCACATGAACATCGAGGAGAAGGACCCCGCCCAGGCGGTACGGGCCGCGGCGGGCCGGATCGGGCACGTGCAGGTGTGCGGCACCGATCGCGGCACGCCGGGGGCAGACCACTTCGACTGGCCCGGCTTCACCCAAGCCCTGCGGGACGCCGGCTACACCGGCCCGCTCGTCATCGAGTCGTTCACCGCTCACAACCAGACCATCGCCACCGCGGCCTCCATCTGGCGGCCGCTCGCGGAAAGCCAGGACACGCTGGCCGTGGACGGCCTCGCCTACCTGCGCACTCTCTGACGCCCGCCGGCGCGCCCCCGCCGGGGCGCTTCCGGTCACCCCCTTCTCCCCACCCGGAGATTCGCCATGCGACGATTTCTCGCTGCCCTCTTACTCCCAGCCTTGTTACTGGTGCTGTCGCCGGCTCCCGCCCAGGCGACCGGTGCCCTTCACGGGTTCCGCGCCCTGCTGTTCACCAAAGCGGTCGGGTACGTGCACGACTCCATCCCGGCCGGCAGCCAGATGGTGAACGACCTGGCCGCGGCCCATGCCTTCGAAGTGGTGCAGAGCGCCGACTCCTCCGTGTTCAACGACACCGACCTGGCCGGGTTCGACGTCCTGATCATGCTGCAGAACTCCGGCATGGTGTGGGAGAACGACGCCCAGCGCCAGGCGCTGCAGAAGTTCGTCCGATCGGGCAAGGGCGTCGTGGCGATCCACAACGCGCTCGACATGGGCGTCGAGAACGAGTTCCCCTGGTGGGACGATCTGATCAACGGCGGCGCCCACATGCCGGCGCACTCGCCGGGCGTCCTCCAGGGCCTCGCCAAGGTCGTCGACCGGGTGCACCCCTCCACGAAGAACCTCCCGCAGCGGTGGCAGCGCCCGGAGGAGTGGTACAACTTCTCGCCGAACCCGCGCGGCAACGTGCACGTCCTGGTCGCCGCGGACGAGACGACCTACGACCCCGGCTCCTCGGCCATGGGGGCGGACCACCCGATCTCCTGGTGCCGCCAGGCCGAGAGCGCCCGGGTGTGGGCCACCGCCATGGGACACGACGCGGGCGCGTACGCCGAGCCCGAGTTCCGCGAGCACGTACTCGGCGGCATCGAGTGGGCGGCGGGCGCCCAGCCGGGCGACTGCGGCGGCACTGTATGGAGCAGCTTCGAGAAGGTCACCCTCGACGACAACACCAGCAACCCGATGGAGCTGGACGTCGCCCCCGACGGCCGCGTGTTCTACGTCCAGCGCCAGGGCGAGGTGAAGATCTACAAGCCCGACACCCACCTGACCGTCACCGCCGCCACCCTCGACGTCTACACCGGCGGTGAGGACGGCCTGGTCGGCATGGAACTGGACCCGAACTTCGCCCAGAACGGGTGGATCTATGTGTACTGGTCACCGGCTGACAGCGCCGAGGACGTCAACAGGCTGTCCCGGTTCACCGTGCAGGGCGACACCATCGACCTGAGCACCGAAAAGAAGATCATCGAGGTCCCCGCCTATCGTGCCCGGACCTTCCCCGAGCCCGGCCACACCGGCGGTGCGGTTGAGTTCGGCCCCGACGGCAGCCTCTACCTGAGCGTCGGCGACGACACGCCGCCGAACCTGTCGCCCGACTGGCAGGGGTACGCGCCGCTCGACTGGCGTCCCGGCCAGCAGATGCTGGACGCAGCCCGTACCGCGGGCAACACCAACGACCTGCGCGGCAAGATCCTGCGGATCAAGCCGAAGGCCGACGGCGGCTACGAAATCCCCGAGGGCAACCTCTTCCCGCCGGGCACCGCCAAGACCCGCCCCGAGATCTACGCCATGGGCTTCCGCAACCCGTTCCGGTTCACCGTCGACGCCAAGACCGGGTACCTGCACGTGTCCGACTACGGCCCGGACCGGGGCGGCGCCACCACCGACCGGGGACCCGAGGGCCTGGTGGAGTACAACGTCATCAAGAAGGCGGGCAACTTCGGCTGGCCGTTCTGCCACGGTGACAACCAGCCGTACGCGCCGTACAACCCGGACACCAAGGAGATCGGCGCCAAGTTCACCTGCGCCGCCCCCGTCAACGAGTCGCCGAACAACACCGGCCTGACCGAGCTGCCGCCGATCGAGAAGCCGGTCATGTGGTACGGCTACGACACCTCTCCGACCTTCCCCGAGCTCGGCTCAGGCGGCGCGGCGCCGATGAGCGGCCCGGTCTACCGGTACAAGGCCGACAACCCGTCGGAGACCAAGTTCCCGGCCTACTTCGACGGCGTGAACCTCTTCTACGAGTGGTCGCGCCACTACGTCAAGGAGATCCACCTCGACGCCGACGACAAGGTCTTCAAGATCAACAACTTCCTGGGGAACACGCCCTTCCTCAAGCCGATGGACATGACCTTCGGCCCCGACGGCTCGCTGTACCTGCTGGAGTGGGGCACCGACTTCGGCGGCGGCAACAACGACTCCGGCCTCTACCGGATCGACTACGCGGCCGGCGCCCGCTCGCCGGTGGCGAAGGCCACCTCCTCGCGGACCGACGGCCCGACCCCCCTGAGCGTCGAGTTCGACGCCTCCGGCAGCTACGACCCCGACGGCGACGCCCTCACCTACGCCTGGGACTTCGACGGCGACGGCACCGTCGACTCCACCGAGGTCAAGGCGAGCCACGTGTACCAGACCGCGGGCGAGTTCACCGCCCAGCTCAGGGTGAGCGACAGCAGCGGCAAGGAGGGCTTCGCCAACATCGACATCATCGCCGGCAACACCCGGCCCACGGTGACCATCGAGACCCCGCTGAACGGCTCGCCGATCCAGTTCGGCCAGGACGTGCCGTACAAGATCAAGGTCACCGACCCCGAGGACGGCGAGATCGACTGCTCCAAGGTGTTCGTCAACCCGGCGCTCGGCCATGACGACCACGAGCACGAGACCGTGGAGATCCCCGGCTGCGAGGGCGTCGTCAACACCGGCAACCTCGGCGGGCATCCCGACGGCGCCAACCTGTTCTACGTGCTCAACGCGCGCTACACCGACGGTTCGCAGGACATGCCGCTCACCGGTCACGCCAAGGCGATCCTGCAGCCGATGCGCAAGCAGGCCGAGTTCTTCAACGCCCAGTCGGGCGTGCGGGTCATCGAGGAGCAGGGCGCCGAGAGCGGCAAGCGCATCGGCGACATCAGCAACAACGACTGGATCTCGTTCACTCCGATGAACCTGCACGCCGTCAAGGGCGTGAACTACCGGCTGTCCAGCCCCACCGGCGGCGGGGCGATCGAACTGCACGCCGAGTCCCCCACCGGCCGGCTCCTGGCCAGGACCACGGTCCCCGGTACCGGAGGCTGGAACAACTACCAGCAGACCCAGACCGTCCCGGTGGCGGCGGACGCGACGACCTCGACGCTCTACGTGGTGTTCAAGAACTCCGCCGCCAACGCCTTCGACCTGGACGCCGTCCAGTTCGTGGGCGATGCTCCGCCTCCCGTGATCGAGCCGGGCGTCTACACGGTCACCGCCCAGCACAGCGGCAAGAACGTGACCACGCAGGACGCCTCGACCGCCGACGACGCCACGCTCGTCCAGTCGGGCGCCACCAGCGATCCGATCCAGCGGTGGGAGGTGATGCCCGCGCCCGGCGGCTACCAGCTCAAGAACGCCGGCAGCGGCAAGTGCGCGGACGTCCCGGGCGGCACCACCACACCCGGTACCCAGCTCGTCCAGTGGACCTGCCACGCGAGCGGCACCGGTGACGCGCCCAACCAGTACTTCACCCTGGTCCCGGCCGGCGGTGACGGCCTCTTCCAGATCGTCTCGGCCAAGACCGGGCTGTGCGTCGACGTCTTCGGCGTCTCCCAGGACGACGGCGCCGCGGTGATCCAGTGGAACTGCACGCTCGCCCCCAACCAGACCTTCCGCTTCACCAAGGCCGGTGGTGAGACTGCCGACAAGACCGCGCCGACCACCACGGCGAAGCCGAACCCGGCCGAGCCGAACGGCAAGGAGGGCTGGTACGGCACCGCTCCGGTCGAGATCACCCTGACCGCGGCCGATGAGGAGGGCGGCTCCGGCGTGGCCGCCAGCGAGTACCGGATCGACGGCGGCGCCTGGACCGCGTACAGCACGCCGTTCACCGTGAGCGGCGACGGGGCGCGCACCCTGGAGTACCGTTCGCGGGATGGCGCGGGCAACGTCGAGCAGGCCCGCTCGCTCACCCTCAAGATCGACGCGACCGCCCCGCAGACCACCGCGTCGTTCGCCCCGCCCAACGAGAAGGGATGGAGCAAGGACTCGGTCCCGGTCGAGCTGGCCGCGCAGGACGCCCACTCCGGCGTCAAGCGCATCGAGTACGCGCTCGACGGCGGCGCCTGGACTCCCTACGCGGGAACGCCCGTGGTGGTCGACGGCGACGGCGAGCACGAGCTGCGCTACCGCACGGCCGACGCGGCAGGCAACGTCGAGGAGGAGAAGGCCGCGGTGTTGAAGATCGACGGCACCAAGCCCACCCTGTTGGTGTCCGGCGTGGCCGACGGCGAGACGTACGGCGACCACCAAGACGTGGCGATCGCCTGGGAGGCCGTGGACGCCACCTCGGGCGTCCGCAGCACGACCGGCACCCTCGACAACGCCCCGTACACATCGGGTTCGGTGCTGCCGCTGTTCACCCAGACGCTGGGCACGCACACGGTCGCGGTCACGTCCACGGACAACGCCGGCAACGCGGTGACCACGTCGGTACGGTTCGGCGTCACCACGTCGCTGCAGGACATGCAGAACCTGCTCGACAGGTTCCGTGCCAGCGGCTGGCTGTCGCAGGGCGCGCACGGCAAGCTGACGAAGAGGCTCACCCAGGCCCGCAAGGCCGAGGCGTCCGGCAAGGACGACCGGGCGGTGCGGTTCCTCGATGAGTTCAAGGAACGCGTCACGGACGCGACGCTCGTCCCTCGCGCCGACGTTCGTCAGGTGCTCACCCGCGACGCCGACAAGGTGATCTCGGTCATCCGTGGCTGAGAGAGCTGAACACCTCCCGGGCCGCCGTCTCGCCACATGCGGGGCGGCGGCACGGGCCTGCCTTCACCGAGAGACCGAACGCCGGCCACGTTGCCGGCCTGGCATCGCAAACTCGCGATGAAGAAGTGGGACTACAGCAAACGTCGCAGTCCCGGACGGCCACCCACCGCCGCTGCGGTCAAGGCCCTCATCCTGCGCATGGCCGCGGAGAACCGTCGCCGGGGTCCCCGGCGTATCCAGGGTGAACTGACCCGCCTCGGCCACAAGATCTCGGCTTCTACTGTGTGGAACATCCTGAACCGGGCCGGGATCGACCCCGCTCCGCGCCGCAGCGGGCGGACATGGAAGCAGCTCCTGACAGCCCAGGCCGAGCGCATCGTCGCCGTCGACTTCCTGCACGTGGACACCGTCAACCTCACACGCCTGCATGCCCTGATCATGCTCGAACACGGCAGCCGCCGCGCCCACCTGCTCGGCGTTACCGCCAACCCCACCGGCCCATGGACTTCCTGATGAACACTGACATCGACACGACAAAGCTGAAGTTCGTGATCCGCGACCGCGGCGGCCCGTTCACCGATGCCTTCGACGCGGTCTTCGTCGACGCCGGCCTACGGGTCATCAAGAGCCCACCGCAGGCTCCGAAGGCGAACGCTCACCCGCTACCTGGCGCACTACAACACGGCCCGACCTCACCGCGGCATCGGGCAGTTGTCCCCATCGCAAGTTGAAACAAGCCCGCCAACCCCGATTGACCTGGCCGACCACCGAGTCCACCGCAGAGCCATCCTCGGCGGCCTCGTCAACGAGCACCGGATCACCAGCTGATCAGATGGCCAGCTGACACCACCCGAGAACCGGCAGGTCAGACACCGCATCCTATTGACGAGCCGCACAGCATAACCGCCGGTCAGGCCATGATCAAAGCGCGCCCTGCAGGATTCGAACCTGCGACCGTCGGATGAGAAGTGGATCGGCAGTCGGCGGCTCTGTAGTGCGGTGGCCAGCGGCTACAGGCTGTGACACGGTGAGTGGGATGGAGATCATCGGCTCGCCCTGATCGAGTCCTGGCCGACAAGGCCTACACCAGCAAGGCCAACCGCAACCATCTGCGCCGACGGGGGATCAAAGCGTGCATCCCGAGCAAGGCCGACCAGGACGATCATTGGCGCGCCCAGGGCTCCAAGGGTAGCCGGCCTCCCGCCTTCGATCCCGTCCTCTACCGTCAGCGTCACGCTGTTGAGTGCGGCATCAACCAGCTCAAACAGAATCGTGCCATGGCTACCCGCTACGACAAACTGGCTGTCCGTTTCGAGGCCACACTCACCATCGCCTTGGATGGGATGGCCACGTCTGTAATTCCCGCTTCCGAAGATGCAGCCGAACGAAGTACTGCAGGCAGTGTTCACTGAGGGGATCTACCTGCACTCGTCTCGACCGCGCGCATGCTGGTCCGCCGGGCCAAATTCTGGTAAAGACATCCCAAATTGACTTCTACATACACGGCTAACCTCACGGATGCGGCAATTCACCCTCTATTCCAGTTACCCTCGTTTACAGCCTCGTACAACTCCGGAACAGGAGCGCTCCCACCTTCGAAAGGTTGATCAATGAACAATGACGCCGTGTGGGTTCGGGGCGTGACAGGTATGCAGCTGCACCACTCCACGGATCTTCAGGACGCCGGCCGCTTCTTGGGCAACGCCATGATGGCGCTACGGGCGGCCCACGTACGAACCGGCGACGACCGGTACTCTGACCTCGTCTCCCAGCTGAAGACCCTGGTGGCGGAGGCCCGCACGCTGGAGACCCAGGCTCGGACCCGCCTTGAGGGACTCCACGCGACGCACCCCGACCAGTTCGTACGCTGCCGCGAAGGCGAAGACCCGTGGCCGGACGAGATCCAGGCGGGGTTCATTCCCCGTCACACCTGCTATGACCAGTGCCTCTACCATGAGCACGGTGTTCTCAATGCCATCATGCAGTGCACCTGCGGCCGTCCGCCGTGCCGCGCATGCGCTATCGGCGGCACGCCGTGAGGTGAAGCTCGCGTCGCATCCTGGCATTCAGTCACAGTACCGACCTGATCGCCAACCTGGCCGGTGCGAACCCGCTGGTCGCCGATCTCTCGCACCAATCGAGACTCCAAGCCACGACGAGCGGCGAGGCCCAGTCGGGCCCGCCGTCGTGGTCTCGGCGATGTCCCCCGCTCAACTCGTCACGGCGCACTTGCCCCGGTCCTGCTTGACGGGCCCTTCCATGTTCGGACGTACGTCGAAGTCGAAGATCTCGGTGGGCAGGTAGAGCGAGCAGCAGGCGTTGGGAATGTCGACGATCCCGCTGACACGCCCCTCGATCGGCGCCGAGCCGAGGAGCAGATAGGCCTGTTCGCCGCTGTAACCCCACCTCTTGAGATACTCGACGGCGTTGAGGCAGGCCCTGCGGTAGGCCACCGTCGCGTCAAGGTAGTAGTTGGTGTCGGTGTCATGGTCCACCGAAATCCCGATGAACGAGAGAAACTCGGAGTACCTCGGCTCCACGTTTCCCGGCATGAACAGCGGATTGGTGGTGACACCGTACTTCTCCATGCCGCCCTTGATGAGGTCGACGTGGAAATCGATGTAACCGCCCATCTCGATGGCGCCGCAGAAGGTGATCTCCCCGTCGCCCTGGCTGAAGTGCAGGTCGCCTCCGGAAAGTTTCGCGTCACGGACGTGGACCGGGTAGAAGACCCGGGCGCCGCGGGTGAAGTTCTTGATGTCGTGGTTACCGCCGTTCTCCCGCGCCGGCACGGTGCGTGCTCCCTCGGCGGCGATCCGCTGCGCCAGGTCGCCGTTCGCGGTACCGGCGAGCGCGTGCTCGGGCAACGGCGGCAGGCCGAGCGGCGGAACGCGTCCCGCATCGGTGTCGATGAGCGCCTGCTCCCGGCGGTTCCAGGAGCTGAGCAACTCGGCCGACGGCGCGGTGCCGAAGAGCCCAGGGTGGGTGATCCCGGTGAACCGGACTCCCGGCAGGTGGCGGGATGTCGCGACCTGACCGTGGAAGTCCCAGATCGCCTTGTACGAGTCGGGGAAGTAGTCGGTCAGGAATCCGCCGCCGTTCCGCTTGGCGAAGATGCCGGTGTAGCCCCAACCCTGTCCCGGTGCGTCCCCGACCTGCTGTGGCACCGGGCCGAGGTCGAGGATGTCGACGATGAGGAGGTCTCCGGGCTCAGCTCCTTCGACCCCGATGGGCCCGCTCAGCATGTGCGCGAAGCTCAGGTCGACATCGCGTACGTCGTTCGCGGAATCGTTGTTGCCGATCTGGGCGTCCGTCCATTCGCGGCATTCGACCCGGAACTCCTCACCGGGGCGTACCATTTCCACCACGGGGATATCCGGGTGCCAGCGGTTGTGCCCGGGGGTCGCCTGGTCCTTCATCGGCTTCGACTGGTCGACGCTGAATACGACTTTCGGCATGACAGCTTCCCCTCCTTTGTCGATGGCTCCTTCGCGGTCAGCGTGTCGCCTCACCTCTTTTCGAGTTCGGTCATGTCCGGCGGAAGCGATGCGTGCGCGCCTCCATCCTGGTGGTCCCCTGCGTCTCCGAAGTTTCGCCGGCCGGTTCCCCGCGTCTCGTCAGCGGCCACAGCACGGCGAACACCACCAGGCCGAACACGGTGAGAATGATTGCGAAGAGGGTGGTGGTGCGCCAGGATCCGGTGAGGATCATGAATGCCGGAATCGCCGCCGTGACCCATCCCTGGATAGCCGTGACCCAGCCCGTGTACCTGGTGATCTGCGTGCGTTTCAAGCCGAGCAGGACGAAGAAGAGCGCCCACAGGAAGGACCAGTAAAGCCAGATGACTCCGAAGCCCGGATCGCCGAGGAGTTGGAAGTTGGCGTAGGAGTATCCGAGCGCCATGATGGCCACGAAGAGCGAGAAATAGCCGACACCTGTCGAGTCGAATCCGCCCAGCAGATTGATTCCCACATAGAGATAGGTGAATCCGAAGAGGTAGAGTCCCGACGCGCCCAGGATCACGGCCGGATCGCCGGGGCTGAAGACGATCAGCAGGGTCGGTGTGATCACCTGCAAGGCTCCGACGAAGAGATTGAAGATCGCGGCTGCGCGCGGCTCGACCTTTCCCAGGAGCATCAGACCATTGAGGAATAGCACTGCGCCCACGTACAGGAGTCCGACGGCTCCCATCGACCCACACCTCCTCACGCCCAGCACGGGCGGTGTGTTCAGGAACGCAACGAGTCCAGGCGAACGCAACGTTCAGATCGATCGTTATGTCTGCTCAAGGCCGAGGCAGGCGCGACAGCGCCGGATGCTGCGGTGTCCGCCACCGCTCGCGAGTCACGTGCGTGACCACCTCGGGTGCTTCCTGACTCTGTTCGTCCCGGGTCAGCGCGGCGGACATCGCCGGGGACAGCCAGGCGAGGCTCGGCGCGGTGAAGACGCGACGCGCCGGAGACCGGCACGCCGGGCAGTCAGCAACCGCCTCGGCGGTCCCTATCGGCAGGCGCACCTCGAACGGCCCGCAGACTAGACAGCGATACGCATAAGTTGCCATAACGCCCCCGTCAAGATCCTCGTCACCTCACTGATGTGCGGCAATACAAGCCACGCTTTCAGCACACCTCGGGGGTTGTCGCCATGTCAAGACAAGAGTCAGGGGTGCGTGTGACGAGGGGACAACCCGTCGTACACGACACATGCCAGCCCCGAAACTGATCCTCGCGCACGGAGACGTGCCCGTATTTGGGATCCACCACGCGATTCCCGGGTCGTGCAGGGGAGCATGCCGTACCTCCTGGGACGTCAGTCGGACAGGGGAAGCCCCCGACGCAGGGCATGGACCCGAAGCTAGCCTCGGGTGATCACGCCGCAGGCGATGCGTCCGCCGGAGTCGCCGGCCTTCGGGTCTCCGCGTCGGGCCCCTCCTCGCCCGCCGCGCTCCGGTAGCGGTCCGGGATGTTCGCGTGATTGTCAGCCGGGGCGTGGATCATGATGGCGCTGCCATCGCTGTCGAATAGTTGAGCCATCCGGAACCGATCGGTCACCAACGAGGTGGTGCCAGTACCGTCCGCGCCAACCAACAGGTTGGGCAGATCTCCCGTGTGGTGGTCGTGGGGATGTGAGCCCAAGTCGAAGTGTCCCCCCCGCGCTGAAGAAGGGGCTGCCCGTGGTGGGGTCTTTCGACTGCGCATCGCAGACGCCCTCGGCGTGGACCTGAAAGCCGTGAAAGCCGGCCGGCAAGTTCGTCACCCCGACCGTGATTTTGGACTTGCCATTCCCGGCATCCTCCACTTGAAGGGAGCCGACCGTCTGGCCCTCTACGTTCTTGATCACGGCACCGCCCGGTGCGCCATCCCGCCCCGACATCATCTCGCCCAGCGCGGCAGCACTCAGCGCAACGACTCCCACGCTCAGTACGACAGCCAGAGCCAAACGAGCCTTGCGTACCATCACCGTCTCCCCCCATATGTGGCGTCTTCTCCACGTGAAGACAGCAACGGTGTTCGTGGGCCAGCAGACGGCACCTCGGTCAGCCACGACACCACGCAAAAGGGCCAGACGCGCGGCTGGACGACCGCGCAAAGACTGCGAGCCGCCCTGCTGTTCCCCAGGGGCCTCGCCACAGAGATCCCCTCTGCTTTGCCCGTGTCGACGACGCGTGAATACTGACCCCCAGTCGACGCCCAGGTTCTAGCGCTGTCGCAACACACCTGATCATGGAGGGCGTGTTGATGGCGAGGCGAGGTCCCAAGCGCAGGCTGGATGTGGAGTCGGAGTACTGGCGGCTGGTGCTGTCCGGCGTGGGAACGGTTGAGGCGTGTCGAGCCGTCGGAATCGGGCGCAAGACCGGGTACCGATGGCGGGCTACCACCGGCGCGGCTGGCCGAAGACGCCCGATCGAGCCGGTTCTTATCGCTGCTGGAGCGGCAGCGGATCGCGACCTTGCGGGCACGAGGCTTGGGGGGTGCGCGCGATCGCCGAGCGCCTGGGACGTTCCCCGTCCACCATCAGCCGCGAGCTGCGGCGCAATACGCTCCCGCACGATCGAGGCGTCTACGACGGGGATCTGGCTCATGCGCGAGCGCGGCAGCGGACCCGGCGCCCGCGTCGGGGACGTCTGCTGGACTCCGCCGGCTACGCACCGGGCGACCACTGCGCAAACGCCGCCGCCGGCCCGACCAGCGCCAGCCGCGGTTCATCGCACCCGCACTGCTCATCGACCACCGGCCCACCGTCGTCGAGCACCGCCATCGAGTCGGGGACTGGGAGGGAGACCTGATCACGGGGCGGTTGAACCAGTCCGCGATCGCCACCCCCGTCGACCGCAAGAGCCGCTATCTGCGACTGGTCCCGCTGCCGGCTCGCCACGACGCGCAGGCCGTACGCGATGGCCTGATCGCTGTCCTCGACGGCCTGCCGGCGACCGTGCGGCTGACGCTGACCTGGGATCAGGGAGCGGAAATGGCCTGTCACGACGAGATCGCCCCCTACCTGCGTGAAGGCGTCTACTTCGCCCATGCAGGCAGCCCATGGCAGCGCGGCACCAATGAAAACACCAACGGCCTGCTCCGCCAGTACTTTCCCAAGCGCACCGACCTGTCCGCTCACACC
Source organism: Nonomuraea terrae (assembly GCF_004348995.1). GTDB lineage: Bacteria > Actinomycetota > Actinomycetes > Streptosporangiales > Streptosporangiaceae > Nonomuraea > Nonomuraea terrae. The sequence continues at coordinate 71,934 of NZ_SMKQ01000012.1, forward strand.
GAAGCAGACCTACGCGCGATCGAAGAACGACTCAACAAGCGTCCCCGGAAGACACTTGGCTGGCGCACGCCCGCTGACATCTTCTATGAAGGTCTGGCACTATGACTGTCCGTCACCGTTGCGATGATCACTCGAATCCGCCTGCCAGCGCGGGGGCCTCCGTGACGGCGGTGGCCTGGGCGGCGTTGAGCTGTGCGGGTGCAGGCTGCGCGCTTCGGCCGTGTCGTACTCGCGTTCGTACACCAGAGCCCCATGACCGCCGCCGTGCACTGATCGGCCAAAGCCGCCAGGGTCAGAACCGGGTCGCGCCGAAGGGCGCCAGGACGTCGGGGCGGCGGCCGTTCACCATGTAGTCCGCGAGAGCGGAGCCGGAGACCATGGACAGGCCGACGCCCAGCATGCCGTGGCCGGTATTGACGTACGCGTTGGACAGGTGGGGGAGGTGGTCGATGACCGGCAGGCCGTCGGGGGTCATCGGGCGCAGGCCCGCCCACAGGTCGCGCAACTCCGTCATCGACTCGTACGCGGGTATGCGCCTGAGGTAGCGGTCGGCGACGCGGACCATGCCGCGGACCATCCGCGGGTTGATCCGCAGCGTCTCGTCGGCCAGTTCCATGCCGCCCAGCACCCGGTAGCCGCCCTTGAGCGGCGTCACCCCGACCTTGGTGTTCGACAGGTAGAGGGGGTGGGAGGGGGAGCGTTCGGACGGGACGAAGAAGCTGTACCCCTTGCCGCCCCGGATCGGCAGCCGGGCGCCGAGCCAGCCGGCGATCAGGCGGGTGTCCAGCCCGGCGGCGACCACCAGCGCGTCGGAGCGGACCTGCCCGGCGGTGGTCTCGACGGCGGTGACCCGGCCGCCTGAGGCTCGCACCCCGGTCGCCCGCGTGTCGGCGAGCAGGTGCACGCCCTGCTTGACCAGGTGGTCGGCGAGCGTGTCGCAGAACGCGCCGGGGTCGACGTGCCGCTCGTCGGGCAGGTTGAATCCGCTGCGCACGTTGTCCGACAGCTCCGGCTCCAGCTCGTGGATCTCCCCGGCGCTCATGACCCGGTCGGGCACGGTGTAGCCGGCGGAGCGCATCGGGGCCAGCCCGGCGAGCTGGCGGCGGGCCTCGGCCTCGGTCAGGCAGGCGCGCAGGTTGCCCCGGCGTGGCACCTCGACCGGCACGCCGAGGTCGGCGAGCTCGTCGAAGCCGTCGAACATCTCCCGTGACAGCGCGCCCAGCCGGGCCGAGCCGCTCTCGAAGGCGGACCGGGTGCAGTGGCGGGCGAACCTCAGCAGCCACGGGATCATGCTCGGCGAGGCGTGCGGCCGGACCGCCACGGCGGAGTCACGCTGGAACGACTCGACGACGCCCATCCGGGGCATGCCCGGTCCGGGTGTCGGGATGCTCAGCACAGGACTGAGCCAGCCGCCGTTGCCCCACGAGGCCGCCCGGCCGGGCCGGCCGGACTCGATGACCGTGACGTCGAGGTCGGCTTTCCGCAGGTAGTAGGCGGTGGCCAGGCCGACCGCGCCACCGCCGATGACGGTGACCGACGAAAGTGCGCTCATGAATGTCCAATACGAAGAGATCTGTACGAAGGAGTCATCTCGCCAGCGAGAGCCGTACCGGCCCGGCGTCCGGCCGGGCCCGCGCGAGCAGCGACCAGGGCACCCGGAACACCCGGCCGGGCGACGCGGGCCACGGCAGCCGGCGGCGCGCGAGCGGCCGGCCGGCCTGGTGGACCCGCACGACGGGGGAGCGGACCAGCGTGTCGGTCCACAGCAGCAGCCGCCCCCGGGCCGGAGGCGGGTCGCCGCGGCGCACCACTGACGGGGCCACCCAGCGCAGCGGGGCGTCCACCTCGATGTCGAAGGCGACCTCGCCCATCCGCTCGTCGCCCAGCCAGCGCTGGACGGCGGCGGCCACGTGCCGGCCGTCCAGCGCGGCGATGTCGGCGGTGTCGACCGGGTGGATCAGGTTGCCGGCGGCGAAGACGCCCGGACGGCTCGTGCGCAGCGCGGTGTCCACGACCGGGCCACGGCTGCGCGGGTCGAGGTCGAGCCCGGTGCCGCGGGCGAGCTCATGGTCGGGGATCCAGTCTCCGGTCAGCACCACGGTGTCGCACTCGACCCGCCGGCGCCGCCCGGTGCCGACCTGCTCGACGACCACGGCGCTCACTCGTCCGGCGTCGCCCTCGACGGAGACCAGGCGCGTGCCGGTGGCCACGGGCACGCGGAGCAGCGCACGGCCCGGCAGGTGGAAGGCGGCGTAGGACTCGGGGACCGGCTGCGACGTGGTCATCAGCACCGTGCGGCAGCCCGCCTCGCGCAGGGTCAGCACCGCCGACCAGCTCACCAGCTCGGCCCCGACGATGACCGCCCGCTTTCCCGGCCGCCCGTGGTGGAGGTGGACGAGGTTCTGCAGGTGCCCGGTGGTGTAGATCCCGGCGCCCCGGTCGCCGGTGATCAGCCGGGCCGGGCGGGGCCGTTCGCGGGCGCCGGTGGCCAGCACCAGCGCGTGCGGCTCGACCCGTACGAGCCCGGACGGGGTGGTGACCTCCAGCTCGCGGCCGTCGGACACCCGGGTGACCGTGGCCTCGGTGAGGATGCGCGCCCCGGCCCGCTCGGCGCGGCGGTGCAGCAGCCGGGCGTATCCCGGCCCGGTCATCACGCGGCGCAGGTCGCGCAGGCCGTAGCCGGTGTGGTCGCTGTGCCGGGGGATGCCTCCCGGCACGCGCTCGCGTTCGAGCACCAGGACCTCGCCGTCGACCAGGCGGGCCAGCTCGGCGGCGGCGGTCAGCCCGGCGGGCCCCGCGCCGACGACGGCCACCGCGGGCGTCATCGTCTCCATCTCAGTCCCCCGTTCCGGTGGCCTCGTCGAACAGCCGGCCGACCTCGGCGCCGCAGAAGAACCCCTGGCAGCGGCCGAGCGTCGCGCGGGTGCGGCGGCGCAGTCCGTTCAGGTCGCGCGGCGGGATCGGCGCGGCGAACGCGTCGCGCACCTCGCCTCTCGTCACTTTCTCGCAGAAGCACACGATCCGCCCGTACTCGGCGTCCCGCCTGATCAGCTCGTCATTCTGGTACGGCCGCGCGGACGCCTCGCCGAGCACCGGCACCCGCACAGGCGGCGGCAGGCCGGCGCGCGGCTTGAGCGGCAGCCCGGCCGTGTCGAGCAGGTCACGCAGGTGCTCGGCGATGCTCATGCTCGCGGTCAGCCCGGTGGAGCGGATCCCGCCGAGGCACGCGTAGCGCTTCCCGGCGTCCACGTCGACGACGTAGTCGCCGTGCTCGGTGGCCGCGCGGAGCCCGGCGTAGGAGGTGGTGATCTCTTCCTCCAGGAGTGACGGCATGATCCGGCGGCCCTTCTCCAGCAGCGAGGCGATGCCGGCCTCGGAGGTGGAGGTGTCGGTACGGTCAGGCAGGTCTTCGGAGGTGGGCCCGAGCATCACGTTGCCGAACACGGTCGGGCTGATCAGCACCCCCTTGCCCCGCGAGGTCGGCACGGGCAGCACGATCTTCGGCGCCAGCGGCCGGGCGGCCGTGTCGAACACGATCAGCTCGCCCCGCCGGGCCGTCACGGTGAACCGCCGGTGGCCGAAGTGGCCGTCGATGACGTCCGCGCCCAGCCCGGCGGCGTTGACCACCCACCGGGCCGCGATGTCGCCCCGCGAGGTGCGCAGCACGGTGAACTCCGGCCCGGACTCCACGGCCTCGACCCGGGTGCCCAGCCGCAGGCCGACCCCCCGGGCCAGCGCGTCGTAGGCGAAGGCGAGCGTGGTGGACCACGGATCGATGATCGACTCGCCGGGGACGGTCATCCCGCCGAGAGCGCCCGGCCCGAGCGCTGGAACGGTCCCGTAGACGAAGTCCGGGCCGACGAGCTCCGCGGCGTGGTAACCGTTGGCGACGGCCTTGTCCCGCAGTCCCGGCAGCGCGGCGAGCTGGTCGTCGTCCCAGGCCACCAGGACGGCCCCGGTCGGCTCGACCGCGATGCCGGTTTCTCCCGCGTACCGCGAGAGCAGCGCGTAGCCACGCGGCACCAGCCGGGACTCCAGCGTGCCGGGGGCGGCGTCGAAGCCGGTGTGCAGAATCGCGGTGTTCGCCTTGCTGGTGGCGTCGCCCACGTCGTCGCGGGCCTCGACCAGCGCCACGTCCAGCTCGTACGCGGCCAGCTCGCGCGCCACCGCGCAGCCGACCACCCCGGCCCCGATGACCGCGACGTCATGGATCCTCATGTGTCGTCCTTCCGGGCCGCCGCCGAACGGGCGGCCTCCCCCCAGCGGGCCATCGCCTCGGCGGCCCGGTCCCCGGTCCAGACCGGCTCGAAGGACACGGCCGGCGACCAGGCGTCGATCGCGGACGGCAGGGACAGCCCCTCGTCGAGCGCCAGCCGGGCGAGCGCGGCGGTGCCGAGCGCGGTGGCGTGCGGCGACGGATACACGTCCACCGGGACCTGCAGCAGGTCGGCCTGCGCCTGCATCAGGGCGCGCGAGCGGGTCAGCCCGCCGTCCACCCGCAGCCGGGTCAGGGGCGCGCCGATGTCGGCGCTCATCGCCTGGGCCAGGGCGGCGACCTGCGCCGCCAGCCCTTCCACCACGGCGCGGACCAGCCGCCCCCGCGTGGTGGCCAGCCCGAGGCCGGTGAACGCGCCGCACGGCTCCGGGTTCCGCCACGGCTGCGCGAGCCCGGCCAGGCCGGGCACGAAGCACACCCCGCCGGAGTCACCGTCCGCCTCGGCGTCGAGCGCGCCGGGCGCGGACAGCAGGCCGAGATCGACCAGCCAGCGTACGGCCGAGCCCGCCGTGTAGACCTGGCCGTCGAGGCAGTAGCCGGTGGACGCGCGCAGCGACCAGGCGAGCGACGAGGTGAGCCCGTGCCCGGACCGTACCGCCCGGCCGCCGGTGGCGCCGAGCAGGAACGCGCCGGTGCCGTAGGTGCACTTCACCCTGCCGGGGTCGAGGCAGCGTTCGGCGACCAGCGCGGCCTGCTGGTCCACGACCAGCCCGGCCACCGGGACCTCCGGCGGGCCGAACATGGACGTCCCGCCCACCACCTCGTCGCAGCGCACCACCCGGGGCAGCGCCCCGTCGCCGAGGCCGAACAGGGACAGCAGCTCTGGATCCCAGGCGACCTCGTCGAGGTCCAGCAGCAGCGACCGGCTCGCGGTCGTCGCGTCGGTGACGAACGCGCCGGTGAGCTGGTGGACCAGCCACGCGTCGGTGGTGGTGACGACGCCCTCGCGGGTGACGTGCCGGCGCAACCAGGCCATCTTCGGGGCGGAGAAGTAGGGGTCGAGCACGAGCCCGGTGCGCCGCCGGATGAGGTCGGCGTGCTCGCCCAGGCCGGCGCAGACCTCCTGGGCGCGGCTGTCCTGCCAGACCAGCACGGTCGACAGCGGGCGGCCCGTCGCCGGATCCCAGGCGAGCACCGACTCTCCCTGGTTGGCCAGCGACACGGCGGCCAGCGGCGGGTCGCCCGCTTCGCGCAGCGCGCGGGCGCCGGCCTGCCGTACGGACGCGAGCAGGTCGAGCGGGTCCACCTCGACGCGCCCACCGTCCAGGTAGGAAGGCCGCACCGGCACCTCCACCACCGACAGCGTGCGCTCACCGTCGTGCACCAGCGCCTTCGTGCCGGAGGTGCCCTGGTCGACGGCCAGAATCGCGGTCATCGCCGGGCGGACAGGTCGTTGCCGGTCACCACGTGACAGCCGACGCCCCGCAGCGCCTCGGCCAGCGGCTCGTCGGTCAGCGCGCCGGCGATCAGCCCGGTGAAGCCGTCGAGCCCGCAGACGCGGAACGCGGCGACCCGGCCGTGCTTGGTGGAGTCGGCCAGCACGTACGAGCGGGCCGAGGTGGCGAGCACGGCGCGCTTGGTCGCGACCTCGTCCACGTGGAAGTCGGTCAGGCCGGCGTCGGCGCGCACCCCGCCGGAGCCGAGGAAGGCGATGTCGGGCCGCAGGTCCTGGAAGAAGCCGAGCGTCGTGGCGTTGGACAGCGCCAGGTCGCCCGCGCGGACCCGGCCGCCCGAGACCAGCACCTCGATCCTGGCCCGTCCGGCGAGCTCGGAGGCGACCAGGAGCGAGCAGGTGACGACGGTTCCGTGATAGTCGTTCGGCAGGGAGCGGGCGACCTCCAGCGCGGTGGTGCCCACGTCGATCATCACCGTCATCCCGGGGCGCACCAGCGAGGCCGCGCTGCGGCCGATCGCCACCTTCTCCTCGGTGGCCAGAGTCGCGCGGTCGAGGAAGGACGCCTCCTCGCCGGCCATCGGGACGCGCAAGGTCGCGCCGCCGTGCACGCGCACCAGCAGGCCCTGCCGTTCCAGCGCGGACAGGTCGCGGCGGACCGTCTCGTCGGAGACGCCAAGCGCGCGGGCCAGCTCTTCCGTGCGCGCGTGTCCGGTGGGGGCCAGGAGGGTGAGGATCCTGTCGTGGCGTTCGGCCGCTAGCACCCGGACCACCTCCGCGCCGGACGGGGGAATCTTTGACCGATCATGACCGATATTGTGGGTTGTGCGGCGCGTCGCTGTCAATGCGGATGGATGTGGTGGTCCGGGGCGCCAGATGTTCATGCTGGCCACGCACATATTTTTCCGATTTTTCCGGGCTTTTCGGCATAGTGTGACGCTGGTCACATTGACAAACATTCCACGGATTCCTACGTTACCCACATGTTCACGGGCAGAATCCCTCGATTTACCACAACAAGATCGGGCAGGATCGGGCCTTGATCGGCCACCTGAACATCGTGATCGCCCCGCCCCCAGGACACGAGGTACCGAAATGACGCGCACCCTGAACCTCGCGAGATCTCGCAAACTCGTCGCGGCAGCGTGCCTGACGCTCACCACCACGCTGGGCCTCGCCGCCTGCGGCGGCGACACCGGCTCGGACACCGCCGCGGCCGAGGACCTGGGCCTGAACACGCCCGGAAAGGTGTCGCTCGGCTTCATGAACGGCCTGATGCCGTACGTCGGCCTCGAAAAGGGCGCCCTGGACGGCCTCGAAGGCGAGCTGTTCACGCTCGCCGCCAAGGAGCTCGGCCTGGAGGTGCAGGCGCAGGGCATGGAGTTCCCCGCGATGATCGCGGGCGTCCAGGCGGGGCGCTACGACATCGGCATCGGCGGCATCTCCTGGACGAAGGACCGTTCCCAGGTGGGCGTGATGAGCGACCCCATCTACTACAGCCCCGCCCTGATGCTGACCCGCCCCGGAGTCAAGGCGACCTCGATCGCCGACCTCGACGGCCGCAACGTCGGCGCCGTCACCGGCTCGATCAACGACGAGGCGGTCCGCGCCACGCCGGGCGTCAACGCCCGCACCTACCCGGCCTGGGCGCAGGCCATCACGGACCTGGCCGCAGGCCGGCTGGACGCGATCAACATCGACCCGCTGACCGCCGTCTACCTGCGCGACACCCGCCCGGACCTGAAGGACCTCGAAGTCCAGACGATGACGCCGCCCACCGACCAGGAGGTCGCGGCCAACCCCGGCCTCCAGGGCTTCCGCCCGTACCAGGTGGTCTGGTACTGCTCGAAGAAGGCCGAGAAGCTGTGCGGCAAGCTCGACGAGATCACCAACGCCTGGTTCGCCTCGAAGACCTCCGCTGACGTGCTCACCAAGTGGGGCGTCAACCCCACCGACTTCCTGACCTCCACCCCGGAGATGACCACCGTCCGCAAGGGCGTCGACCGTCCCGACACGTGGACGGCTCCTACGATCGGGAGCGGTCAGTGAGTTTCCTCTCGGTCGACTGGGCCGGGTACGTCCCCGTCCTGGTCGACGGGCTGATCAAGTCGGTGCAGCTCACCGCGATCGGATTCGTCGGCGCCTGCCTGGTCGGGTTCGTCGTGGCGGTGCTGCGGATGTCGCAGAACCGCGTGGTCAAGGGGGTCGGCTACCTCTACACCGAGCTGTTCAAGAACCTGCCGATCATCACCGGCATCTTCATCATCTACTTCGGCCTGACCGGCGTGGGGCTCATCCTCGACGCCTTCACCGCGGGCTGGCTCGCCCTGTCGCTGTTCTACGGCGCCTACCTGGCGGAGATCTTCCGGGGCGGGCTGCAGGGCGTCTCCCGGGGCCAGACCGAGGCGGCCCAGGCGCTCGGCCTGACCTCGGTGCGGGTCCTGGTGACGGTGCAGCTCCCGCAGGCCGTACGGCTCGCGCTGCCCGCCACCGCCACCATGCTGGTGGACCTGCTGAAGGGCACCGCGCTGCTGGTCACCATCGGCGGCGGCGAGCTGATGACCCAGGCGACGATCATCACCTCCGAGACCTTCCAGCCGCTGGAGGTCTACATCGTGATCGGCCTGATCTACGTGGCGATGAGCTGGCCGCTCGCCCGGCTGGCCGGCTACCTCGAATCCCACCTGCGCGAAGGCACGGCGATGTCGCCCACCAACCGCAAGCTGCGCAGGATCACCAGGGCCAGACTCGCGCAGGAGGCCGCCCGATGACCGAACCGACGATCCAGATCAGAGACCTGCACAAGTCGTTCGGCGACCTGCACGTGCTGCGCGGCGTCGACCTCGACGTGCAGCCCGGCGAGGTCGTCGCCGTCCTGGGCCGCAGCGGCAGCGGCAAGAGCACCATGCTGCGCTGCGTCAACCTCTTGGAGACCCCCACCAGCGGCACCATCACCGTCGGCGGCACGACCGCGTTCGCCCACCGCAAGCCCGCGAAGGGCCGCGACCTGGTCGCCCTGCGCCGCAAGGTCGGCATGCTGTTCCAGGCGCTCAACGTGTTCCCGCACCTGTCGGTGGTGGAGAACGTCGCCCTGCCTATGGTGCGCAGCCTGGGCACCGGCCACGAGGAGGCGGTCGACACCGCGATCCGCCTGCTCGGCAAGGTCGGCCTGGTGGAGAAGGCCCTGTCGATGCCCGGCCAGCTCTCCGGCGGCCAGCTGCAGCGGGTCGCGCTGGCCCGCGCGCTCGCCATGAACCCGCTGGCGCTGCTGTTCGACGAGCCGACCTCGGCCCTTGACCCCGAGTCCACCATGGACGTGCTCAACGTCATGAAGGACCTCAGCGCCGAGGGCATGACCATGATCATCGTCACGCACGAGGTGAAGTTCGCCCTCGACGTCGCCGACACCGTCCTGATGATCGCCGACGGCAAGGTCATCGAACGGGGCACCCCGGCGCAGATCTCCGAGAACCCCCAGGAGCAGCTGACCAGGAAGTTCCTGGCCGAGCACACGAAATTCGAAGGCAGCACCGCCTGATCCCCGAGGAGCGCGGACACACCATGAACGCCGAGAACCACGACGTCGTCATCGTCGGCGGAGGAGTCGCCGGCCTTTCGGCGCTCTGGCAGCTGCGGCACCGCGACGTGGTGCTGCTGGAAGCCGACGAGCGCCTGGGCGGACGCCTGATGTCGCTGCCACGCGGCGACTACTGGATGAACCTCGGCGCCCACCTGTTCCCCGGCGCGGGCTCACACGTCGAACGGATGACGTCCGGCCTCGGCCTGGAGACCATCGGCATCCCCGGCGCCAAGTTCGCGCTGGCCTTCGCCGGCAAGGTCTACGCCAACAAGCGCGTCGAGACGTACCCCTTCACACTGCCCCTGTCCCTGAGCGAACGCGTCGCACTCGCCGGCGTCGGCCTGCGCGCGGTCGGCGCCGTCAAAGCCTGGCAGGACACCCAGCGCGAGCAGCCCGGCTGGCCGGCCAGGCGCTTCGGCGGCTACCTGGCCAACCGCTCGTTCCGCGACCTGATCGGCCGCCCCCCGGCCCGGGTGGACGGCATCTTCCGCGCCGCTGGCCACCGCGCCGCCTCCGAACTGGAGGACCAGAGCGCGGCCACCGGCGGAGCCCTGTTCGGCGGCGTGTGGGCAGGCCGCAAGAGCCTCCTCTCCTACAACCTCGACGGCGGCTCCAGCCGGCTCGGCGAGGCGATGGCCGCCGAGCTCGGCCACCTGGTCCGCTACGGCGCCACCGTGACCAGGGTCCGTGAGGAGGACGGCCGCGTCCTGGTGACCCTGCGCGAGAACGGCGAGGAGCGGACGCTGCGCGCCCGCCAGGTGATCATGGCCACCCCGGCGTACATCTCACATCGGGTGGTTGAGGGGCTGCCTGGGGATGTGGCCGGTGTGCTGGCCGACGTCAGGTACGGGCCGTTCGTCAGCGCCGGCGTCATCACCACTGAGCGTGGGCCGATGCCGTACGACCGCATCTACGCGCTCACCGCCACCGATCAGTCGTTCGACATGATGTTCAACCATGCCAATCCGCTGCGTACCGGCGTCCGGCGGCCCGGGGGAAGCCTCATGGTGTACGCGGGAGGGGACGGGGCGCGCAGGATGCTGGATCTGGAGGACAGCGGGGTGGAGTCGCGCTACGCCGATGACCTTGCCTCGGTGTTCCCCCAGTTGCGGGGCAACCTTGGCGAGATCAGGATTCAGCGCTGGGAGCACGGAATTCCGTACCGGCGGCCGGGGTTCTCATTCGAGCCGATGCTTCGTTACAGCCGCCGCACCGATGTCGGTGTCCACTTCTGCGGTGACTACTTCGCCGACCTCGGGAACATGGAGCTCGCCGCGGCGTCCGGCTTCCGGGCCGCCGTGCGCGCCGGGGCCGCCGTCGGGGGGCGTCCCTGAGCGGTGTCGGGAAGCCAGGCTGGCTTGCACCGAGTCCGCCGCGCTTGGTCGCGAGTTCGTGTTCGCCGCTGCACGACGTCAGGAGACTTCGGATGGAACCCGGGCCCCGCGGGTCCGTGCTGTCGGCGGGACGGGGCCCCGGGGGCTCAGCGCGGAGCTGTGCGGGACAGCGGGAAGTCGTGCCAGGCGTCGGTGGACTTGGCGGCAGCCGGGGGCCGGGGTCTGACCGAGAGCTTCCTGTCCGATCTGCGGCAGGCGGCCAAGAAGGGTGAGGCCTTCGACGTAGAGACCGGTCTCCCGACCTCGATGGTGAAGGCGAAGGACGCTCGTACCTGGTTCGCCTTCGTCATCGCGTACGTCCATGCCTGGTGGCCCCACGCGGCGGCCAAGTCCCGCGAGGGCATGACCGACACCCTCGCCACCGTCACCCGCGTCCTGGTCAGCGATGCACCGGGCCGTCCGTCCGACGAGATCATCCGGCGGGCGCTTCGCGAGTACGCCTTTCTGCCCGAGGACCGCAGGCGGGAGCCGACACCGGAGATCGCCCGCGCTGTCCGCTGGCTGGAGGGCACCTCGCTCCCGCTGAGCGCTCAGGAAGAGACCAAGCACGCCCGTGCAGCGTTGAAAGCCCTCGCGCTGTGCCTGGATGGCAAGCCTGCGGCCACCTCGACGTATCGCCGCAAGCGGGCCGTCTTCCATCACGCGCTTGAGTAGGCCGTGGAGCTGGAAGATCTTTCGGCAAACCCACTGCACAAGGTCACGTTCCGCAAGGCCAAGGTGAGCGGCGAGATTGATGGGCGCTCGGTGGTCAGCCCCAGGCAGCCGCGTGAACTGCTCACCGCGGTGACTCACGTGGGGCGGTCACGAGGGCCGATGTTGGCCGCCATGTTCGCCTGCATGTACTTCGGAGGTCTTCGTCCGGCAGAAACGGCGGGACTGAGGCAGAAGGACTGCCAGCTCCCAGAGAACGGCTGGGGGCTACTGACCCTGGAGAAGACCAGGCCAGAGCAACAGGCGATTCACCGACTCGGGGCAGGCCCACGACGAGCGCGGGCTGAAGCACCGGGACGTGAAACACACGCGCACCGTGCCTATCCCGCCCGAACTGGTGGCCATCCTCCGGGATCACATCGCGACGTTCGGAATCGGCGAGGATGGCCGGCTCTTCCGTACGCGCACGGGCGGCGTGATCTCGGGCTCGGCGTACGCGAAGGTCCGGCAGGAGGCCCGGACGTACGCCTTCACGCCCGATCAGGTCGCCTCTCCCCTGGCGGGCAGGCCGTACGACCTGCGACATGCTGCCGTCTCGTAGCTTCCCCGGCCAAGTACTCGGCAGGTGACCGGCGTTACCCGATCACCGAGATCGAGGGCGTCGATTGGCATGCACTGGAGGACGCTCGCGGGTCGTTGCGGCTGCGCATCCGTGGGCACCAGGCCCTCTCCAACCCCAACAACGATCCCGCCTCCGTGGTGTTCGGCATTGGTCGGGGAGCCACGCATCACTCCCTGCCCTTCGCCGCCGCCGTGCTGGCCGCCGTACAAGCTCCCATGATCGAACAGGTCGCGGCGGAAGGCTGAGCTGCTGGGGACACGCTGGTCGTGGGTCAAGTGGGGACGAGTACCGGCCACCTGTTCGTCTATGACGTAAGCGGCACTCCCAGCTTGCGCGGCAAGATCGACGGATTCACGCACGACCTCGACAGTCTGGGCGATCTCGTCGTCACCCCGGACGGGTCGAACTTCTTCTCGGTGGCCTCTGCCCAGCGCAGGACCGACCTGTGGGACGCCAACAGCCTGGAGAGAATCCGCTCCTATGCGGGAGAGTCGGCCACCGAAGGCTTCCCCTCATCCGTCGCGATCAGCCCAGACGGGGCGTACGTGGTGGTCGGGGAGGCTGACGGCGCAGACCTCGTGATCTACGACGCGGTGACGGGGGCGATGATCCACGCGCTCAACAACCTGGCGGTCGCCGGAAGCACAGGCCTGCGCCTGCCGAAAATGTCATCCGCCCAGGTCATGGCCTTGCAGGGCTAAGCGCGGCGTGACGCGATTCCGGCCACCAGGAGAGGGATCAAGTGCGGCATGATGATCGGCCGTACTCCTTCGCCTGACCTACCTCACCATCACGAACGGTTGCTGCCGATGAGCGATCGGGACAAGGACGTGGAAATTCTCGCCCTGCGCCACCAGATCACCGTCCTTGAACGGCAGCTCGGCGCCGACACTAGGGTGAGATTCGCCCCCGAGGACCGGGCCTTTCTCACCGAGCTTCTGACATCGCTCCCCCGCGAGGTCCTACGCCGGCTACGGCTCCTCGTCCGGCCGGACACCGTCCTGCGCTGGCACCGCGATCTGATGAAACAGCGTCACGCCCGTACCTGCCGGCCGAAGCGGCCTGGCCGTAACGCTCCAGAATGGTTCACAGCTCCTGACCTGGGACGACGCCCCCCGCACCGATACGACACCATCGGTCCTTGTGCTCGTGCGACTGCTCTACCTGATCGCCACGCGGATCTTCGCGTGGCTCGTCCTGCTGTCTCGTTCCTCCGCGGCCAAGACGCAGAAATATTGATCTTGCGGCTCGAGATAGCGGTGCTGCGCCGCCACCCACCGCGCCAAGACCCACCTGGCCGGACCGCGCCCTACTCGCCGCCCTCGCCCGACTACTCCCCCGCGTACTGCGCAGCCACCGGATCGTCTCCCCACGCACCCTCCATGTCTGGCACCGGCGGCTCATCAAGAAAAAGTGGACACAGCCGCCCTCCGCGGGACGCCCTCCCGTTCCAAATGAACTGCGCGAACTGATCACGCGACTCGGCACCGAGAACCCACGCTGGGGCTTCCGAAGAGTGCACGGCGAACTGCGCCGCCTCGGACACAAAATCAGCCCGGCCACCGTCCGCCGCGTCATGCGCGCCGCTGGCCTGGGTCCCGCTCCGCGACGTCATCCAACGCGGGCCGAGTGGACCAGCTTCCTCAAAGCCCAAGCCGACGGCCTACTCGCCACCGACCTGTTCCACGTCGACACGATCGGACTGCAACGGCTCTACGCCCTGTTCGTGATGGAGGTACGCACCCGCACGGTCCACATCCTCGGCGTCACCGCCCACCCCACCGCAGCCTCGCCCACCCAGCAAGCCCGACAACTGCTCTGGCACCTCGCAGAGCACGCCGCCCACTTCACCCACCTCGTCCGCGACCGGGACGCGAAGCTCACCGCCACCTTCGACGCCATCTTCGCCGGCGAAGGCATCACCGTAGCCAAGATCCAGCGCATCGCGGACCAGGACGACCCGGACGGCCTGGGTGCGGAACGGCCCGCACCACAGGCACACCGTCTCGGACAGGTGCACGGTGTCGGTTCGTCCGTAGCGGCGTACCCGGGTAGTGCGCCAGGTGCCGGCCGCGGCCAGATCGGCCGGGGTGCCCAGCCGGACGCCCTTGGTGCGGGGCCGCCCTGACCTGCCGGTTTTGGGCGGCGGCAGGGCGTGCAGGACGGAGGTGACCTTCAGCCGGCTGGTCCAGGTGATTGAGAGGTCCAGGCCGCGTAGGTGTTCACCGGCGTAGGTGGCGTCCCCGACGGCGTGCACCATCCGGGCGGGTAGCGGGCGGCGATCGCCTCGACCATCTCCCGGGCGAACGCGATCTTGCCGGTGCGTCCGGGACGCCACAACCGGGCCAGGACCGGCAGGCACAGCGGCCGGGACAGGAACGGCAGCTGCACAATGATCCCAGCGATCACCCAGCAGTTGCCGAACCCGATCGGTTTGGGCCCTTTGGCCGCGCCGTCATGATGCCAGGCGACGCCGAACACCTTCTTGCCCGACCGTTTGAACAGGGTGTCATCGACCACCACGGTGATCGCCGAGCCCGGCGGGAGCAGCCGGGCCACGATCAGATCGCACAACGCCAGGCCGAGGGCGTCGGTGCACCAGCGAGCGGTGGAGAAAAAGCGGTGCGCGCGGCAGTGATGCCAGGCTCGTTCCAGCCCGGCGCCCAGCAGCATCCCGCACACCGTGCGCCGCCGCGTCTGCGCGATCAACCCCACCGCAAGAGCGGCGAACGAACGGTGACCCGGCGCGGTGAAACAGGACCGGAACACCGCCAGCAACGCGGCCAGCGAGGGTAACGTGCCATCGGGCAGCATCGGCGGATCACCTTCTACCAGGGTGAATCAGACACCGCCGATGCTCCTCCCGCACACCCAGTCGCGCCCTGCTTACCGTCGAAGGCACGTGGAAACATCCCCCTCGCCACATGCATGACGATCAAGGAAAACTGCGAAACACGAGGGGTCGTGTGGGGCCTGCCCCCGAAGTGTGGACACCTTGAATACCGGATGATGGAGATCCGGAGACAAGGAGTTCCACGTGGCGATGAAGTCGTATCCGCCGGAGTTCAAGGCGGACGCCGTCGCTTTGTATCTGTCCGATCCGGGACGGACGTTGGCCTCGGTGGCC
>NZ_SMKQ01000130.1 GCF_004348995.1 Nonomuraea terrae
GCCTCCCCCAGCCCGCCCCAGGGCCCGGTAGGGACGAGCCGCAGACGCGCTGACCCACCGCAGCGCCCTGCCGCCGGACGGCTCAGGCCGGCGAGCCGGGGGTACGGCCCAGTGCTCGGTCAGTGGGCGTCTCGACGCCCTGGACGACTACAACGGCGGCGACCAGGCAGCCAAGGCTGGCCTGGCCATGATGGAGCGACGCCGCTCCCTTCCGGCCAGGCCATCACGCTCAACGGCGTATACACCGCCGATATTTGCAGCGCACCACCTCCCGTCTGAGGCGGAAGACGGCATTGCGAAGCCGCCGAATTTTGGCGGAAAGGAAGGTGAAGACCCTGTTCTCCGCTCGGCTACGGTCGCAGGAAGAGGGAAAGGGTTCCGCATGACGCCGAAGCAGCCCAAGACCGAGCTCGACGCCCGCTACAGCTCCGCGCTGAACCCGCGCCCGGGCGCGGAGAACGTCACCGCCACCGACTGGGCCGAGGCCCAGCGCCAGCTGCGGGCCGCCGAGGTCTTCTGGATCACCACGGTCCGGCCGGACGGCCGGCTGCACGTCACGCCGCTGATCGCCGCCTGGCACGACGGGGCGCTGCACTTCAGTACCGGGCCGGGCGAGCAGAAGGCCAAGAACCTGGCCGGCAATGCCAACTGCGCACTCACCACAGGGCACAACTCACTCGCCGAAGGCCTCGACATCGTGATCGAGGGCACGGCGGAGCGGGTGACGGATCCGGCGCGGCAGGACGAGGTCATCGCCGCGTTCGAGGCGCAGTACGGGGACCACATCACCTCGCCGGAGGGGACGTTCTACGGCTTTGGCGACAGCATCCGCAGAGGCGACGACCTGCTGTTCGCGGTGGCACCCGGCACGGCGTACGGCTTCGGGCACGACGGCCAGGTGTTCAGCCACACCCGCTACACCTTCTAGCGGGCCTGAGCACAAGGAAGCTCCCGGCCGCCAGGGGGAGGGCGTGCCGGGGCTGCCAAGGTCAGGGTCAAACACTCAGCCGATGCGGCCGCTGGTGCGCAGACCGCGGGCCTCGTGGCGTTCGTGGAGGCCGAAGCGGGGCTCCGGGGCGTGGTCGCCGTCGAGTACGCCCGCCACGTACTCCGCCAGCACCGGGGCGTGCTTGAACCCGTGCCCCGAGTCGCCGCCGAGCAGCCACACTCCGGGCGCGGCCTCGGCGATCAGCCACTCGGCGTCGGGTGTGAGCGCGTACTGGCAGACCTGGGTGAACAGCACGGGCGCCTCGGCCAGGGACGGGAAGCGGCGCCCCAGGTAGGCCCTGGCCTGCTCGACGCTCTCCGGGTCGACCGTGCGCGCGCCGTGCTCCGGCTCGTACGGCCGCCCCTCGGCGTCGGAGGTGGCCTTCATCCCCACGCCGTCCACATCACCGTGCCCGTACGCCGAGGCCCCGTGGTCGACCCATGCGGGCGTCTCCGGGACCGACCACGCGGGCGGCACCGCGAAGTGCAGCGTGTCCTGCTTGGTCACGGTGATCGGCAGCCCGTCGAACAGCGCGGGCAGCCACGCGCCGCACGCCCACACCACCCGGTCGGCGTGCCGCACCTCGCCGTCCACCTCGACCGCGCACGCGTACGGCGCCCCGTCGCCCGCCACCGGCACCGCCCGCGCCCTGACCAGCCGGACCCCGGCGGCCTGCGCGAGAGCGGCGGTCACCTGGGTGGCCCGCCTGGCCCTGATCACGCCCGCGTGCGGCTCCCAGAGCAGGAAGCTCAGGTCGTCGCCGCGGAAGTCGGGGAAGAACCGGCGGCCGTCGGCCGGATCGAGCACCTCGCACGGGATATCCAGATTTTTCAGGACCTGGGAGCTGGCGTGCTCCCATCCGTCGGGCGTCCCGGCGAACCACAACATGCCCGCCTCCTCGTACAGCGTGACGCCTGCCCGCTCGCCCAGCCGCCGCCAGCCGTCCCTGGCCCGCCACGCGAGGCGCGTGTACCACTCGTCCGAGCCGTGCGCGCTGCGCAGCAGCCGGGTCTCCCCCGCGCTGGACTGCCGGACGTGTCCGGGCTTGTGCTGTTCGACCAGCGTCACCTGCCAGCCGGTCTCGGCCAGCCGCAACGCCAGCGATGCGCCCCAAATGCCAGCCCCGACCACAATGACCGATTTCATGAGAACACGGTGACCGGAAAAGGGGCTTGGCCGCAAGAGACGTCAGGCGATGAGCAGCTGGACGACCACACCGGCGCAGTTGCCCGCCACGCAGATCCGCACCGGCACTTCGAACGCGCCCGGCGCCGCCGGGACGCCGCCCACCCGGCCGTCGGGCCCGATGCTCACGCCCTCGGGCAGCTTGTCGTCGTCGGTCACGGTGAAGGTGGGCAGCACGCCGGCCGGCCCGCCGTCGACGCCGATCTCACCGTCGAGCGCGACGCCGGTGCGGCCGGGGAAGGCCAGCTCACGCGGCTGCCACGGCACGTTGCCGAGCACCACGAGGGTCAGGTCGTCCTGATCGCACGCCCGTCCGGCGCAGCCCTCGACCGAGGCGACGTACGTGCCGGCTCGCTGCGGCGTGCCGTAGAGGCGGCCGTTCCTGTCGACCCTGACGCCGGCGGCCAGGTGGCCCGGACGGAAGGCGACGTCCTTGCCCGCGGCCAGCAGCCGTTCGTCCACCTCGATGCCCTCGGTGAGGTAGACGGTGTCCTCGACGAGGAGCCCGTCCGGAAGGTCGCGATGCACCAGGTTGAGCTCGCGGGGCTCGACCGGGGTCTCGCGCGACATCTCCACCATGGGCGCGTTGATGGAGGACAGGATCGGCGCCACCGCGCACACAGCCAGCCCGGCGAGCAGGAGAACCCACCACTGCCGCATCGTCACCCCCCGTTCCCGTGGCCGGATACGTACCCCTTCCTCGGCCGGCGTCACCCCGGGGGCGTCCCATAATCGGTCGCATGGCCGCCGAATCAGCTCAGACCCTGGAACGCGGGCTCCGCCTGCTGCGCCTGCTCGCCGACGGCGGGGGTGGGCGGACGCCGACCGAGCTGAGCGCCGAGCTGTCGCTGAGCCGGCCGGTGGTGTACCGGCTGCTGACGACGCTGATGAGCGAGGGGTTCGTACGCCGTGACGCCGAGGGCCGGGTGCACCTGGGGTTCGGGGTGCTGGCGCTGGCCCAGGCCGTTCAGCCGCTGCTGCGGGCGGCGGCGGTGCCGACGCTGCGGCGGCTGGCCGAGCAGGTCGGCGCGACCGCGCACCTGACCGTGGCCGAGGGCGACGACGGGCTCGCGGTGGCCGTGGTGGAGCCGTCCTGGACCCACATGCACGTCGCCTACCGGGAGGGCTCACGGCATCCGCTCGCGAAAGGGGCGGCTGGGCAGGCGATCCTGGCGTTGCGCGAAGGGCGGCACGACTACTTCCTCTCTGAGGGGCAGTTGCAGGAAGGGGCACGTGGCGTCGCCGCGCCGGTCCCCGGTCTGCCGTGGCTGGAGGCGTCCGTCGGGGTGGTGACGTTCGGGCCGCTGGAGGAGGCCACCGGGCCGCGCGTCGTGGCCGCTGCCGCCGAGCTGGCCGCCGTGCTGGGTTGACATCACCCGGACGATGGCGGACGGTAAGCACGTATAGAGGACACCAGTGTCCGATTAACGGACGCCAAGAGCGGGGTGCGTATGCCGTACTACCGGGTCGTGGGAGAGGTGCCGCGTAAACGGCACGTGCAGTTCAGGCGGCCGGACGGCGGCCTCTACGCCGAGGAGCTGATGGGCGAGGAGGGCTTCTCGTCCGACTCATCGCTGCTCTACCACCGTCACCTGCCCACCGCGATCATCAAGGCCGAGGCGGTCACGCCCGCCGCGGCCACCCGGCTGGAGCCGAACGTGCCGCTCTCGCCGCGTCACTTCCGCACCCAGGAGCTCGCCGGCGCCGGCGACCTGATCGCGGGGCGGATGCTGCTGGCGGGCAACGCCGACGTCCGGTTGTCGTACGCCACCAGCGACCGGCCCAGCGAGCTCTACCGCAACTCCATGGGCGACGAGTGCGTCTACGTGCAGCGCGGACGAGTGCGCTTCGAGTCGACGTACGGCGTGATCGAGGCCGGCGAGGGCGACTACGTCGTGATCCCGACCGGCACCATCCACCGCTGGGTGCCCGACGGGCCGGTCAACGTGCTGGCCATCGAGGCGTCCGGCCACATCAGGCCGCCGAAACGCTACCTGTCGCAGTACGGCCAGTTCCTGGAGCACGCGCCCTACTGCGAGCGCGACCTGCGCGCCCCCGCCGAGCCGTTCACCGTGGAGGGCGAGGAGGTGCCCGTCCTCGTACGCACCCGAGGCGGGCTGACCAGGCTCGTCTACCGCAACCACCCGTTCGACGTCGTGGGCTGGGACGGCTACCTCTATCCGTACGCGTTCAACATCAACGACTTCGAGCCGATCGTGAAGAGGACGCACGCGCCGCCGCCGGTGCACCAGACGTTCGAGGGGCCCGGGTTCGTGGTGTGCTCCTTCTGCCCGCGGCCGCTCGACTACCACCCCGAGGCCATCCCGATCCCGTACAACCACCACAACGTCGACTCCGACGAGTTCATGTTCTACGTGGGCGGCGACTACTCCGCGCGCAAGGGCTCCGGCATCGACGTCGGCTCGATCTCGCTGCACCCGGCCGGGTTCACCCACGGGCCGCAGCCGGGCGCGGTGGAGGCGGTGATCGACGCGGTCAGACGCGGCGTCACGACGACGAGCGAGATGGCCGTCATGGTGGACACGTTCCGCCCGCTCGACCTCGGCAGGGACGCTTTGTCCTGCGAGGACCCCGGATACGCCTGGACCTGGGCACGATGATTCTCTACGCCGCTCTGGTGGACGACGCGGGCCTGTTCCCGCCGACGTCCCTGCACATGGACGAGGCGCTGGCGCGCCACATGCGGGACCTGGAGTCAGGCCACCCCGTGCTCACCCACCGCCTGCTGTGCCCGGCGAGCCGGATCGAACGGCTGCGCGGCAAGGACGTACGCCCCCGGCGCGTCGGGCTGATCCTCGACACCGACGAGGTGCCCGACTTCGGCGACCTCCCGGTCGACCTCGTGGAGACCCTGCTGCCACCCGACACGCCGATCGAGACGCTGGTCGCCGGGTTGTCGCTGCCGCCCGGTGTGCGGCTGTTCGTGGAGATCCCGGCGGGCCGGCCCGGCCTCAGCGTGCCCCCCGGCACGGGGCTGAAGGTGCGCTGCGGCGGCACGACGGCCGACAAGTTCCCGCCGGTCGAGCATCTGGCGCAGTTCATCCGGTTCTGTGCGGACAACGACGTCCCGTTCAAGGCCACGGCCGGCCTGCACCACGCCATACGCCACTTCGACCCCTCCCTCGGCGTGGACCGGCACGGGTTCCTCAACCTGCTGCTGGCCGTCTGCGAGGCCGTGGAGGGCCGCGACCCCGCGCCCGTGCTGCGCACCACCGACGTGGGCCACCTCGTCCGGATGGCGGGCGGCGTCAACGAGGACACCGCCGAGCAGGCGCGGCGGCTGCTGGTGAGCTACGGCTCCTGCAACACCAGCGCGCCCCTGGAGGACCTGCACGCGCTCGGCCTGATCGAGGAGGCCCGCCGGTGAGCTGGGGTGTGGACAACCTGCCCTACGGCGTCTTCTCCTGCCCCGGGGAACGGCCGAGGGTCGGGGTGCGCCACGGCGATCGGGTGCTCGACCTGGCCCCCGCGCTGCACGACGAGGTGTTCGCCGCGCCGTCGCTCAACCCGTTCATGGCCAGGGGCCGCACGGCCTGGCACGACACCAGGACGCTCATCAGGAACAAGCTCACCGGCGACCTCGCGGTCACCGAGCCGCACCTCATCCCGCTGGAGCACGTGCGCCTGCACATGCCCTTCGAGGTGGCCGACTACGTCGACTTCTACTGCTCCATCGAGCACGCGAGCAACATCGGCCGGATCTTCCGCCCGGGCTCGGAGCCGCTGCAACCCAACTGGCGGCACCTGCCCGTCGGCTACCACGGCCGGGCGGGCACGGTCGTGGTGTCGGGCACGCCCGTCAGGCGCCCGCACGGGCAGCTCGGGCCGGGCGAGTTCGGGCCGTGCCGCAAGCTCGACATCGAGGCGGAGCTCGGGTTCGTGGTCGGCGTGCCGACCGAGATGGGCTCGCCGGCGGGGGCGTTCGAGGATCACGTGTTCGGGGTGACGCTGGTCAACGACTGGAGCGCGCGCGACATCCAGGCGTGGGAGTACGTGCCGCTCGGGCCGTTCCTGGGGAAGTCGTTCGCCACGTCGGTCTCGCCCTGGGTGACGCCGCTGGAGGCGCTGCCGCGCGTCCCCGGCCGCCCGCAGGACCCGGAGCCGGGCGGCTACCTGCGCCGGCAGGGTGACTGGGGCCTGGACATCTCCCTGGAGATCGTGCTGAACGGGGAGGTCGTGTCGCGGCCGCCGTACTCGGCGATGTACTGGACGCCGGACCAGATGCTCGCCCACATGACGGTGAACGGCGCCTCCCTGCGCACGGGCGACCTGTTCGCCAGCGGCACGGTCTCGGGCCCTGAGCCCGACCAGCGGGGCTCGTTCATCGAGCTGACCTGGAACGGGACCGAACCGATCAAGCTGCCCGGCGGCGAGACCCGGACGTTCCTGCAGGACGGCGACACGGTCACCATCCGGGCCACGGCGGGCGACCTGACATTGGGCGAGGTGTCGGGAACCGTCGGATAAGTTACTTGGCGTGCTTGCATAGTGACAGACCGCTAATCTTGGGATCACTCCCCGTCCCTCGGAAAGCAGGAGTCGCATGCGGCGTGCCGTGTTGTTCTGTGTCGCTTTGGCCGCTTTTGTGCTGGCGTGCGGGTGCGGCTCGGTCACGGCGGAGACCCCGGCGACGCCTCCGGTCGTGCGCGTCTGGCCGCCGTTCGACAGCGTCCAGGCCCGCACCGACCGCGGCTTGGTCGTCACGGCGCAGGGCGGCACGCTCAGCCAGGTGCTGGTCACCCAGGGCGGCGAGCCCGTGCCCGGCCGGCTCGACCCCTCCCGCACGACGTGGCGCACCGACTGGACGCTCAAACCCGCCAGCGAATACACCGTGACGGCCACCGCCGTCCGCGAGGGGGTGCCGGCCGCGGTGACGATGGGCCGCGTCCGCACCCGACCGCTGCCCCGCACGTTCCGGGTGGCCGCGACCACGCCGCTGCCCGGGGAGACCGTCGGCATCGGCATGCCGATCATCCTCGACTTCGACCGGGCCGTGCCCGACCGGGCGGCGGTCGAGCGGGCGCTGGAGGTCACCGCCGCACGGCCGGTCGAGGGGGCCTGGCGGTGGGTGGGCGACACGCGGGTCGTCTACCGCCCGCGTGCGTACTGGGCGCCGCGGCAGACCGTCACCGTCACCGCGCACCTGGCCGGCCTGCGCGCCGGCGGCCTGTACGGCGGCGCCGACACCACGTTCTCCTTCACCGTGGGCCGCCACCAGATCAGCACCGTCGACACGAAAACTCACCAGATGGTCGTCACCCGCGACGGAGAACCGGTGCAGCGCATGCCCATCAGCGCCGGCATGGCGACCACGCGCGAATACACCACGACCAGCGGCGTCCACCTGACGATGGAGAAGGGAAATCCGGTGCGGATGATTTCCCCGGGCCGCGAGGAAGGCGAGCCAGGTTATTACGACCTGATGATCGACCACGCCGTACGCATTTCCGACAGCGGCGAGTACGTGCACGCCAAGGACAACGTCTGGGCGCAGGGCCGGGAAAACGTCAGTCACGGTTGCGTCAACGCCGGGCCCGGCCGGGCGGCCTGGTTCTACGAAAATTCCCTGCGCGGCGATCCGGTCGTCATCACCGGCACCGACCGCCCTCTCGCATGGGACAACGGCTGGGGTTTCTGGCAGCTGTCATGGGAGAAATGGCGGCAAGGAAGCGCACTGGTGCGGGTGCCGGAGCGCTGATATGAGGACTACCTTGGAAGGAGGGGGAACCACCGACGAAGTCCGGCCCGTTGCCCCTTCAGGAGGGCCAAAGACATGGACGCATGGATCATCTGGGTAATCCTCGCAGTCGTCCTCGGCGTGGCCGAGATTTTCACGCTCACCGCCTCGCTCGGTCTCCTGGGCGCCGCCGCTCTTTTGACCGCCGCGACCGCGGCAATCGGGCTGCCCGTCCCCTTGCAGTTAATCTTCTTCGCCGTGTCCTCAGCGGCGGGCCTGTTCGTGCTCAGGCCGGTCGCGATGCGTCATATACAGCAGCCGCAGTTGCAGCGGTTCGGTGTGGAGGCACTCGTCGGGAAACCCGCTTACGTCGTCTCCGAGGTGACGGGCCGCGACGGTCGCGTGCGCGTCGGAGGTGAGGAATGGTCGGCACGCGCCTACGACGAGACTCTCGTCATCCCCACCGGAGCGGCCGTCGACATCATCGAGATCGAGGGGGCGACAGCCCTCGTCTATCCCCGGGAGTGATCCAATGGATCCGCTGTTCATAGTCGGATTGTTCGTCATACTCTTCGCGGCCGTCACGCTGTTCAAGGCCGTGCGGATCATCCCTCAGGCCCGTGCCCGCAACGTCGAGCGCCTCGGCCGCTACCACCGCACGCTCAAGCCCGGCCTCAACTTCGTCATCCCGTACATCGACCGGGTCTACCCCGTGATCGACCTGCGCGAGCAGGTCGTCTCCTTCCGCCCCCAGCCGGTCATCACCGAGGACAACCTGGTCGTCGAGATCGACACGGTGCTCTACTTCCAGGTCACCGACCCTCGGGCGGCGGCCTACGAGATCGCCAACTACATCCAGGCCGTCGAGCAGCTCACCGTCACCACGCTGCGCAACGTCGTCGGCTCGATGGACCTGGAGAAGACCCTCACCTCCCGCGACACCATCAACAGCCAGCTGCGCGGCGTGCTCGACGAGGCCACCGGCAAGTGGGGCATCCGCGTCAACCGCGTCGAGATCAAGGCCATCGACCCGCCCAAGACCATCAAGGACGCGATGGAGAAGCAGATGCGGGCCGAGCGCGACAAGCGCGCCGCGATCCTCACCGCGGAAGGCCAGCGTCAGTCACAGATCCTCACCGCGGAAGGCGACAAGCAGAGCCGCATCCTGCGCGCCGAGGGCCAGCGCGCGGCGGCCATCCTGGAGGCCGAGGGCCAGTCGCGGGCCATCGACCAGGTCTTCCAGGCGGTCCACCGCAACGACCCCGACCCGAAGCTGCTCGCGTACCAGTACCTGCAGGTGCTGCCGCAGCTTGCGCAGGGCAGCGGCAACACGTTCTGGGTGATCCCGAGCGAGGTCACCTCGGCGCTGCAGGGGGTCTCGAAGGCGTTCACCGAGGCGCTGCCGCCCTCGCAGGCGACGCGCGAAGACCGGCCCGAGCCGGCCGAGATGGACGAGGAGGTGGCCAGGGCCTCGGAGGCGGCGGCCGAGGCGGTCGCCGACGCCCAGGACGCCGAGAGCCCCAAGGGCCCCCGCCAGCTCACCCAGGCCGTCCCGGACCCGTCCCCGTTCCCGGCCCACGACCGCGAACCCTCCGACGCCGAACGCTGACTCCGGCCGCTCAAGACCCGGGGGACGCCGAGCGACCCTGGGGGCGCCCGCTCACCGGCGGGCGGCCCCCTCTCCGCCGCGCGGTCAGTGCGACACAGCCGTCGAAGAGTTCCCCGAACGCCGCCCTGTCCCCGTCCCGTATCAGGGCGCACATCGACATATCCACATATGTCGACTGTCCTCATCCGGCGTGTTCGCGTGATCCGGCTGGCAGGTCGTCACAGGTGGTCATCGCCAGGCCCCTTCCTGAGACGGCTCCTGTCTCAGCGTGTCTGGCCGTTGTCGAAGTACGCGGCCAGATCCGGGTCCAGTGGGGGGACGTCGTACGGGGTGCCGTTGTCGCGTAGGGACAGCGTGGCCATGTAGCCCGCGGCGACGCTCATCCGGGCCGCCACCGGAGAGGTGTCGGTCGCGCCGCCCTCGCGGGCGAACCGGCAGAACTCGGCGAGGATCTGCGGGTCTGCGCCGCCGTGGGAGCCCTGGGCGGCCGGCACCTTGTACGCGATGTCGCAGTCGTCCCGGTGGCCGCTGGGCCCGGTGTTCCAGACCTTCACCGTGTCACCGGGGCCGTCGCCGAAGTTCTCCAGCCGCCCCTCGGTGCCGATGACCGTGTAGTTGCGCACGTAGTCGGGTGAGAAGTGGCACTGCTGGTACGCGGCGATGACCCCGTTGTCCAGGCGCATGTTCATGACCGAGACGTCCTCGACGTCGATGACGTGGTGCAGGTCCTTGCGCGCGGTCGGCGGCCAGTCGTACTCCTCCAGCCAGCCCTCCGGCCGCGGCGTGCCCGGCTCGCGGCGCGGCAGGTCGCCGTAGAGCATCAGGTCGCCGAGGGCGTTCACCCGGGTGGTGTAGCCGCCGGCCAGCCAGTGGACGACGTCGAGGTCGTGGGCGGCCTTCTGCAGGAGCAGGCCGGTGGTGCGGGTGCGGTCGGCGTGCCAGTCCTTGAAGTAGTAGTCGCCGCCGTACGCGATGAAATGGCGCACCCAGACGGTCTTCGGCTCGCCGATGACGCCCTTGCGGATGACGTCGCGCATCAGCCGGACGACGCCCATGTGGCGCATGTTGTGGCCGACGTACAGGCGGGTGCCGGTGTCGCGGGCGGCGCGCAGGACGTTGTCGCAGCCCTCGACGGTGATGGCCATCGGCTTCTCCAGGTAGACGGCCTTGCCGGCCTGGAGGCAGTCGATGGCGATGCGCTCGTGCGTGTCGTCGGGGGTGTTGACGATGATCGCGTCGAGGTCGGGCCGGTCGAGCAGCTCGCGGTAGTCCTCGGTGAGGAAGTCCGCCTCGAACCGCCCGGCCTGCCGCTTGAGCACCGCCGGGTCGGAGTCGCACAGCGCCGCCACGACCGAGCCCCTGCCCGGGCGGTGCGCGGCCAGGGCGATGCTCACCCGCAGCCCGAGACCGATCACTCCGATGCGCAGGTCTTCCACTGGTGTCCTTCCGACGTGATCGGACCGCGTTGCCCGGTCCGCAGGGTACGGGCTCGATTCGGAGATTAGTACCGATTTATGCAAATAACTAGGTCGGATCGCGCACCTTTGCGCACCATCGGGACGTACGGGCGGCTGCGGTCGTTGCGTGAAGGAGAGCTGTGGGGGCACTTAAGAATCCCTCGATGGACACGTGCCGAGCCGAGCGGGCACAGTGCGTTAGGTTCGTAGAGGGGGAAGTGGTGCCATGAAAGCGCTGGTCAAGGAGAAGGCCGAGCCTGGGCTCTGGCTGGTCGACGTGCCGGAGCCGGAGGTGGGGCCAGGCGAGGTGAAGATCCGGGTGCTACGCACCGGGATCTGCGGCACCGACCTCCACATCAGGAAATATGACGACTGGGCCCGGCACACGCTCAAGCTTCCGCTCATCGTCGGCCACGAGTTCTCCGGCCAGGTGGTCGAGGTCGCGCCCGGCGTCGAGGACATCTCCGTCGGCGACCTCGTCAGCGGCGAGGGCCACATCGTCTGCGGCAAGTGCCGCAACTGCATGGCCGGCCGCCGCCACCTGTGCCGCAACACGGTCGGCCTCGGCGTCAACCGCGACGGCGCCTTCGCCGAGTACGTCACGCTGCCCGCCTCCAACGTGTGGGTGCACCGCGTACCGGTCGATCCTGACATCGCGGCCATCTTCGACCCGTTCGGCAACGCCGTGCACACCGCGCTGTCCTTCCCCCTTGTCGGCGAGGACGTGCTGATCACCGGGGCAGGCCCGATCGGGCTGATGGCGGCGGCCGTGGCCACCCACGTCGGCGCGCGCAACGTGGTGATCACCGACATCAGCGACGAACGTCTCGACCTGGCCCGCAAGCTCGGCGTCTCGCTCGCGCTCAACGTCTCCAGGTCCCCCGTCGACGAGGGCATGCGGCAGCTCCACCTGCGCGAGGGCTTCGACGTGGGTCTGGAGATGTCCGGCAACCCGGCGGCCGTCCGGCAGATGATCGCGAGCATGACGCACGGCGGCAAGATCGCCATGCTCGGGCTGCCCGCCGAGGAGTTCGCCATCGACTGGGCCACCGTCGTGACGTCCATGATCACGATCAAGGGCGTCTACGGCCGCGAGATGTACGAGACCTGGTACAACATGTCCGTCCTGCTGGAGAAAGGTCTCGACCTCTCCCCCGTGATCACCGATCGGTTCTCGTACCGAGACTTCGACGCCGCCTTCGACACGGCCGCGAGCGGCCGCACCGGCAAGGTCATTCTGGACTGGAGCGGAGGAGCTCGGCCGGAGAGCGCGAGGAACGAGCCAGCGCAGGCCGAAGCGGCCGCGACCATGAACAGGCGCGGAGGAGCTCGGCCGGAGAGCGCGAGGAACGAGCCAACGCAGGCCGAAGCGGCCGCGACCATGAACAGGCGCGGAGGAGCTCGGCCGGAGAGCGCGAGGAACGAGCCAACGCAGGCCGAAGCGGCCGCGACCATGAACAGGAGCGCTTGATGTTCACGAACGTGCGGGAGCAGTTGCGTACGACGCTCGACGAGATCGCCGAGGCCGGGCTGCTCAAGCCCGAGCGCATCATCTCCACCCCGCAGAGCTCCCAGGTCGGCGTGGCCGGCCGCGAGGTGCTGAACTTCTGCGCCAACAACTACCTGGGCCTGGCCGACGACCCCACCGTGATCGAGGCCGCCAAGCAGGCGCTCGACCGCTGGGGCTTCGGCATGGCGTCCGTACGGTTCATCTGCGGCACCCAGGAGGTGCACAAGGAGCTGGAGGGCCGCCTGTCGGAGTTCCTCGGCATGGAGGACACCGTTCTCTACAGCTCCTGCTTCGACGCCAACGGCGGCGTGTTCGAGACGCTGCTCGACGCGCAGGACGCGGTGATCTCCGACGCGCTCAACCACGCCAGCATCATCGACGGCATCCGCCTGTCCAAGGCCCAGCGCTTCCGGTACGCCAACCGCGACATGGCCGAGCTGGAGGCCCGGCTGAAGGAGGCCTCCGAGGCGCGCAGGCGGCTGATCGTCACCGACGGCGTGTTCTCCATGGACGGCTACGTCGCCCCGCTGCGCGAGATCTGCGACCTGGCAGACCGCTACGGCGCGATGGTCATGGTCGACGACTCCCACGCCGTCGGCTTCGTCGGCCCGACCGGCCGGGGCACGCCCGAGCTCCACGGCGTCACCGATCGGATCGACATCATCACCGGCACCCTCGGCAAGGCGCTCGGCGGGGCCAGCGGCGGCTACGTCGCGGCGCGCAAGGAGATCTGCGAGCTGCTGCGCCAGCGTTCGCGCCCGTACCTGTTCTCCAACTCCCTGGCCCCGGTCATCGCCTCGGCGTCGCTGCGCATCCTCGACCTGCTGGAGACCTCCGCCGACGCCCGCGAACGGCTGCGCTCCAACACCGCGCGCTTCCGCAGCGAGATGACCAAGGCCGGGTTCGACATCCTGCCGGGCGACCACCCGATCGTGCCCGTGATGATCGGCGATGCCACCAAGGCGGGCGCCATGGCCGAACGACTGCTCGACCTGGGCATCTACGTCATCGGCTTCTCCTACCCGGTCGTCCCGCACGGCCAGGCCCGCATCCGCGTCCAGCTCTCCGCCGCCCACTCCACGGAGGACGTCGACCGCGCCGTCCAGGCGTTCGTCCAGGCTCGGGGCTGAGTATCCTCACCTGGCGACGGCACTCCCACGCGAGCGGGCCCCGTCGCCAGGAGGAGCGCCGCCGAACGGAGTGAGGCCATGATCGACACGCGGCGGCTGCGGACGTTGCGTGCGGTGGCCGATCATGGCACGGTCACCGCGGCCGCGGCGGCGCTGCACCTCACCCCATCCGCCGTGTCCCAGCAGCTCGTCGCGCTGGAGCACGAGGTGGGCCACCGGCTGTTCACCCGCGACGGGCGCGGGGTCCGGCTCACCGCCGTCGGCAAGATCATGCTGGGGCACGCCAACGAGGTGCTCGCCCAGCTGGAACGGGCCGAGGCCGAGGTGGCCGCGTACACCACCGGTGAGGCGGGCGAGGTCACCGTGGCCTGCTTCGCGACGGCGATCAGCGCGGCGCTCTCCCCCGCTATCGCGGCGCTGCGCGCGTCCGCGCCGGGACTGCGGGTGCGGGTGCTCGACGCCGAGGGCGACCACAGCCTGGCCATGCTGCTGGACGGCGAGGCCGACCTGGCCGTCACCGTCGAATACCGGGGCGCTCCCGACGCCTCGGATCGCCGGTTGTGGCGCAGCCCCCTCTACGCTGAGCCGTTCGACCTGGTCCTTCCGCAGGGCCATCCGCTGGCCGAGTCGGCCACGCTGGTGTCGCTGGCCGCGGAGACCTGGATCGGGCCCTATCCGGGCAATCCGGTGCACGACGTGATCACGTTCGCGTGCCAGCAGGTGGGGTTCACGCCGAACCTCGTGCACTGCTCCGACGACTTCCGTGCCGTGGTCGCGCTGGTCGGGGCGGGGGCCGGGGTGGCTCTCGTGCCGCGGCTGGCGTTGCGCGACATGGCGGCGCCGGGGGTCGTGGTGCGGCACACGCCGGGGCCTGAGCGCCGCGTCTTCGCCGCCGTACGCCGCGGCTCGGAGGCCCATCCGCTGCTGCGCCCGCTCCTGTCGGCCCTGTGCACGGTCGGCGGCTCACTCGGGTCGCAGTGAACGTGCCGCTTCAGGCGCGGGCGCGGGTGAGGGCGTCGGTGAAGCGGTCGTACGTCTCCAGCTCCGCCTTCACGGGCTCCAGTACGAGCTCGGCGCCGACCTGGTCGATGGCCGTACGCAGGGCCTTGGCCGTACGGCGGGCCCGGCGCGCGCCGCCCGCCCAGGCCGTCAGCCGCGACAACAACGCGATCAGCACGCCCGCCGCCACGCCGCCCAGCAGCAGCACCGTCGGCCACGGCACCTCCCCGGCGGTCGGCACCGGCGGCTCGGGAAGGCGCAGATAGTCCACCGCGAACAGGATGCCCAGCCAGACCACCCCGGCCAGCATGGCGGCGAACACCAGCCACTGCAGCACGTTCACCGCCCGCCACCAGCGCGGGCGCTTCGTCGCGCCGGCCGAGGTCGTGGCCACCACCCGGTCCACCGCGTCGGCGAGCTCACGGGCGTGCGACCGCGCCGCCTGCCGCACCGAGGCCGCCCACGGTCCCGGCAGCCCGGACGCGGCCACCTCACCGACGTCCCTGATGGCCGTCTCGACCTGAGCCCGCTGCACCACCGACGCCGCCGGAACGGACGTCCGCCCCACGATCCCCCCAGGCACCCGCTCCGGAGCGGCCGCGCGACCGGCGTCCCCGCCGGGAACGGACACGCGGACAGGCTTTTCGTCCTGTTTCGCGCGGGCGGGAAGCTCGGGTTTCGTGGTCGGGGCGACGCCGATGCGGAGTCTGCGCAGCGGGTCGGGGCGGAACCTCCGGACCCATCGGGTGACCGGCCAGCCGGTGGCGACGACGGCGCGGTGCCGGTGCCCCTTCGCCACGGCCTCCACCACGATGGGCACCCCGGCCGCCGCGCACAGCGCCCCGGTGAGCGCCCTGCCGGCCCCCTCCAGCCGCTTGCCCTCACCCGCCGGTTGTGGCGTCACGCCCTCTCCGACGGGCTCGGCCCGGCGCTGGGTGAGGACGCCACCGGACGCGACCGGCTCCGGCTCGGGAGCGGCGGGGCCGGCGGTGGTCAGGTGGGCGGCGGCGGTCGTGACGTCGGCGGCCAGGCGGGCGGACCAGGCCGTACGTTGCGCGACGCGGTCACCGAGGAGCTTGCGCAGGTCGTCCATCCCCTGCCCGGTACGCGCCGACACGGCGATGACCGGCACGTCCGTGAGGCCGTCGCCGTCCAGCAGGCGGCGCATGTCGCGCAGGCAGCGGTCGACGGCCTGGGCGGGCAGGCGGTCGACCTGGTTGAGGACCACCAGCATCACGTCACGGTGCGCGGCCAGCGGGCGCAGATAGCGCTCGTGGAGTGCGGCGTCGGCGTACTTCTGCGGATCGACCACCCATACCAGCAGGTCCACCAGCTCGACCAGACGGTCGACCTCCAGGCGGTGGGACAGACGGATGGAGTCGTGGTCGGGCAGGTCGAGCAGGACCAGCCCGGACATGTCAGGCGTTCCGGTGTCGGCGTGGGACCGGGCGGAGTGGCGCTGCGGGATGTCGAGCCAGTCCAGCAGCGGACCCGCGCCCTCGCCGTCCCAGAGAACCGCCTGGGCCGTGGAGGTCGTGGGCCGGGTGACGCCCACGGCCGCCACCTCGTCACCCGCGAGAGCGTTGAAGAGGGACGACTTCCCGCTCCCGGTGGCGCCGGCCAGAGCGGCCACGGTGTGGTCGATGGAGAGCCCCCGTCGTGCCCCGGCACGTTCGGCCACCGCCCGGGCGGCCGACACGGCCTGCTCCGACAGCCGCCCCTCGCCCAGCGACGCCGCCTCCAGCAGGGCATCCACCCGAGCATCGAGCGACGGCCCCTCTTTGCGCCGCAGCAGCTTCACGACGCCTCCTCAGGTCCGGCGTCGCCCCGCCCGCGAGAACGCCGCCCCTCCCCCAGCACCGGCAACTCCGCCGTGGACGCATCGGGGTCATCGCCCTCCGCCCGCGTCGGGGGCTCCGGGACCGGCATCTCTCGCGTTCCCGTACCGCGTCGCTCACCGGGTTCCTGCGCCGGCAGGCCCGTCGTGGCGGGCAGGGTGGCGCGGTGGCGGTGGATCTGGCGGGCGGCTTCGCGGAGGGCGGCCGAGGTGCCCTTCGGGGGCTCGGCCGTTTCGAGGATGGCGGTGAAGCGGGCGGCTTCCTCGTCCAGCAGGGTGCGCACGCGTTCGCGCAGGTCGTCGCGTGCCCGGATGGTGAGCGTCCGTACCGCCTGGTCGCCGAAGACGGCCTCCAGCAGCTTCTGCGACAGTACGCTCGTCCCGCCCGCGATCCCCACCTCGATCCCGGTCAGCCCACCCGTGGAGGCGAACACGGCCAGCATGAGCAGCAGCCCGGCGCCGTTCACGCCGAACGACGCCACCCGCGCCGCCGTACGGCGCTCACCGCCTTCCTCGCGTACGAGATCGAGGACGAACTCCTGCCATCCGCGCACCGCCACCTCGGCACGCTTGGCGAGGTCGGGTGAGGCGCGGCCGAGGCGGGCGGCCTCGACGGCGCCGAGGCGTTCGAGCAGGCCGGGGCCTCCGGGAGCGGCCGACCAGCCTTCCAGGGCCCGCTCGGCGGCCCCGTCGGCGGCGCCCCTGATGAGGGACTCCACGCCGCTCTCCAGGGCGTCGCGCAGCTGCGCCTCCGGCACTTTCCCCGTGAAGAAGCCGACGACCCGGTCGCGGATCCAGCCCACCCGGCTCTCCAGGGAGCGCATGAGGTCGCCGGTGCCGATGAAGTCCTGCCAGCGGGCGAGCACCTCGCCCCGCAGCAGCGACCCGTCGCGCATGCCGGCGTCGAAGTCGGCCATGCCGCCCGCGTACGCGCCCGAGACGATGGAGCGCAGCCCGTCGAAGGCGGCCTGCTGGCGATCGACGGCGGCGGCCAGCGCCGGCACCCGGGTGGACAGGCTGTCGAGCGCCCCGGAGAGCGTCTGGCGTACGACGCGGGACCGCTCGGCGGCGTCGGCGGCCAGCTCGGCGAGCCAGGACGAGATGGGCCCGACGTACGACGCGGGCAGCCGGGCCTTCTCGTCGGGCAGCGGCGCCTCGGGGACGGTGAACAGGCGGGTGCCCTCAAGGCCGTTCTCGGCGAGGAGGCGGGTGAGATCGCGGGAGACCGGCTCCACCGCGTCGGGCGGCACCCGGTCGAGGACGACGGCCAGCGCGGTGCTGCGTTCACGGGCCGAACGCAGGAAGCTCCACGGCACCTCGTCGGCGTACCGGGCGGCGGTCGTGACGAACAACCACAGGTCGGCGGCGGCCAGCAGCTGCGCGGCGAGCTCGCGGTTGGCGGTCACCACGGAGTCGATGTCGGGGGCGTCGAGCAGCGCCAGCCCTTCTCCGAGCGTGTCGGAAGTGATCACGCGCAGCGCGCCCGGCCCCGAGCCGGTGGCGCGGGAGAGGCCGGGGAGCACGTTCTGGCCCATGAACCAGGTCCGGTCGGCGGGGCTGACCACGAGCGTGGGCACCAGCGTGGTGGGCCGCAGCACGCCCGGCTCGGTCACGTCGGCCCCGACCAGCGAGTTGACCAGCGTCGACTTGCCCGCCCCGGTGGAGCCGCCGACGACGGCGAGCAGCGGCGCGTCGATGGCGCGCAGCCTGGGCAGCAGGTAGTCGTCGAGCTGGCCGGTCAGCTCGCGCAACGCGCGCCGTTCCGCCCCGGCGTCGCCAACGGCGAGCGGGAACAGGTCGCGGTCGAGCGGCCGGCGCAGGGACTCCAGCGCACCCAGCAGGTCCATACCGATCACGCTACCCACGGCAGGCCCTCTTCAGCGGTCCACCGCGAAGGGGATGCCTTCAGCGGTCCGCCGGGTCGGTGTCGTGTGTGTGGGCTTGTCTGAGGGGCTTGCCGGACAGGCGGGCGGCGACGACGCCGTGGAACGTCGGGCAGTCGTGGACGTCCGGATGGACGCAGCGCAGCGCGTGGGCGATGGCCTCGCGGGCGGCCAGGGCCGTGGCGATCTGGTCGTCGAGCTCGGCCTGCTTGCGCCGCGCCAGCCGCCGCCACTCGGCAGGGTCGGCAGGGCGGGCGGCGGCGAGCGCCTTCTGCTCGGCCAGCGAGAACCCGGCGTCGCGAAGCAGCAGGATGGCCCCGACCAGAGAGACCGCCGTCTCCGGGTAGCGCCGCTGCCCGGAGACCCGGGTGGCGGGCAGCAGCCCGACCGCGTCCCAGTAACGCAGCGCCGAGGCGGCGACGCCGGTGCGCCGCGCCAACTCGCCGACAGTCAGCTCGGTCATCTTGCCTTCAAGCGTACGTGAAGGGGTTGGCTGCGGGTCATGGACATCAGACGCATCCTCGTGACCCAGTTCGGCCATCCCCGGGGCGCGGCCGGGCGCGTGGTGGGCTGGGTGCTGGCGCACCGCCCGTCCAACCGCCGGCGTATCGTCTGGGCCGCCGGGCTGCTCGGCGTCCGGCCCGGGGACAGGGTTCTGGAGATCGGGTTCGGCCCCGGCATCGCGGTCGCCGAGCTGAGCCGCCGGGTCGCCGACTCGGGGCACGTGTACGGGATCGACCGTTCCGCCGTGATGCTCCGGCAGGCGTCCAGGCGCAACGCCGCCGCCATCAGGGCCGGCCGGGTCACGCTCAGCCTGGGCGCCGTCGAACGGCTGCCGCCCGCCCTCGCCGGCCCCTTCGACGCCGTCCTGGCCGTCAACTCCCTCGGCTTCTGGACTGCCCCGGCCGAACGGCTGGCGGACCTGCGCGGGCGGCTCGCCCCCGGCGGGCGCATCGCCCTGGTCTCCCAGCCGCGCGCCAAGGGAGCCACCAGGGAAACCTCGCTGGCGGCCGCCCGGACGCTCGGCGATCTGCTCGTGGCGGCCGGGTTCACCAGGACGCGGATCGAGCTGCTCGACCTCGACCCGCCCGCCGCCTGCGTCCTCGCCGACCGCGACTCACCGTGACCCCGGACCGTCCGGCGTCACCAGCACCTGGAAGAGCGACTCGATCCGCCCGGCGAGCTCCTCCGGCTCCCCTTCGGCCAGCGCCGTCGTGCCGAGGACGCTGCGCATCAGCCACACTCCCGCCTGGACGGCGAGCATCAGCTCCGCGCTGACCCCGTCGGACAGTTCCTCGGTGAGGTGCCGCCCGGCGTGCCGGGCGATGGCCTCGCGCATGATCGCGGCGGCGCTCGGGTTGGCCGCCGACCTCAGCAGGAGCAGGAACGGCCCGAGCTCCTCCGCGTCCGGGGCCGTCCGTGTCACCAGCGCGCGGGCGGTCGCCCGGGGCAGGTCCGCGCCCGTGCCGGAGATGACCGTGCGCGGGGCGAAGGCCACGTCGACGGCCTCGGCGAACAGCCGCTCCTTCGACCCGAAATAGCGGTTGATGAGCATCGCGGTCACGCCCGCGTTCCTGGCGATGTCGCGTACGCCCACCCCGTCGTACCCGTGCCGGGTGAACGCGGCGACCGCCGCGTCCAGGATGGCCTGCCGGGTGACGGCGGCGTCGCGGCGACGCGCGCCGCGGCCTTCCTGCTCGGTCGGGTCGGCCGGGGTGCTGTCGGTCATGTCTACAAGTGTAGACTCGAAAAAGTCTACGACTGTAGACATGGGAGGACACCATGGATCTGCACCTGACAGGCAGGCGCGCGCTGGTCACCGGCGCCAGCTCGGGCATCGGCGAGGTCATCGCCAAGGCGATGGCGGCCGAGGGCGCCGACGTGGTCGCCCACGGCCGCGACCGCGCCCGTACCGAGGCCGTCACCGCCGCCATCCGCGCGACCGGCGGCACCGCCCGCGCCGCGATCGGCGACCTGACCACCGACGCCGGCGCCGACGCCGCGGCCGAGGCGGCACTCGAAGGCGGCCCGATCGACATCCTGGTCAACAACGCCGGCGCCTACCCCAGCCGTACGTGGGACGAGGCGTCCGTGGACGACTGGCGCGACATCTACGAGACCAACGTCATCTCCGTGGTCCGCATGGTCAAGCGGCTGCTCCCGAGCATGCGCGAACGCGGATGGGGCCGCTTCATCCAGATCGGCGGCGGGCTCGCCCTGCAGCCGGGCGCCGACCTGCCCGACTACAACGCCAGTCTGGCCGCCCGCCACAACCTCACGGTGTCACTGGCCCGCGAGCTGAAGGGCAGCGGGATCACCTCCAACACCGTCGCCCCGGGCGCCATCCTGGTCGACACCGCCCAGCGGCACTTCACCAGTCTCGCCCCGGCCCGCGGCTGGGGCGAGACGTGGGAGGAGATCGAACGCAGGGTGGTCGAGGAGTCGGTGCCCAACGACATCGGCCGGCTGGGCCGGCCGGAGGAGATCGCCGCCGCGGTCCTCTACCTCAGCGGCCCGCTCGCCGACTACGTGACCGGCACCACGCTCCGGGTGGACGGCGGCACCATCCTGGGCGTCCACTAACCGGCGGGCGGCTCCCGCAGCACGTAGCCGACGCTGCGCAGGGTGTGGATGAGGCGGGGCTCGACGTCGTCCACCTTGCGCCGCAGGTACGACACGTACGACTCCACGACGCCCGCGTCGCCGCCGAAGTCGTAGTTCCACACGTGGTCGAGGATCTGCGCCTTCGACAGCACGCGCCCGGCGTTGACCATGAAGTAGTGCAGCAGCTTGTACTCGGTGGGTGACAGGCGCACCTGCCGGCCGCCGCGCCAGACCTCGCGCGACTCCTCGTCCAGCTCCAGGTCGGCGACCTTCAGCCTGCTGACGGGGGCGGCCTCCCCCTGCGTACGCCGGAGCACGGCCCTGATCCTGGCCTGGACCTCCTCCAGGCTGAACGGCTTGGTCACGTAGTCGTCGCCGATCCGCAGCCCCGCGATCTTGTCCTCGGTGGCGTCGCGCGCGGACAGGAACAGCACGGGCGCGGAGATCCGCTTGGCCACCTCGAACCCGTCGAGATCGGGCAGCATCACGTCGAGCACCACGAGGTCGGGCGAGGCCCGCTCGGCCACCTCGACGGCCTCCTGTCCGTCGGCGGCGGTGAGCACCTCGAACCCGGAGAAGCGCAGGCTGGCGGAGAGCAGATCCCTGATACTGGGCTCGTCGTCCACGACCATGATCAGCGCCTCGGGCTTCGTCACCTAGTCAGCGTGACGCAACGACCTGAGGTTTTCCTGAACGGTCACTCCAAGGCGAGTGGGAGTTCCACCCGGAAGGTCGAGCCGGACTCGGGCGAGCTCTCGACCGTGACCGTGCCCCCGTGGGCCCGGACGAGCGCCTGCACGATGGCCAGCCCCAGGCCGCTGCCCCGGTCCTCGGCGGAACGGCGGCGCGAGCGGGCGGAGTCGGCCCGGTAGAAGCGTTCGAAGACCCGCTCGACCTGCTCTGGAGTGAGGCCGGGGCCGTTGTCGACGACCTCGACGAACAGGGTCTCGGCATCCGCCCCGGCCCGGACGACGATCGGCGAGCCGGGCTCGGTGTGCACGATGGCGTTGGTGACGAGGTTGCTGATGACCTGGCGCAGGCGCACCTCGTCGCCGGAGACGATGAGGGCGGCGCCGCCGACCACGTCCAGCTTGATCGCCCGTTCGGGGGCGAGGATCCTGGCCTCCTGCACGGCGTCGGCGGCCAGGGCCAGCATGTCCACCGGGCGCGTCTGGAGCGGCCGCTGCTGGTCCACCCTGGCCAGCAGCAGCAGGTCGTCCACCAGCAGGCTCATCCGGCCGGCGGCCTGCTCGACGCGCTGCATGAGCTCGGCGGGGTCGGCGCCCGGGTTCTGGCGGGCGTACTCGGCGAAGCCGAGGATCGAGGTCAGCGGGGTGCGCAGCTCGTGGGAGGCGTCGCCGACGAACTCGCGCATGCGCAGCTCGGAGCGCCGGGCCGCGGCCTCCGACGCCGACCGCGCCGCGAACGCCGTCTCGATCTGCGCCAGCATGCCGTTCAGCGACGTGGCCAGGCGGCCCACCTCGGTACGGGGGTCGCCGTCCGGCACCCGGCGGCCCAGCTCGCCGCCCGCGATGGCCTCGGCCGTGCGCTCGATCTGGGCGAGCGGGCGCATGCTGCGGCGGACGATGGTGATGCCGACCACGGCCAGGATGAGCAGGATGCCGCCGCCGCCGAGCAGCTCGATGAGCACGAGCCGGGTGGTGATGGCGTCGACCTCCTCCAGGTCGACCGCGACGACGAGCGTGCGGCGCTGCACCTCGCTCTCCAGCACCCGCCATTCGCCGTCGCCGGTGACGGCCGGCGCGGTGTAGGGGTCGGCGCCCGGCGAGGGTGACAACACCGGTTTGGGCTTCAGGTCGACGTCGCGGTCGTCGAGCATCGGCTCGAACACGCCGCCGGGCTCCTTGACCAGCACGACCGCGTCCGACTCGATGGTGATCGGCCGGTCGGCGGTCTCGCGGTCCTTCTTCCAGTCGCTCAGCACCTTCTTGTGCATGCGGACGCTGAGCAGGCTGAGCTGGCTGTCGACGCGGTCGATGAGGTAGCCGTGCAGCACCGAGACGCTCACCAGACCGATGAAGCTCAGGCCGAACCCGAGCAGCGCCAGCATGGCCGCGATCAGCTTGATCCGCAGCGGCAGGCCACGCATCAGGGGCCCGGTGGCAGGCGCAGGACGTAGCCGACTCCGCGCAGCGTGTGGATGAGCCGGGGGCTGCGATTGTCGATCTTCCTGCGGAGCACCGAGACGTACGACTCGACGATGCCGACTTCGCCGCGGAAGTCGTAGTCCCACACGTGGTCGAGGATCTGCGGCTTGGACAACACCCGGCCGGGGTTGGTCATGAAGTAGCGCAACAGCTTGAACTCGGTCGGCGACAGCGCCACCGCGTGCCCGCCGCGCCACACCTCGTGGCTCTCCTCGTCCAGCTCGATGTCGGCGAACGTCAGCCGGGGCGCCGGCGCCTGCCCGTCGCCGCTGGTGCGGCGGAGCACCGCGTGGATCCGGGCGACGACCTCCTCCAGGCTGAACGGCTTGGTCACGTAGTCGTCGCCGCCGATCGTGAGGCCGCGGATCTTGTCCTCGGTCTCGTCACGGGCGGTCAGGAACACGACCGGCGTGCGCACCCCGCCGCCGCGCAGCCGCTTGACGATCTCGAACCCGTCGAGGTCGGGCAGCATCACGTCGAGCACCATCAGGTCGGGGCGATGCCGTTGAACGGCTGCGACGGCGTCCTGACCGCTTTTGGCGGTGGTCACGTCGAAACCCGCGAACCTCAGGCTCGCGGCGAGGAGTTCGAGGATGTTGGGGTCGTCCTCGACTATCAGCAGGCGTGATTCCATCACCACCTAGGATGCCCTCATCGGACGAGTGCTGGGACAATTCCGGCAATATGCCGGGCGATGGCCAGGCTGGACGTGGCCGCCGGCGAAGGGGCGTTCCTGACCAGCACCACCCGGCCCTGGACGTCCGCCACGAAGTCGTCCACCAGGCGGCCGTCCCTGGCCACGGCCTGCGCACGGACGCCGCCGGGAGCCCGGACGAGGTCGGCGGCGGTGAGCTCGGGCACATAGCGCCGGGCTCCCCTGACGAACGCGCCCTTGACGAGCGAGCCGTAGGTCTCCCTGATCCCGGTACGCCAGTGGGTCCTGGCCATGCGCAGCGTTCCCGGCCAGCCGAGGATCCGCCCGGCGTCGCGGAAGCCGCGCCCGTCGTACGCCTCGTAGGCGAGGGCGAGCACCGCGTTCGGCCCCACCAGGACCTCGCCGCCGATCTGCCGGGTCAGGTGGACGCCGAGGAACGGGTAACGCGGGTCGGGCACCGGGTAGATCAGGCCCCTGACCAGGTCCTTGGCGGCTCCCTGGAGCGCGTAGAACTCGCCCTTGAACGGCACGATCCGCACCTCGCCCGGCGCCCCGGCCATCCGGGCCACCGCGTCGGTGCCCAGCCCGGCGCACACCACCAGACGGTCGAAGGCGAACCCGCGCCGCCCGGCCAGCACCTCCACCCGTCCGGCCCGTTCCCTGATCGCCCTGACCGGGTGCGAGAGACGCACGGAACCGCCCAGCTCGGCCACGTCCTGGGCGAGCCTGCGGGCGACGGCCGGGAAGTCGCAAACGGCGGTGTGCGGCGAGTGCACGGCGGCGACGCCGACCGCGTGCGGCTCGATCTCGCGCAGACCGAGCGCGTCCAGCTCGGCGATGCCCGGCACGCCGTTGGCCCGCGCCCGCTCGGCCAGTGCGCGCAGCTGCGGGCGCTCGGCGCGGGTGGAGGCCACGACCAGCTTGCCGACCTCGTCGTACGGCAGGCCGTGGGCGGCGCAGTACTCCTTGAGCAGCGCCACGCCCTCCCGGCAGAGCCTGGCCTTGAGCGAGCCGGGCTGGTAGTAGATGCCCGCGTGCACGACGCCGCTGTTGTGGCCGGTCTGGTGGACGCCGACGCGCTCCTCCTTCTCCAGCACGGTCACCTCGGCACCTCTGGCGGCGGCCAGCTCACGCGCCACCGCCAGCCCGACGATGCCCGCGCCCACGATCCCGATCTTCTCCGTCACACCTCGATTTTCCGGCCTACCGTCTCATCCCGCCACATCCGGACGAATCGAACATGAGTACGATGTTTCCCATGTACGTCCCGCCGGAGTGGCCCGCCGAGGTCCGCCCGCCCAGCGTTCCTGACTGGGAGACCTCGGCCGTGGCCTGGCTGCTCGACGCGGTGCCGCCCGACTACCGGGCGTACGAGGTGCTCAAGCGGCACCCGGTGGCGCTGGCCGCGATGGCCCGCCACCACGTGAACTCGGCCGTCGAGGCCGCGCGCGCCGGCTACCGGGCGGCGGCGGTGGATCTGAAGGGCCACCTGCCGCCGCACGCCATCGAGGCCGTCCTGGACACCTACCGCCAGGAGGGGCCACGGCTGGTGCGGCTGTCCCGCTCGATCGCCGCCGTCGAACGCGCCCTCCGCGGCGACCTCTTCACCTCCCGCCGCTGACCGCTCTTTCCTCCTTCACGGCTCCGCACGGCGGGCCCCGAGGGGGTCAGCGGGTGCGGCGGGCCAGGAAGGTGATCACGCCGATGGCGGCCACGGCGGCGGCCAGCCAGATGAGTACGTCGTTGGCCGTCAGCCCCGCGCTCCCGGAGGCGGCCACCGGGGTCGAC
>NZ_SMKQ01000131.1 GCF_004348995.1 Nonomuraea terrae
GGAGCCACCAGCGCGG
Source organism: Nonomuraea terrae (assembly GCF_004348995.1). GTDB lineage: Bacteria > Actinomycetota > Actinomycetes > Streptosporangiales > Streptosporangiaceae > Nonomuraea > Nonomuraea terrae. Next base: position 17 of record NZ_SMKQ01000131.1, read on the forward strand.
GTTGCTGGCCACGTACAGGCTGCGGCCGGTGCCGTAGACGATGTCGCCGTCGGCGGCCAGGGCGATCGGGTCGGTGCCCGTGTCCGTGAGGCCCCTGGCCAGGTCGATGGTGTGCACGGTCAGCATCGACGTGCCGGTGTAGTCGGCCGGGTGGCTCACCCGCTCGCACGGCACCGACTCCTTCCTGGCCGCGCCGGTCGCGTCCGCGATCTCGACCGTCGGCAGCCACGCCTCGGCCGGGGCCCGGCGTACCGCGTCCTGGTTCTGCTTGATCCGCTCGGCCTCCGTGGCGTCGGGGCCGGGGTCGGGGAAGGTGATGGCGGGCCGGCCGCGGGTGACGAGGCGGACCGTGGAGCCCACCATCCTGGCGTCCACGTACGAGTCGCCGGTCCTGACCGTGTTCAGCACCTTCGGTGTCCCGGCCAGGTCGACCAGCACGTACCGGGTGTCGCCGGGCGGCATGGCGTCCACGGACTTGTACATGATGTCCCCGCCGCGCAGCAGCACCAGCGCGCGGTCGCCCGACACCAGCAGGTCCCCGGGGACGCCGGGCGCGTCGCCCTCGGTCAGCTTGAGCGAGGAGGTGACCTTCCTGGTGGCCGTGTCGATGACCCGCAGGGTGCCGTCGGTGACCGTGAGGACCCGGTCGCCGTCGGTCTTGACCATGTCGGGCTCGTCCACGCCCTCCTCGTGCACGTTGGTCGTGGAGTGCTCGGGCGCGCCGGAGTACGCCTTGCTCTCCGCGGCGGCGTCCGCCCGCGCGGCCACCGGGGAAAGGGGCATGACGCCGCCGAACCCGTACGCGCCGACGTTGCGGGCCGCCCGCTCGCGCAGGCCCGCGAGCAGCTCGTCGCAGCTGTCGTAGGCCACCAGGCGGACGGCGCCGAGCGGGGACGCCGGCGGGCTCGCGCCGCCCGTCGAAGAGGTGCAGCCGGCCACCGCCGTCGCCAGCGCCACGGCGGACACGGCCGCGCGGATGGGGGTCTTCATGCCCCCATGACGGCTGCGCGCTCCGGATGGTTCACCTCCCCGGTGACCGAGGCGGGATGCCATGGGATGATCCTGGTCCTATGTCCACTCCCGGCAGCGCCAAGCGGCCCGCGACGGGCTTCGACGTGATCGTCGTCGGATCGGGGTTCGGCGGGAGCGTCGCCGCGCTCCGGCTGGCCGAGAAGGGGTACCGGGTCGGCGTGCTGGAGGCGGGCCGCCGCTTCGACGCCGCCACGCTGCCCGCCACGTCGTGGCGGCTGCGCGACTTCCTGTGGGCGCCGGGGCTCGGGCTGAAGGGCATCCAGCGCATCCACGTGCTGCGCGGCGAGCGCGGCACCCGTGTCATGGTGCTGGCCGGCGCCGGGGTCGGCGGCGGCTCCCTCGTGTACGCCAACACGCTCTACGAGCCGCTCGACCCGTTCTTCGCCGATCCCCAGTGGCCCGGCGTCACCGACTGGAAGGCCGAGCTCGCGCCCCACTACGACCAGGCCAGGCGCATGCTGGGCGCGGTCGTCAACCCGACCTTCACCCGGGCCGACGAGATCATGCGGGAGATCGCGGCGCGCATGGGAGTGGCCGAGACGTTCCGCCTGGCGCCCGTGGGTGTCTACTTCGGCGAGGACGGCGTCGACCCGTACTTCGGGGGCGCCGGCCCGGCCCGGAGCGGCTGCGTCGAATGCGGCGCCTGCATGACCGGCTGCCGGTACGGCGCGAAGAACATGCTCACCGAGAACTACCTCCACCTCGCCGAGCGGGCGGGCGCCCAGGTCTACGCCGAGTGCACGGTCACCACGGTGCGTCCCCTGCCGTCCGGCGGCTACCAGGTGATCGCCGGCAAGACCGGATCCCCGCACCGGCGCCGTACGTTCACCGCCGCGCAGGTGATCTTCGCGGCCGGCACGTACGGCACCCAGCGGCTGCTGCACAAGCTGCGCGACGACGGCACCCTGCCCCGCCTGTCGCCCCGCCTGGGCGCGCTGACCCGGACCAATTCCGAGGCCCTGGTCGGCTTCGAACGCTCCTCGGTCGGCGGCGACAAGCTCAACGCCGGCCTGGCGATCACTTCCTCCTTCCACCCGGACGCCGAGACCCACGTCGAGCCCGTCCGCTACGGCGACGGCTCCAACGCGATGGGCCTGCTGCGCACCCTGCTGGTCGACGGCGGCGGGTCGCGCCTGCGCGGGTTCGCCCGCGAGCTGGCCCGGCAGCGCCTGCGGGCGCTTCGGGTCCTGGACCTGCGCCGCTGGTCGGAGCGGAGCCTGATCGCCCTGGTCATGCAGGCCAAGGACAACGCGATCACGGTACGCCGCACCCGCTGGGGGCTGCGGGCCTCGCGCGGTCACGGCGAGCCCAACCCCACCTGGATCCCCGCCGCGCACGAGGCCGTGCGTCACGGGGCGGAGCTGATCGGCGGCACGGCCATGGGGTCGTGGCTCGACCTGTTCGACATCCCGGCCACGGCCCACTTCCTCGGCGGCTGCGCCATCGGAGACTCACCGGAGACCGGCGTGATCGACCCCTACCACCGCGTGTACGGCCACGAGGGCCTGCACGTCGTGGACGGCTCCGCCGTGTCGGCGAACCTGGGCGTGAACCCGTCGCTGACCATCACCGCGCAGGCGGAGCGGGCGATGGCGTTCTGGCCCAACGCGGGTGACCCGGACCCGCGCCCCGCTCTCGGCTCGCCGTACGTACGGCTGGCGCGGATCGTACCGCGCAGCCCCGCCGTGCCCGAGGAGGCGCCCGCCGCGCTGCGGTGACCGGTGGATATCGTGCCGCACATGGAGATTCGTTACGTGGGCGGCCCCACGGCGGTCCTGGAGATCGGCGGGGTGCGGCTGTTGACCGACCCGACGTTCGACGCGCCCGGCGACTACCCGATCGGTGACAGGGCGCTGTCCAAGACCGCGGGGCCCGCGTTCGGGCCGGACGAGGCAGGGCCGGTCGACGCCGTGCTGCTCTCGCACGACCAGCACCCCGACAACCTCGACCGCGCCGGGCGGGCGTACCTGGCGTCCGTGCCGCTGGTGCTGTCCACCCGCTCGGCGGCCGAGCGCATCGGCGAGCCGGTGCGGGCCCTGCCCGCCGGCGAGTCCGTCGAGGTCGGCGCCGTACGGGTGACCGGCGTGCCCGCCCAGCACGGGCCCGACGGCACTGAGCATCTCGTGGGCGAGGTGACCGGGTTCGTGCTCTCGGGAGAGGGCCTGCCGACGGTGTACGTGAGCGGTGACAACGCCTCCCTCGACGTCGTACGCGCGGTGGCGGCGCGGTTCGGGCCGGTGGACGTGGCCGTGCTGTTCGCGGGAGGGGCGAGGACGCCGCTGGTCGACGGCTTCCTGACGCTGACGAGCGAGGACGCGGTCACCGCCGCAGGGATCCTTCAGGCCAGGTACGTGGTGCCGCTGCACTTCGAGCACTGGGCGCACTTCACCCAGGGCAGGGACACGGTGGAGAGGTCCTTCGCCGGCTTCGGCGACCGCCTCCGGCTCCTGGCCCCCGGGGAGAGCACCCACTTGTCCTGACAAAAACCGATGTTTGGTTCTTTCGTGATGTGTCGAGAAATGGGGCAGTGCGCGGAAAACTGTTTGATCACTTCCCTCCCCCGGAGCGCCCATGGCCAGTCCCCCTGCGGTCACCCGTCAGCAATGGAAGTGGACGGCGCTCGCCGGCATGGCGTCCTACCTCGACGCGGGTTCCATCTCCGCGGTGAGCACCGGCCTGACGCTCTTCCGTGAGGAGTTCGGGCTGAGCCAGAGCATGGTCGGCCTGCTGGCCGCGCTCGGCCCGAACGCCATCGGCTGCGGCATCGGGGCCTTCGTCGGCGGCCGGCTGGGCGACAAGCTCGGCCGCAAACGCATCTACAAATGGGACCTGCTCGTCTTCGCCGCCGGCATGCTCTGCGTGGCGCTGGCGGTCAATCCGCCGATGCTGATGATCGGCACGTTCGTCGCCGGTCTCGCCGTCGGCGCCGACGTGCCGACCTCGCTCGCGCTCGTCGGTGAGCTGGCCCCGGCCAAGGCCAGGGGCAAGCTGCTCGGGCTCACGCAGATCGCCTGGGTGCTCGGCCCCTCCGTGGTGCTCCTCCTGGCGTACCTGCTCGATCCCCTCGGGCTGCTCGGGGTGCGCATCGTCTTCCTGCACCTCGTGCTCGCGGCGTTGATCACGTGGGCGATGCGCCGCGGGATGGCCGAGTCGGCCGTGTGGCGTACGGCCGCCGAGACCGCCGTCACCTCGGCCAGGCGGGTGCGCGCGCTGCTCAGCGGGCCGAACCTGCGGGCGCTCGCCTACACCGGGATCTTCTACACGTTCTGGAACCTGGCCGCCGGCACGATCGGGTCGTTCACGCCCTACCTGGTGGAGACGCTCGGCGCGGGCGGGCGGGACGTGAGCATCCTGACCACGCTGATCGGGCTGCTCTTCGGCGTGCCGACGCTGCTGGTCGTCATGCGGTTCATCGACCGCGGCACCTCCGCGCGCAAGTGGATGATGGGCATCGGCGCGGTGCTGGGGGTCGTCTCGTACGGGATGTTCCTGATCACCCCGTACGGCCTGATCGCGGCGCAGCTCAGCATCGTCCTGTGGGCCATCAGCTCCAAGCTGGCCGGCGAGCTGAGCTACAAGACCTTCAGCCAGGAGTTGTTCCCGACGATGTTGCGCGGCACCGCGCAGGGCCTCACGTTCGGCGTCTCGCGCGTCCTGCTCGGACTGTGGAGCTTCGTCGTCCCCGTCATCGCAAGTGGCGGGATCACCGGCGTCGCGACGGCGCTGACCGTGTTCGTGGCGATCTCGGGCGTGGTCGGGTTCTTCTTCATGCCGGACACCGCCGGCAGACCGCTCGAGGAGATCGAGGCGGAGCGCTCCGGCGTGCCGCCCCAGCAGCCACAGCAAAGGAGCCAGGCTTGAGCAGGCCCAACATCCTGTTGATCACCAGCGACCAGCAGCACTGGACCACCCTCGGCGTGGTCAACCCGGAGATCAGCACGCCGAACCTGGACCGGCTGGCGGCCGAGGGGACCCGGTTCACCCGGGCGTACTGCCCGAACCCCACCTGCACCCCGACGCGCGCGTCGATGATCACCGGGCAGTTCCCCAGCCAGCACGGCGCCTGGAGCCTGGGCACCAGCCTGCCCGAGTCGGCGCCGACCGTCGGCGACCGGCTCCAGGGCCTCGGCTACCGCACCGCCCTGGTGGGCAAGGCGCACTTCCAGCCGCTGGCGAGCACCGAGCGGTACCGGTCGCTGGAGGCGTACCCGCTGCTGCAGGACCTCGCGTTCTGGAAGCGCTTCCACGGCCCCTACTACGGCTTCCAGCACGTCGAGCTGGCGCGCAACCACACCAACGAGTCGCATGTCGGCCAGCACTACGCGCTGTGGATGGAGGAACGCGGCTTCACCGGGTGGCGCGAGCACTTCCTGCCGCCGACGGGGACCATGGACCCCGCCGCTGAGTTCACCTGGTCGATCCCGGAGGAGTTCCACTACAACGCCTGGATCGCCGAGCGGAGCAACCGGCTGCTCGACGAGTACGCGGCGGCGGAGGAGCCGTTCTTCCTGTGGGCGAGCTTCTTCGACCCGCACCCGCCGTATCTCGCGCCGGAGCCGTGGGACACCATGTACGACCCGGACCGGCTCGCCATCCCGGAAGCGGCGCCGGGCGAACACGATCGCAACCCGCCGCATTTCCGCATGACGCAGCTGGAGGATCCCGACTTCGGCCCGCCCGAGTCGGGCCAGATCACCCACGGCTTCCACTCGCATCGGCGTAGTGAGGCCGACCGCGGGAAGCTCGTGGCCACCTATTACGGCATGGTCAGCCTGCTCGACAAGTACGTCGGGCGCATCCTCGACCGACTGGAGGCCCTCGGCCTCGCCGACGACACGATCGTGGTGTTCACCACCGACCACGGGCACTTCTTCGGCCAGCACGGGCTGCAGGCCAAGGGGCCTTTCCACTACGAGGACCTGATCAGGGTGCCGCTCGTCGTCCGGTATCCGGGACGGGTGCCCGCGGGGCGGGTCAGCGACGCGATCCAGTCCACCGCCGACCTCACGCCCACGTTCCTCGGCTTCCTCGGCGAGCCCGTCCCCGGGTTCATGACCGGGGTGGACCAGCACGCCGTGTGGGAGGGCGTCCGGCCGGCCGCGCGGGACCACACGCTCGTGGAGTTCCACCACCAGCCGACCACGCTCAACCTCAGGACGTACGTGGACGACCGATACAAGATCACCGTCTACCAGGGCCAGGAGTACGGCGAGCTCTTCGACCTCCAGGAGGACCCGGGCGAGCTCCGCAACCTCTGGGACGCCCCCGAGCACGCCGGCCTCAGGAGCCGCCTGCTGCTGCGCTGCCTGTGGGCCGAGCTGGCGAAGGAGCCGATGTGGATGCCGCGCATCGCGATCGCGTGATCGGCTCGTGGTGAACGGCGACGGGCTGGCCCGCCCCCTCGTGCCAGGCCGGCCGGCATGATGTGGACGGAGCGGGCTCTCGGCGTGCTGGCGGCAGGCACGCCCACGCCGCTGATCGACGTCCCGGTGCGCGCGCCCGGGATCAGGCTGCTGCTGAAAGACGAGTCCAAGCACCCGACCGGCAGCCTGCGCCACCGGCACGCCAGGGCGCTCTTCCGGCAGGCGATCCTCGACGGGCTGGTCGGCGAGGGCACGACCGTGGTGGAGGCGACGGGCGGCAACGCGGCGATCGCCCAGGCGTGGTTCGCGCGCCGGCTGGGGCTGCGGTACGTCGTGGTCATGCCGGGCGGGCGCAGCGAGCAGCGGGCCCGGCCGGTCGAGTCGCTGGGCGGCGAGTGCCGGTTCGTCACGCCGCCCCTGGCGATCTACGACGCGGCCCGGCGCGTCGAGGGCCACTTCCTCGACCAGTTCGGCCGGCGACCGCGCATGACCTGGCGGACGAGCTCTTCGGCCAGGTGACCCCCGACTACGTCGTCACGGGCGCCGGCACCGGCGCGACCTCGGCCACCCTCGGTCAGTGGATCCGCACCCACGAGGTGCGGTGCCGAGTGGTGGTGGCCGATCCCGAAAATTCGGCGTATTTCCCCGGCTGGACGCTGGACGTGCCCGACTACGCCACCGGGATGCCGTCCCGGATCGAGGGCGCCGGCCGCCCGCGTGTCGAGCCCGGGTTCCGCGGCGACCTCGTCGACCTGGTGGTCCCGGTGCCCGACGCGGCGAGCGTGGCGGCGGCCCGGCGCCTCAGGGAGGTCACCGGCCTGCCGGTGGGCGGCTCCTCGGGCACCGCGCTCTGGGCGACGCTGGAGCTGATCGACCGCATGCGGGCCAGGGGAGAGACGGGCACGGTGGTGTCACTGATCGGCGACGCGGCCGACCGGCACCTCACCACGGTCCACGCCGACGCCTGGGCGACCGAACGCGGCCTCGACCCGGCCCGGCACACGAGCCGCCTGCGCGAGGTGTTCGGCCCGGTGGGCGGCTGAGCGACGCACGCGTCCCCGTCGGCGTGGCCGAGGAGGACCGCCCCGTGCGGAGGAGACGTCGAGGCGGGCGCGGCGACGTCCGCGGCCCGCGTGTCAGGTCAGGTCGTGGCTGACCCAGACGTTCGGTTCCACGTAGACGGCGTGGTCGTGCGTCACGTCGCTGTGCACAGGGGTGAGCGCGCCCGGCACCTCGATCGGGCCCGTGCGGTCGAACGGCAGGCCCGTCCACGCGCGCCACTCGTCCAGCGTGCCCGACACCGTCATCGACCGCGGCGCCACCTTGACGATCTTGCCGCCCGCCCGCACGTGCACCCGTAGCCAGGCGTCGTGCGGCAGGCCGTCCTCGCGGGTACGCCAGGCGTACTCCGCCATGGGGGTGTGCGGTTCGAGGTGCTTGCCGTTGGGGCGTACGGGGGCGACCAGCTCGCGGAATCCGAGCCCCGCGGCATGCCGTCGCATGGCGGCCAGCATTCGTCCGGACAGCCCGGTGCCGAGCAGGTCGCGGCGGACGGTGATCTCCAGCGCGGAGATCGCGTCCGGCTTGTCGCCGCGCTCGCGGGCCAGCCAACCGGAGCGGATCACCGCGTCCCACCCGTCGTCGGGCAGCTCGTCGCCCTTCACCACGTACGGCATCATGCAGGCCCGCGCGACCATCCGCCCGGGTTCGGCGTCGTCGTCGGCGACCAGCACGTAGTCGGCGTACGTCGTGGTGGCGATCGCGTAGAACAGGTCGGCCACGGGGTCGTTCAGCACGAACTCGTGCCACGTGTGGTCCATGTCCCATAACGCGGGCGCGAAGCCGGGGCGCTCGGCGAGCGTCGTGATCTGGAGGGCCATGTGGATCATCCTGCCCGCCCCCCGCCCAGAAAGAGCCGCATTTATCGGCAAATTTCGAGACTTAAAGGTCGACATCCGGTGCGCTAGCGTCGGCGGCATGACAGAACTTGACGCCAGGCTGCGAGCCATCCTCGACCTGGGCGTGGCCGAGGCGCGCGAAGGAGCGGGCAGGCACGAGTACGACGGCGAGATCCAGGACCTGTCGCCCGACGGCGTACGCGCCGGGCTGGCCCGGCTCGGCGAGGGCGACCTGCCCGCAGACCCGCACGACGCCAGGCACCTCCAGGTGTTCGAGGCGAGTCTGCGCTACGAGTACGGCGAGCTCGAACTGCACCGCAAGAACCCCCTGATCCACCTGTCCAACCTCGACCTCGCCTGCTACGACCGCGGCTACGCCCCGGCCGAGGAGCGCGCCGCGGCCAAGGCCGCCCACCTCGCCCGCTGGCCCGAGGCCGTCGACCAGGCCGTCGCCGCGCTCGACCAGGTGCCCGCCCCGGTCGCGCGGTCCCTGATCGGCGCGGTCAAGGGCCTGGCGGCCGGCGTCACCGACGAGACCGCGCTGAAGGCGCACGCCCGGTTGGTCGCGCACGTCGAGCGCGCCACGACCGAGGGCGACCCCGACGCCGCGCTCGGCGGCCAGGCGCTGGCCACGCTGATGGGCACCGCAGAGGGACTGCCTGTCGACCTCGGCAGGCTGGCCGAGCGCGCCGACGCCGAGCGCGACCGCCTCATGGGCCTGCTCGCGGAGTCCTGCGCCAAGCTGGGGGAGAAGGACCGCGCGCCGCTCGACGTCGTACGCGAGCTGGTCAAGGACCACCCCGACGCCGACGGCGTGATCGAGGCGGCCCGCGTCGGCACGGAGAAGGCCATCGCGTTCACCCGCGAGAAGGACCTGGTGCCGTACCACGACGGCGAGTGCCTGGTCGGACCCGCGCCCGAGTCGCGCCGCTGGGCGATGGCCATGATGGCGTGGAACGCGCCCGGCGAGCCGGAGGGCCCGTCGTGGTACCACGTCACGCCGCCCGACCGGTCCTGGCCGGCGCACGAGCAGGAGGAGTGGCTGGAGGTCTTCAGCCGGGCGACCCTGCCGGCGATCAACGTGCACGAGGTCGCCCCCGGCCACTTCTCGCACGCCAGGGCGCTGCGCCGGGCCCCCTCCGACGTCCGCAGGCTGCTGCAGTCGATGTCGTTCATCGAGGGCTGGGCCCACTACGCCGAGGAGCTCTGCGTCGAGGAGGGCTTCGAGGCCGGCGACCCGCGTTTCGAGATCGGCGTCTGGGTGGAGGCCCTCATCCGCGTCACCCGGCTGGCCTGCGCGATCGGTGTGCACACCGGCCAGATGACGGTCGAGGACGGCGCCCGGCGCTTCGAGTCCGACACCCACCTGGCGGGCCCGGCGGCGTTGTCGGAGGCCAGGCGGGCGTCGTTCGACCCGACCTACGGCCGCTACACCTGGGGCAAGCTGCTCATCCAGGACCTGCGCGAGCAGGCGCGCAAGGAATGGGGTGCGGAGTTCACCGTGCAGCGCTTCCACAAGGCGCTGCTCGACCTCGGCGCGCCCCCGCTGGGCCTGATCGGCGCGATCCTTTGACGTGCTTTCCGGCCTGACGGCTGGGGATTCCGGCCTGTGCCGCCGTTCACGCGACGGCACTTCCCGGGCTTCCTGCTTCGTCGGGCTGTGCCGGACTTGCGGCTGGTCTTACCGGCCCTCCACAGGCGTTCAGCCGCTCCGCCCGTCCGGCGGCCTGGCGACGACGGGGTCGAAGCCGCGCCTGACCGCGCCCTGCCCGGGCGCGGTCGAGACGCGCATCGGCGAGTCCGGCCGGCTCGTTCGCCCGGCCCACGCAGGACGAGCTCTACTCGCGCGAGGCGGCCGAGCAGGGCGTGAAGCCGTCGGAGATCGCCGACCTCGTGGTGAAGGCCATCCACGACGAACGGTTCCTTGTGCCGGCCGGCCCCCCACTCCGACCGGCTGCGCGGGCAGGCCGAGGCCCTGCCCGGCTACCAGTGACGGTCGTGCGCCAGCACCCGCACCACCGCCCCCTTGCGCGGCTTGACCAGCAGCCGTACGGAGTCGCCCGGCAGCACGTCGCGGTAGACCCCCGCGCCCACCTCGTACGCGGTGGCCTTCGCCGAGACGCCGTCGTGCAGGGCGACGTAGTAGCGGGTGCGTGAGCTCGACTCGCCGGCCGACTCGACCTTCACCCAGCGTTTGACGACGTGCCCGGCGGCCTCCAAGCGCTCCCGGGCCCGCGAGGGCGCGGCGGGCTCGATCTCGACGCCCTGCCAGCCGCTGCCCGTGAAGATCCACTCCTGCTGCGGGTTCACCGGCACCGGGCCAGGGCCGGCGACCTCCCGGCCGCGCGCGGTCAGCAGGAAACCCCGGCCGCTCACCAGCACCCCGATCCCGGCCAGCCACGACACCATCGTCGCGATCGTTCCCAACCATGAGATGCCGGACAGGCTCACGGTGGCGTACCAGGGGACGACGAGCGCGACCGCGAGCAGCAGCGGCACGATCATGGTCTGCCAGCGCCGCCGCGCCAGCCCCAGGTCGATGGCGCACTCCCGGACGAGGGGCACGAAACGCCTGTCGAGATCGGCCGCCTCCGGCATGAGCGCGATCACCGGCGCCCGCCGCGCCCCCGCCATCCGGGCGCGCACCCGTTCCAGCACCCACTGCTCGTACGGGACGAGCGGCCGCTCCGGCGGCGGCGCCAGGGAGAGACGGTCGCCCTCGATCGTCATCCAGCCGCGCGTGACGAGGTCGAACAGCGTCGTGTGGAACACGTCCTGAGGGCGCATGCCGCGTAAGAGCTCCGCCACGGGCGCGGGCACGGCGTACTCGGGTGCCTGCCGGAGGGCTCTGTCGCGACCGGACACCTTGAAGGCGGCGGCCAGTGCGGCGAACCAGAGCGCCCACGCGGTCACCGGCCAGACAAGATCCATCGTTCTGTGGTAGCACGTCAGGCCCCCGGCGGGCCAGGTGTGAGACGCGGTGCCGATAGACTGGGGCTACCGCATTTCGCCTTTGGGGAGGGTTCACGGTGTCTGAATTCGACACAGTGCTGGTCGTCGACTTCGGCGCTCAGTACGCGCAACTTATCGCCAGGCGAGTGCGTGAGTGTCACGTCTACTCCGAGATCGTCCCGTCGTCCATGACGGTCGAGGAGATGATGGCGAAGAACCCCAAGGCGATCATCCTGTCCGGGGGCCCGTCCTCCGTCTACGCCGACGGCGCTCCCGTCGTGCCGCAGGGGCTGTTCGAGACGGGCGTGCCCACGTTCGGCATCTGCTACGGCTTCCAGGCCATGGCGCAGGCGCTGGGCGGCGAGGTGGCCCGCACGGGGGTCGCCGAATACGGCGGCACCCCGCTGGAGGTGCTCGACCAGGGTGTCATCTTCACCGGCCTGCCGGCGAGCCAGACGGTCTGGATGTCCCACGGCGACAGCGTGGCCGCGGCCCCTGAGGGCTTCCTGGTGACTGCCTCGACCCGTCAGACGCCGGTCGCCGCGTTCGAGCACACCGAGCGCGGTCTCTACGGCGTGCAGTTCCACCCCGAGGTGCTCCACACCGAGCACGGCCAGACGGTGCTCAAGCGCTTCCTCGAGGTGGCCGGCTGCCGCCCGGCGTGGACGATGCTCAACATCGTCGAAGACTCCATCGAGGCCGTGCGCCGCCAGGTGGGCGACGGCCGCGCGATCTGCGCGCTGTCCGGCGGGGTCGACTCCGCGGTGGCCGCCGCGATCGTCCAGCGGGCCATCGGCGACCGGCTGACGTGCGTCTTCGTCGACCACGGCCTGCTGCGCAAGGGCGAGGCCGAGCAGGTCGAGCGCGACTTCGTGGCCGCCACGGGCGTCAAGCTGCGCGTGGTCGACGCCGAGGAGCGCTTCCTGAAGGCCCTCGCGGGCGTCTCGGACCCGGAGGAGAAGCGCAAGATCATCGGGCGCGAGTTCATCCGCGTCTTCGAGGACGAGCAGCGCGCCATCATGGCCGACGGCCCGGTGCAGTTCCTCGTCCAGGGCACGCTCTACCCCGACGTGGTCGAGTCGGGCGGCGGCACGGGCACGGCCAACATCAAGTCCCACCACAACGTCGGCGGCCTGCCGGAAGACATCGAGTTCACCCTGGTCGAGCCGCTGCGCGCGCTGTTCAAGGACGAGGTGCGCCGCGCCGGCGAAGAGCTGGGCCTGCCGCCCGCGATGGTCTGGCGTCAGCCGTTCCCCGGCCCCGGCCTCGGCATCCGCATCGTCGGCGAGGTCACCCGCGAGCGCCTGGCCATCCTGCGCGAGGCCGACGCGATCGCCCGCGAGGAGCTCTCCCGCGCCGGCCTCGACCGGCAGATCTGGCAGTGCCCGGTGGTCCTGCTCGCCGACGTCCGCTCGGTCGGGGTGCAGGGAGACGGCCGCACGTACGGTCACCCGGTGGTGCTGCGCCCGGTGACCTCGGAAGACGCGATGACCGCCGACTGGTCGCGGGTGCCGTACGACGTGCTGTCGCACATCTCGACCCGCATCACCAACGAGGTCCGCGAGGTCAACCGCGTCGTCCTCGACGTGACCAGCAAGCCGCCGGGCACCATCGAGTGGGAGTGACGGTCATCCCCAGGCATACAGGCAACGAGGATGGGAAGAGGAGGCTGGCCCTGGGCCAACTCAGACCGTAGTTGGCAATGGGACATTCAAGGTGTCGATGACTTGGGTGCTCACGTTCGCGGTCTAGAAGGGTGGCAGGGCCTGGATGCCTCATGCGAGTGACGAGAGCCGGCAGCCGCTGGTGCTGCTCGTGGAGGACGACCCGCAGGACGCGTTGATCGTCGAGGAGTTGCTGGCCGACAGCGGTTTCGCGGTGCGCCTGGAGTGGGTGCGTTCGGTCGACGCCGCCCGGCGGGCGCTGCACCGGCTGCGCCCCCAGTGCGTGCTGCTCGACCTCGGGCTGCCCGACGCGTACGAGTTCTCCGCGCTGTCCACCGTGCTGGAGGAGGCCGGCGACGCGGCCGTGGTGGTGCTCACCGGCCTGGCCGAGGAGCAGGCGGGCCTCGCGGCGGTGACCGCGGGCGCGCAGGACTACCTGGTCAAGGGCCGGGTGGAGCCCGAGTGGCTGGGCCGGTCGCTGCGTTACGCCATGCAGCGCAAGCAGGCCGAGCAGGCGGCTGTCGCGTTGCACGCCGAGCGCATGCGCGCGAAGGAGAACGCCCGCCTGGAGCGCGGCCTGCTGCCGACGCCGCTGCTGCAGAACATGCCGATCGAGGTGGCCACCCGCTACCGCGCGAGCAGGGGCTCGGCCACGCTCGGCGGCGACTTCTTCGACGTGGTGGAGTCCGACGACAAGGCCGTGCACGCGGTGATCGGCGACGTGTGCGGCCACGGCCCGGACGAGGCCGCGCTCGGCGTCTGCCTGCGCATCGCCTGGCGGGCGCTGGTGCTCAGCGGGGTGACCGGCGCGGCCCTGCTGCGCCGGCTCGAACGCATCCTCGAAGCGGAGCGTCCCGGTGGGGAGATCTTCGTGACGATGACCACACTGGTGCTGGAGCCCGACCAGCGCACGCTCAGGCTGTGGCGAGCGGGCCATCCCGGCATGCTGCTGCACGACGGCGACCAGGTCACCCTCGCCGACCCCGGCCAGAGCCTCGCGCTCGGCCTGCCGGTCGAGGCCGACTGGCACCAGGACGTGCTGGAGCTGCCCGAGGACGCCGGGATCACGTTGTACACCGACGGGCTGTTCGAGCGCCGGCTGCCCGGCGAGCCGCCGCGCTGGCTGGGCGAGGAGGGCCTGCTCGACCTCGCGCGCCGCCACGCGCACCTCGACGGCGAGGGCTTCCTCGACGCGCTGCTCGCCGACGTCGAGTCCGTCACCGCGCCCGAGGCGGCGGCCGACGACCTGGCGGTGGTCCATCTGCGCTGGAAGGCACGGTCATGAGCGAGCGGGGGTGGCGGCGGCTGACGGTGCAGGGCTGGTTCGTGGTCGTGCTCGTGGCCATCACGATTCTGATCGCGGTCTGCGCCGGGATCGGGGCCATCACGCTCGACCGTACGAACCGGCTGTCCGACCAGCTGACCACGCGGGTCTCCCCGGCCAGCATCGAGTCCGCCCAGCTGCAGAAGGCCCTGATCGACCAGGAGACCGGGGTGCGCGGGTTCCTGCTGACCGGCGATCGGTCGCTCCTGCAGCCGTACGACGACGGCGTGGCGGCCGAACGGCACAGCCGCCGGCAGCTGGCCGGCCTCGTCTCCGACCGCCCCGACCTGCTGGCCGGCCTGGACGCCATCAGCGCACGTGCCGAGGCGTGGCGCAGCGACTACGCCGGGCCCCTCACGCGGGAGCGCGCGGACGGGTCCGTGTCGTCCGGCGCGGTGGAGGAGGGCAAGCAGGCGTTCGACGAGATCCGGGCGCTGCTGGAGCGGCAGAACGACCGGCTGGCCGATCTGCGCGCGCGGGTGCAGGAGCAGCTCGACCAGGCCGAGCGCACCCGCAACCTGGCGTTCGTCGCCATGCTCGTGGTCTTCCCCGTGGCGGCGCTGGCGATGGCCGTGCTGCTGCGCCGTGCCGTCGGGCGGCCGCTCGACGAGCTGCGCACGGCCTCCCGCCACATCACCGCCGGCGACTTCGACCACGCCATCCCCGCGCGCGGCCCGGCCGACATCCGCGAGGTCGCCAGAGACGTCGACCTGATGCGGCTGAAGATCGTCGAAGCGCTGGGCGAGTCGCATCGCCGGCAGGTGCTGCTGCGCGAGCAGGCCGCCGACCTCGACGCCCAGGCGGTGGAGCTGCGCCGTTCGAACGCCGAGCTGGAGCAGTTCGCGTACGTGGCCTCCCACGACCTGCAGGAGCCGCTGCGCAAGGTCGCCACCTTCTGCCAGCTCCTGGAGAAGCGTTACGGCGAGGTTCTCGACGAACGCGGCACCCAGTACATCCGCTTCGCGGTCGACGGCGCCACCCGCATGCAGGTGCTGATCAACGACCTGCTGAGCTTCTCCCGGGTGGGCCGCGTCTACGACGACCGCTGCCCCGTCGACCTGGGCGAGACGCTGGAGAAGGTGATCGACGACCTGTCGGCCGCCGTCGAGGAGTCGGGAGCCCGCGTCGAACGCCCCGCCGAGCTGCCCAGCGTCGTCGGCGATCCCACCATGCTGGGCCTGCTCTGGCAGAACCTCGTCAGCAACGCGATCAAGTTCCGCGACCCCGGGCGCGCGCCGGTGATCCGCATCGGCTGCGAACCCGCGGAGGAGGGCTGGCTGTTCTCGGTCGAGGACAACGGCATCGGCATCGAAGCCGAGTTCGCCGACAAGGTCTTCGTCATCTTCCAGCGCCTGCACAGCCGCGAGGCCTACAGCGGCACCGGCATCGGCCTGGCGATGTGCAAGAAGATCGTGGAAAACCACGGCGGCCGGATCTGGCTCGACACCGCCTACGCCGGCGGCGCGCGCCTCTGCTTCACCCTGCCGACCGGCCCCCACCAGCCGCGGCCGCAGATCGCCGCCGCGGGCACCGATCACGAAGGAAACAGCTCATGACGACCGGGCAACCCATCGAAGTCCTGCTGGTCGAGGACGACCCCGGTGACGAGCTCATCACCCGCGAGGCGTTCGAGGACAACAAGATCCGCAACAACCTCCACGTGGTGAGAGACGGGCTGGAGGCGCTCGACTTCGTCTACCAGCGCGGCGCCCACGCCGGCGCGCCGCGGCCCGATCTCATCCTGCTCGACCTCAACCTGCCGAAGTACGACGGCCGCCAGGTGCTGGAGAAGATCAAGGGCGATCCCGACCTGCGCGCCATCCCCGTGGTCGTCCTGACGACCTCCTCGGCGGAGGAGGACATCCTGCGCAGCTACAAGCTGTTCGCGAACGCGTACGTGACCAAGCCCGTCGACCTCGACCGGTTCATGACGGTCATCCGGCAGATCGACGAGTTCTTCGTCACGGTGGTGCGCCTGCCCGGCCGCGTCGGCGCGACCGGCGGCGGGGACGCCACCGCCTGACGGGTCAGCCGTCCTGCTCCCTGCCAGGGGGCGCGCCGGGTACGGCCTCCGGGGGCACCGGCATCGGCGCGGTGTCCTCCTCCAGCGGCTCCGTGGGCTCGTCGGTCTCGTCGGCGGTCTCGGGGAGCGGCTCGGTGGGGTCGTCCTCCGGCTCGGGTTCGCTGAGCAGCGGCACGACCGGCTCCGGCTGCGCTGTCCCGGGCTGTGCCGGTGTGCCGCGCAGCCGCCGCCCGCGGGTCCGTACGAGCTCGGCGAGCAGCCGCGCCACGCTGCCGAGCAGCAGCGGCACCAGCAGCACCCCGACGAGGATCGGCGCGGCCATGTACCGGAAGTCCTGCGCCGAGATGTTGGCCAGCACCGCCAGTTGCTGCCCGGCCACCACCGCGGCCACCGCGAGCGCGTACCGGTTGCGCAGCGCCCACGCCGCCAGCGCCACGCTCACGTAACACAGGTACGCCCATGACGCCCCCCGCCACAGCGCCCAGTCGTGGCGGGGGGCGAGGGCGGAGGTCAGCCATCGGTCGGTGAGGTCGTTCAGCCCCATGGACAGCGGGCGCAGCGAGTACACCGACCGGCCGGGGAAGTCCGCCACCTTGCCAGGCCCGACGTAGGTGTCGGCGTTCGGTCGCAGCGACAACCGGTACGTCCCGCCCCCGACCGCCGCCTCGTCCTGCACGGGCCGCCACGCGATCGACCCTCGGCACAGCCGCGCGGAGACTATCGTCGCCGGGTCGCTCACCAGCAGCCGCCGCCACAGGCTCAGCAGCTCGCCGGCGCGCGCGTCGGCCTGCGTCCAGCTGAAGTCGCGCCGCCAGATCAGCGGGTTGACGGTGTAGCAGGTGCCGCCCTCCCGCCACCGCGTGAGCGGGGCCACCGACTCCATGAGCGCCCGGTCCCGGTCGGTGAACAGCTCGGGATGCTCCCGGTAGGCGACCGCGATGTCGCCGTAGGCCGTGTGGTAGACGTACGTGTTCGAGGCCGGGGTGATGCCGAAGCGCGGGAAGACCATGGTGCTGAGCACGAGGGGGAGCGCCGCGGCGAGCCCGCCGGCGACCAGCAGCCGCACGCGTGCCGTACGGACGACCGCCATCAGCCCGAGCACGGCCACGCTCGCCACCAGGAAGCCGTTGGCGCGGAACAACCCCAGCGCCGCGAGCGACGCCGCCAGCCCGAGCAGCGCCGGCCCGGTCACGGCCCGCCGCGCCGCGACGCGCGCGCACACTCCCGCGGCCGCCACCGCGCAGATCGTGAACGGCACGTCCTTCCACAACGTCACCGTGAACGCGCCCACCGGCGGGGCCAGCGGCATCAACACGGCCACCGCGGTGGTCAGCAGGCGCGGCGCGCCCAGCGCCTTCAACGACTGCGCGAGATACGTCAGCGCCCCGGCCATGGCCGTGGTCTGCAGGAACGTGACCGCCCCGAGGTCTCCCGTGCCGGTGAAGCTCAGCCACAGCAGCGCGTCGTAGACCACCGAATGGTCGCTCACCCACGGGCCGGCCACGGTGTGGCTGAGGTAGAGGACGGAGTCGCGGCTGAACAGGCCGGGGTAGAAGGCCGCCCACCAGCATCCGAGCACCGCCTGGATGATCAGGAAGGTGGCGAGGGGCGCCCTCGACCTGCTGTCACGCGCCATGAATTCCGATCCGGGGCTGACGGGAGACGTACGCGAAATATCCTCCCCCAGCGCCCGCGCGCCCGCGGGGAACGACGCGGAGGCGAGACGCGGTGGTGAGCGCGCCTTTTCGGCCCCTTGAGGCTCAGGCGCCGAGCACCGCCTGGAGGAAGTCCCGGGTGCGCTGGTGTGTCGGCTCGGTGAAGATCTGCTCGGGATCCCCCTCCTCGACGATCTGGCCCTGGTCGAACATGAGGACCCGGTCGGAGATGTCCCTGGCGAAGCGCATCTCGTGGGTGACGCACAGCAGTGTCAGGTTGCCCTGCTGGGCGATGTCGCGCAGCAGGCACTGCACGCCGGAGACGAGCTCGGGGTCGAGCGCGGAGGTGACCTCGTCGAGCAGCAGCACCTCGGGCTCCATCGCGAGCGCCCGAGCGATGGCGACCCGCTGCTGCTGGCCGCCGGACAGCCGCGACGGGTGCTCGTCCGCCTTGTCGGCCAGCTCGACCATCTCCAGCAGCTCGCGGGCCTTCGCCTCCGCCTGGTCACGCGGGACGCCGAGCGCGCGCACCGGCGCCTCGGTGATGTTGCGCAGCACGTTCATGTTCGGGAACAGGTTGAACTGCTGGAACACCATGCCGACCTTCTTGCGGACCTGGCGCAGGTGCCGTTCGTCGGCGGGCACGAGCCGGTCGCCGCGCCGCATGTGGGACAGGTACTGGCCGTCGACCTCGATGGTGCCGGAGGTGACGCGTTCGAGGGTCATCAGCAGGCGCAGGATGGTGGTCTTGCCCGACCCGCTGGGGCCGATCAGGGTGACGCGCTCGCCGGGCCTGACGTGGAAGTCCAGCTCACGCAGGACGGTCACGTCGCCGAACCGTTTGACGACCTTGTCGAACCGGATCATCCACTGCGGATCGGCTTCGGCGGGGGAGGCGTTGCCTGGCTGCGTTTCAGTGGTCAAGACGGCGCTCCATACGGCGGATGAGGATCGACGCGGGGATCGCGATGAGCAGGAAGAACAGACCGGCGATGGTGATCGGCTCCAGGTAACGGAAACGCTCGGAGCCGAGCTCGCGGGCGAGCCCCATGACGTCGACGACGGTGATCACGGACAGCTGCGGCGACTCTTTGAAGATCGCGACCAGGTAGTTGCCGAGGGCCGGCAGCGACCGGCGTACGGCCTGCGGGAGGACGACGCTCAGCCAGATCCAGTGGCGCGGCAGGTTGAGGGCGACCGCCGCCTCCCACTGGCCCTTCGGCACACCGTCGATGCCCGCCCGGTACACCTCGGCGGTGTAGCAGGCGTAGTGCACGCCGAGCCCGATGATGCCCGTCGTCAGCGCGGTCATGCTGACACCGAAGTCCGGCAGGACGTAGTAGACGACGAACAGCTGCACCAGCAGCGGCGTGCTGCGGATGAACTCGGTGACCGCGCCCACCGGGCGGCTGATGTACGCCCTGCGCGACCGGCGCAGCAACGCCAGGAACAAGCCCAGCACGAACGCGAGCACCGCGCCGCCGAGCGTCGCCTGCACGGTGACGAGCAGCCCCTGGGTGAGCAGGTCGGGCAGGATCTGCAGGGTCCAGTCCCAGTCCCAGATCATCGGGCGCCCTCCACCGCCGGCGCGGAACGGCGCCGGCGAGGCCGCTCACGGCCCACCAACCGCCCCGCCCGCCCCTCGACGAACCTCATCAGCAACGTGATCAGGTACGAGAACAGGAAGTAGATCACCAGCATCAGCGCGAAGACGATCAGCTGGTCGCTGCCCGAGTTGACCAGCAGCCGGCCTTGGTAGGCGAGGTCGGCCACGGTGATGACGGACAGCAGCGACGTCGTCTTGAGCAGCTCGATGAGCAGGTTGTTCATCGGCGGCACCATGGCGACGAACGCCTGCGGCAGGATGACGTGGCGCATCCGCTGGTACGGCGTGAAGTTGAGCGCGATGGCGGCCTCCCGCTGGGCGGGGGGAACCGCCTGCACCGCGCCGCGCACCACTTCCGAGCCGTAGGCGCCCAGGTTGAGCCCCAGTGCCAGGATGCCGGCGGCGACCTTGTCGAACTGGTAGCCCGTGAGGATGGGCATCGCGTAGAAGAGCCAGAACAGCTGCACCAGGACCGACGTGCCGCGGAAGAACTCCATGTACACGCGGGCGACGCCGCGCACGCTCCGCAGGCGCGAGCTCGCCATCAGCCCCACCACGAGGGCGATGGCGATGGCGAGCACGGAGCCGCCGAGCGTGCTCTGCAGTGTGACGACGGCGCCTCTGCACAGGAACGGCATCGCCTCGCCGAGGGTGCCGGGCAGCTCGGCGCTGCACGGGTTGATGGTCGTCATGCTCGCGTCAGGAGGCCGCGCAGAGCTGCTCTGCGGTGAGCGTGGCCGCCTTCTCGACCTCGGTCGCGGTGAACCCGAACTTCTCGATGAGCGGCAGCACGCCGTTCGCGTCCTGCAGCTTCTTCAGCTCGGCGTTGAACGCGTCCCGCAGGGCGGTGTCCTGCTTGCGGAAGCCGAACCCGCCGGCGCCGACCTGCTCCTCGCCGTCGACGACCGGCACGAACGACTCGGTCACCTCCAGCGGCTCGTCGGCGTACTGCTGCTGGAGCGTCCAGCGCAGCGACACGGCGGTCAGCGCGATCGCGTCCACCCGTCCGGCGAGGATGCCCTTGAAGGCGGCGTTCTGGTTGGGGAAGACCTGGATCCGGTCGCCGGGGACGCCGGCGGCCTCCGCGTAGCCCTTCTCGACGGCGCCTTCGAGCACGCCGACCGTGGCGTCGCCCTGCGCGACGTCCTCGAACTTCGTGAGCTTCTTGGGGTTGCCCTTGGTCACCAGAAGGGCGTTCGAGGTGGCGTAGTCGGGGTTGGAGAAGGCGATCTCCGCGCACCGCTCGGGGGTGATGGACATGCCGGCGGCGATGAAGTCGTACTGCCTCGACTGCAGACCGGGGATCAGGGAGCCGAAGGAGTCGACGATCTGGCCCTCCATGGTGTCCACGCCGAGCGACTTGAAGATCGCGCGGGCCACCTCGATGGCCTCGCCGGTCAGCTCGCCGCCGCTGTCGCGGTAGCCGTACGGCTGCTCGTTCGCGATGCCGACCTTGATCGTGCCGGCCGCCCTGAGAGCGGCGAGGGGGTCACCGCTCTGCGTGGCACCCGCGTCCTCGACCCGGCTACAGCCGGCGAGCAGGGCGGGGGCGCCGACGATGGCCGCCGCGGTCAGTCCTGAGTTCCTGAAGAAATCCCGACGCGTCCAGCGGTTGGCCGTCACGCTTTGCTCCCGTTCGTGCCGATATCGTCATTGAGCTCATCAGAGCGCTCCAAAGAGACGGGGGTGTCTCCCGTCATCCGGCTCTCTGGGCGAGATGAGCAGGCCAGGCGGGGGTGCCGTGGCCTCGCGTCACGCTTCGCCGCTCCGGCTTCGCTCCCGGGGGATCAGGGTGCGGATCGTCGGCCGGCGATGCGGTTCGCCAACGTGTGTCCCGAACCTAGCGAACCCGTCAGGGTGCCTTCTTCGACAGAGTTTCGGCTGCGATGTTTGAGGGCCCGGTAAGCGGGGGTAGGGCATCGCGTTCGTCCGTTTTCGAGGCTTCTGAACCGTGTCGGCCGCGGGCGCCGCGCGGCTCGATCGCCTGCTGAGCAGGCGATACGCCGCTCACAGCGAGGGATCTTCCTGCGTTGGAGGAGCATTTCGGGGATGTCACGGGAATATCTCGACGTGATAACGGCTGATCCGTTATGACCAAGTTTTACGTGATGTGGATCACAGGGTATTGATGTCATCCTGTGACCCTGATGATCTGACGCGCCGGGCAGCTGAGTCGTTTGCCTCGTTCGAGGTGATGTGCGTCACCGTGGAAACGCCGACGGCGGCCCGGGACGGTCACCCGTCCAGAACCGCCGTCGAAGGATCGGTCTAGAAGTAGCTCGTCCCGGCCTTCAGGCCCTTGGCGCGCATCAGCGTCGGCACGGTCACCAGGTGGTAGCCCTGCTTCTTGAGCTCCTTGAGGATCTCGGGCATGACCTTCACCGTCTGCGGCACGACGTCGTGCATGAGGATCACGCCGTCACGCTGGGCCAGCTTGAGCACGACGGCCTTGATCTTCTTGGTGTCGCGCAGGCTCCAGTCGAGCGTGGTGCCCGTCCAGAGGATCTCCGCCAGCTCCGCCTGGTAGGCCACGCGCAGCACGCGCTCGTCGGTCTGCCCGTAGGGCGGGCGGTACATCTTCGGCCGCAGGCCCGTCGCCTTCTCGATCACCTCTTGGTTGACCTTGAGCTCGTCGAGGATCTCGTAGTCGAGCAGCGCGGGCAGGGCGGCGTGGGAGTAGGTGTGGTTGCCGATCGCGTGGCCCTGGGCCAGGATCTCCTTGGCCACCTTCGGGCTCTTCTCCACCCGCTCGCCGACCAGGAAGAACGTCGCCTTGGCGCCGGCCTTCCTGAGCGTCTTGAGCAGGGCGGGGGTGTACTCTCCCGGCCCGTCGTCGAAGGTCAGGGCCAGGCATTTCACCCGGCTGCAGTCGACGGACCTCGGCGCGTTCACGGTCGCCTGGGCAGGGAGGGACGTCAGGGCCAGCGAGGCCGCCAGAAGAGCATGAATCACCACGGGCAGCAGCCTAGAGCCAACATCATCCGCCCGAAGGCCCCCGAACATTTCGGTATGGGCACATCACCGGGCGAGCCTGGCCTTGAGGAACAACGTCACCCCCTTGAGCGAGGTCACCGGGAGATAGCGCTCCGCGCGGACGATCGCCGACAGACCGGCGTTGACCACGAGAGACGTCCTCTGCAGGTCGCTGCCCCGGGAGCGGCGCCGGCGCAGGGCCACGACAGGCCGCAGCAGCACGTTCCAGCTCCACACCCGTTCCACCCGCAGCCCGGCCTGCTCCACCACGACGGTCAGCGACTCACGGGCGTAGCGGCGTACGTGGCCGACGGCGTCGTCGTGGGCCGACCACAGCGCCATGTCGCACGGCACGGCGATCAGCGCGTGCCCGCCGGGCGCGAGCACGCGGGCGATCTCCGCGGTGACCAGGTCGTCCTCGCGGATGTGCTCCAGCACGTCGAACGCGGTCACCAGGTCCACGCTCCCCGGCTCGAACGGCAGCGCTCGCGCGTCGGCGCGCACGGCCCTCAGGCCGCGCTCCCTCGCCACCTCGACCGCGCTCTCGCAGTAGTCGGTCGCCGTGGCGTCCCAGCCCTCCTCGACCAGGACCCGGGTGTTGCCGCCGCCCGCGGCGCCGATGTCCAGCGCCCGCCCGGGACGGCCCAGCCGGCGCAGCTCCCTGCGCAGGACAGCCCGGCGCTCGCGGTACCACCAGTGGGTGTCCTCCAGCGCGACCAGGCGGCGGATCTCAGAGCTGTCCATCGGATCATTTCCTCGCACGAGCGGAGCGGAGCAGGGCGATGAGGCAGTACGCGGCGGCCACCGCGCCGATCTCCGCCGTCCGGCGGGCGTCCGGCGGCATCCAGAGCAGCGCCGCCGTGGTCAGCAGCGCGAAGAGCACCGCGGCGCGGACCCCCGAGAGCAGGCCCGCGGCGGCGAACGACGTGAGCCGCGCCGCCGCTGCCGCCCGCGGCCGGGCGAGCACCGCGTCGGGGTGCGTGGGGCGCGGCTCCGGGCGCGTCACGGCCACGCGGGCCCGCCCCGTGGCCATCGACCAGGCGACCCTGGCCAGCCCCTTCAGGTCGTCGAGCGCCGTCCTGACGATGCGGACGCGGGAGTCGGCGTCCTCGATCCAGTCGACCGGCACCTCGTGCACGCGCAGCCCGTTGTGCTCGGCCAGCAGCAGCAGCTCGGTGTCGAAGAACCAGGCGTCGTCCTCGACCTTGTCCATCAGCGGCCTGACCACGTCGGTCCTGGCTGCCTTGAACCCGCACTGGGCGTCGCTGAAACGTACGCCGAAGCCGTGCCTGAGCAGGACGTTGTAGGCGCGGGAGACGATCTCGCGGCGCAGCGAGCGGCGGGTGCGCGCGCCGTGCGCCAGCCGGGTGCCGATGGCGAGCTCGGAGTGGCCGCTCGCCACCGAGGCGACCAGCGGGAGCAGGGCGCCGAGATCGGTGGACAGGTCGACGTCCATGTACGCCACGATGTCGGCCGGGCTCTCGCGCCAGGCGGCCCGCAGGGCGGCGCCCCGGCCGCGGACGTCCAGACGGCGGGCGTGGACGTGCTCGTACTCCCTGGCCAGCGTGGCGGCGACCGGCCAGGTGGCGTCGGTGCTGCCGTTGTCCACGATCGTGACCCGCCACGGCAGCGGGAACCCGTCGAGGAACGCCGTCAGCGTCCTGACGCAGCCCGGCAGCGCGCGTTCCTCGTTGAGGACGGGAATGACGATGTCCACGCCGGCCAGGCGGGCGGCGGGGGCGCGGACGCGGGGTCTCGGTTTCGTGGCGGCACGCGTGTCCATAGACTCCCCTGGCTGCTCGTGGGTCCAGGGAAAATCGTGGTGGGGGCGTCCAGCG
Organism: Nonomuraea terrae; assembly: GCF_004348995.1. Classification (GTDB taxonomy): domain Bacteria; phylum Actinomycetota; class Actinomycetes; order Streptosporangiales; family Streptosporangiaceae; genus Nonomuraea; species Nonomuraea terrae. Next base: position 24,345 of record NZ_SMKQ01000131.1, read on the forward strand.
CGGCGCGGGCGATTTCCCGGCATCATTCCCTGATGCGTGCCGAGCCTTTACCTAACGGCCGAGCGTCCGAGGGCCGGGTTTCTGAGCGGCGAGTGTCTGCGGGTCGAGTTTCGCAGGGGCGAGTTCGTAGACGGACGAGGTCGCGTTGCGAAACCGAAGCCGGGCGACTTTCTCCAGCTGCGGATTCATCCCAGTAAAGAGCCATTTCACGCCGTATTTCGTGGTGAGATGCCGGACGTTCTCCGCCGTCGGCGCCCGGAACACCGCGTCGTTCGCCGCCAGCCGCGCCGAATCCGCGTACGGCAGCGTGAGGTAGGGCGTCACGAACAGCCCGGCGCGCGACAACGTGCTCTCGGCGTACGCCCAGCCCTCGACCAGCACGCGTCGCTCGGTGAACGCCGACACCCAGTAGTGCCTGCTGTCGCACGCCACCCAGCGGGGGTGCAGGCAGTGCAGGTCCGTGGCCACCACGTCGCCGGGCGCGGAGTGGTCGCGCAACCACCGCCCGGCCGCCAGGGCGCCCTTGGGGATCAGCCGCTCGCGTTCGTCCTCTTCGAGCGGCAGCACGTGCCCGACCACCGTCACGGCCGAGGACGGCACGGCGTACCCGGCTAGCAGCGCGGCCAGCCCCGCCGCGCACACGCGCCGCCACACCAGCGCCACCCCCGCGACCAGCGCCAGCACCGCGTACGGCGCCGCCACCCGCACCAGCGCCCCACCGGGGAACTCCGGCCCCGACACGGCCAGGGCCGCGCACGCCCCGAAGCCCGCCGCCAGTGCGGCGCGCGCCCACGACACCCGCGCCGCCGCCAGCACGCCGCACACGGCCGCCACCGACAGGTACGGCCGCGCCCCTTCGAGGAAGTAGAGCTGCGAGGCCGCCGGATGCCCGAGCAGCACGGCCGCCCCGATCCCGGCCGCGCCGACGCCGAGCACCAGCAGCATCGGCGGCTCCAGCGCCCGCCGGCCTAGCCCCGCCGCCCCGCCCCACACGCAGGCCAGGCAGAACAGGTGCGCTCCTGCCAGCACCACGAGCGACGTGAGCGGCACCTCGGTCCCTACGCCCGAAACCGCTCCCCACACGTCGCGCATCGTCGCGAGCGGCGCGAAAGCCGTGCCCTGCGACCCGCGCCCGAACAGCACG
>NZ_SMKQ01000132.1 GCF_004348995.1 Nonomuraea terrae
GGTCGGGCAATGCGGCCTCCTGCGCGTTGAGAGCCTCGGCCGTCATCGCCGGCATCTCGCTGGTGGGGGTGTCGGCGACCATGCGAAGCATGGTCTCCGCCTTCGCAGCGCTCAGCCGCTGCCGGTGGTCCTTGTTGAGCAGTCCGTTCAGCACCGGCCGTAGCTGCCCCGCCTGCGTCGGCGGGTCGGCGTTCTCGCTGAGCAACGCCGCCAGCGTCTCGGCGACCGTGGCCCGCTCGTACGCCGGCCGCCCCTCGACGGCGAAGTACAGCGTCGCGCCGAGCGACCACAGGTCGGATTCCGGACCGGTGTACTCGCCCCTGGCGCGTTCGGGCGCGGTGTAGCCGGGGGAGCCGATCACCATGCCCGTCCGCGTCAGCCGCGAGTCGCCCTCGGCCTTGGCGATGCCGAAGTCGGTCAGCACCACCCGGCCGCTCTCGGTGATGAGCACGTTGGCCGGCTTGACGTCACGGTGGGTGATGCCCTGGGCGTGCGCCGCCCGCAGCGCGCCGAGCAGGTCGACGCCGAGCTCCGCCACCAGCCGCGGCGGCAGCGGACCCTCCTCATCGATCACCTGCTCCAGCGAGCGGGCCTCGATGAGCTCCATGATGATCCACGGACTGTCGTCCTGGATCAGCACGTCGTGGATGGACGCCACGGAGGGGTGGCTGATACGCGAGGCGATGCGCCCCTCACGCACCATGCGTTCGCGCAGCTCGGCCCGCTGTTCCTCGGTGAGCCCCGGGTCCTGGCGGATCTCCTTGACCGCCACCTCGCGCCCAAGCGCGCGGTCGCGGGCGCGCCATACGGTGCCCATGGTGCCCCGACCGATGGGGGCGACGAGCTCATAGCGGTCCGCGAGCAGGCGTGTCTGCTGTTCCGGCATGAGAAGAAGATATCGATTCTCGCTTGGGAAGTGCTTTACCCTCGCTTGCGAAGTTCTCGTGGCCAGAACCGCCGAGGAAGGCACAACTTTATCACCGTCGCTTTGAGGCGGGCATAAGCGGACGGGGCAGGCCGCGCTTCTCCGCGTTTGCGGTGAACGCCTTCTCCTGGTTTGCGTTCCTGCCGGGGTGAGGGCACGTTCAGCGTCGGCGCGGGGGCGTCGGCGCGGTGCAGCCCGCGGTGGGCGGGCCGGCGGGTGAACGGCGGCTGCGTCATCACCGACCCGGGCCGTGACGGCCGGCGCGGCAGCGGCTCCTCGGCCGACCCGCCCGCGGCCACCCTGGCCAGCATGAGCGAGGCACGTACGGAGTCGAGCCGGGTCGCCGGGTCGATGCGCAGCAGCGCGTCGAGCACGGGCGCCAGCGGCCCCGCCTTCGGCATGGGGATCGGCTCGCCGGTGGTGAGCGCGGCGAGCGCGGCGGCGGCCGTACGCCGGCCGTGCAGGCCCCGGCCCTCGACGGCGGTGTAGAGGGTCGCCCCGAGCGACCACAGATCGCCCGCGGGGCTGGCCTTCGCGCCGAGCACCCGCTCGGGCGCGATGTAGCCCGCGGATCCCAGGACGATGCCCGCCTGGGTGATGGAGACGTCACCTTCGAGTGCGGCCAGGCCGAAGTCGGTGAGCACCGCGCGGTCCTCGGTCACCAGCACGTTGCTGGGCTTGACGTCGCGGTGGAGGATGCCTTTGGCGTGCACGGCGCGCAGCGCCCCCAGGATCTGCCGGCCGATCTCGGCGGCCCGGCGCGGCTCCAGCGGGCCGTCCTCCTGGATGAGCTGCTCCAGAGACTTCGCGCGCAGCAGCTCCATCACGATCCACGGCCGGTCGTCCTCGGTGACGACGTCGAAGACGGTGATGACCGACGGGTGCGCGACCATCGCGGTCGCCCGGCCCTCGCGCTCGGTGCGGGCGCACAGCTCGGCGCGCAGCTCCTCGTCGAGCACGGCCGGCAGCCGCACCTCCTTGACCGCCACGTCACGGTCGAGCAGCTCGTCGTGCGCCCGCCACACGGTGCCCATACCGCCGCGTCCGACCGGCTCCATCAGCCGATAGCGCGCGGCGAGGAGGTAACCGGAGGGCGCACGCATGGCAGGCAGCTTACCTATTTGTGTAAACCGACCAGTAGAGGCGGGGCCGATAATTTGTTGCGAACTTCAGTCAACTCGTCTGACTGGTCACGTCAGCAATCCTCGGCGTCACATCCGCGCAGTTGAACGGGGTTCCCGCGCTCTCGGGCCCGCACCGGCGCGCGGCCGGCGGCACAAGACGCCATGACCTGCGTTCCGGCGCGTCGAGTGTCCCTCTGGCGCCCTAGGTCCGCCCTTGGCCGTGTGCCGAGGGTTGGTTTGGTCCCGCCGCGCGATCGGCTTACCCCCGTCCGCCCGTGCGTTTCCGCCCTGCATGGCTGCGACGTACGCCCGGGCCGGGCGTGGCGTGTGTCCATCGGCACAGTCACCGGCGGTGAGGTTGTGCATGATGCCCGGGAGGGGGTTTTCACGCCTGCGGCAGTCTGGCTGACATGAACCGTTCGGGTCCCGTCAGCGAGCTGTAAGAGTGTCGTAAGGGAGCGGGTGCATGGTTGAGCCGTGAAAGACGGCAAGCACCCGCAGGCCACCGGAAACTGTCGGTCCCGAACGTCAGACTGAGGCGAACGCCCCGGTCCACGCACTGAAGACAGACCGTTGGAGGACGTGATGAAGATGCGCCAGACCCAGGTCAGACGCCGGCCCAAGAAGCCGACCGAGGCCTCGCTGGATCTTCGCACGCCGTCGGGGCGGAAGCTGCCCTTTTGACCATCCGCGATCAGGAGCGCTATCTGAGAGGTGCGCCATGTGTCCACACCACCCCGTCTGCCCGAGTGCCGACTCTCCCGACCGTGAGCGGGCACATGTGATCGCGTTCCACCCCGACCAGGGATGGAGCCTGTTGTGCAACGGTGTCGTGCTCTTCGAGGACACCGGTCTGCTGCTGCCCGACGGCTCGGTGGTCGCGCCCCACCGCACCGCGGTGGCCGCGTGAGAGTCACCTTGGCGCCCGCGCCGGGCGGCAGGATCGCCCACCCGGCGCCGTTCGCCGTCTGACCGCTACGAGCGGCGGCCGATGCTCAGCACCGGCCCCGTCTTGTCGGTGAAGAAGTCGTCGCCCTTGTCGTCGACCACGATGAACGCGGGGAAGTCGACCACCTCGATCTTCCAGACCGCCTCCATGCCCAGCTCGGGGTATTCGAGCACCTCGACCTTCTTGATGCAGTCCTGCGCCAGGCGGGCCGCCGGGCCGCCGATGGAGCCCAGGTAGAAGCCGCCGTGCTTATGGCACGCCTCGGTGACCTGCTTAGAGCGGTTGCCCTTGGCCAGCATCACCATCGAGCCGCCCGCCGCCTGGAAGCGCTCGACGTAGGAGTCCATGCGCCCGGCCGTGGTCGGCCCGAACGAGCCGGAGGCGTAACCCTCGGGGGTCTTGGCCGGACCGGCGTAGTAGACCGCGTGGTCCTTGAGGTACTGCGGCATCTCGCCGCCGTTGTCGAGCAGCTCGGCGATCTTGGCGTGCGCGATGTCCCGGGCCACGACGAGCGGGCCGGTGAGCGAGAGCCGCGTCTTGACCGGGTATTTCGACAGCTCGGCGAGGATCTCCCGCATGGGGCGGTTGAGATCGATCTTGACCACGTCGTCGGAGAGGTGCTCGTCGGTGGTCTCCGGCAGGAAGCGCGCCGGATCGGTCTCCAACTGCTCCAGGAACACGCCCTCCGGCGTGATCTTGGCCAGCGCCTGGCGGTCGGCCGAGCAGGAGACGGCGATGGCCACCGGGCAGGACGCGCCGTGGCGCGGCAGGCGGATGACGCGGACGTCGTGGCAGAAGTACTTGCCGCCGAACTGCGCGCCGATGCCGAGCTTCTGCGTCAGCTCGAAGACCTTCTGCTCCATCTCCAGGTCGCGGAACCCGTGCGCGGACGGCGAGCCCTCGGTGGGGATGGAGTCGAGGTAGCGGGCGCTGGCGTACTTGGCGGTCTTGAGCGCGTACTCGGCGGAGGTGCCGCCGACGACCACGGCCAGGTGGTACGGCGGGCAGGCCGCCGTGCCGAGCGAGCGGATCTTCTCCTCCAGGAAGGCCATCATGCGCTTCTCGTTGAGCACGGCCTTGGTCTCCTGGTACAGGAACGACTTGTTGGCCGAGCCGCCGCCCTTGGCCATGAAGAGCAGCTTGTACTCGTCGGGGTGGCCGTGCGGGTCCTCGGCGTACAGCTCGATCTGGGCCGGGAGGTTGTTGCCGGTGTTCTTCTCCTCCCACATGGTCAGCGGGGCCATCTGGGAGTAGCGCAGGTTGAGCTTGGTGTAGGCGTCGTACACGCCGCGCGAGATGTGCTCGGCGTCCTGGCCGTCGGTCAGCACGTGGCGGCCGCGCTTGCCCATCACGATCGCCGTGCCGGTGTCCTGGCACATCGGCAGCACGCCGCCGGCCGAGATGGAGGCGTTCTTCAGCAGGTCGAGCGCGACGAACCGGTCGTTGCCGCTCGACTCGGGGTCATCGATGATCTTCCGGAGCTGCGCCAGGTGAGACGTCCGCAGGAAGTGGGAGATGTCGTGGACGGCCGTCTCGGTCAGCAGCCGCAACGCCTCCGGGTCGACCTCGAGAAACGTACGCCCAGCCGCTTCGACCTTCCGCACCCCCTCCGATGTGATCAGCCGGTATTCGGTGTCGTCGGCGCCCAGCGGAAGAAGGTCGGTGTAGTCGAACTCGCCCATGTCCATCCTTTCGGTCCTCCAAGAGATTACGCGCCTCCCGGCAGGTGTTCAGCCCCTGGAGGCGTGGAGGACCGAGGGCTCACGCCCGCGACGGTCTGGCGGCCGGCTCCGCCGACGGACGCCCGGTGCTCAGCCCGACGAGGATGCCCACGACCACCAGGCCCGCGCCCAGCAGGTCGTACGCGGTGGGCAGCGCGACCCCGAGCACCGCGCCCGTGACGATGGCCGCCACCGGGATCAGCCCCGCGAACAGCCCGGCCCGCCCAGGCCCGAGCTTGGGCAGCGACCGGTACCACAGGAAGAACGCCACCACCGTGACCACGATCGCGAGGTAGGCCAGCCCGAACGCCTCCGCGGCCGTCGGCGTCCGCAACATCCCCGACCCCTCGGTGGCCAGCCCGATGACGGCCAGCATGGGCACGGCGAGCGCCGTCGAGTACGCCGACGTCCTGATCGGCCCCAGCCTGGGCAGCAGCGGGATGGCCAGCAGGGAGAAGCTCACCTCGCCGACCAGCGCGCCGAGCGCCCACAGCAGGCTCGTCGTGTTGCCGCTGCCGAGCCCGGTGGCCAGCGTCGCCCCGGCCACCACCACGCACGCGCCCATCAGCACCCGGGGCGCCGGACGTCCGCCGGCCAGCGCCAGGGCCAGCGGGACGGTGCCGAGCACCGTGCCGACCAGCGCCGGGCCCGAGGCGCGGGCGGACTCGATCACGCAGATGTTGAAGACGACCAGGCCGAGCAGGGCCAGCCCGCCCAGGCACAGCGCCTCGCGCGGCGTCGGCCGGACGAACCGCAGGCCGAGCGCCCGCGTGATGACCAGCAGGATGACCGCGGCCACGAGATAGCGCACGGCCTGGCCGCCGTAGACGGGATAGGAGTCGATGAGCCCCGAGACCCCGGCCAGCGTCCCGACGAGGAACATGGCCGAGGCGGCCCCTGCGATGCCGCTTTTCATGCGTTGGATGCTAGGAAGGCAATGGTTCCCGGAAACAGTCCAATGCCGCGCCGGAAGACAGGACCAATATGGCCGACCTCCACATCCGCATCAATCGCGAAAGAGGTGGAATCGCTGGGCAGGTCGCGTCCGAGTTGCGCGACTCCATCCGGGTCGGGCGGCTCGCGCCGGGCACCCGCCTGCCCGCCACCCGCGACCTCGCCGCCGACCTGCAGGTCTCCAGGGGCGTGGTGGTGGAGGCGTACGAGCAGCTGGTGGCCGAGGGCTTTCTGGTCTCCCGGGTGGGCGCCGGCACGCGCGTCGCGCCGATGAACGCCTCCCGGCGCTCGCCCGCACGCCACGCGGCGAACCCCTCCGCGAGCGCTCCCTACTACGGTCATCGCCCCACCTCCCCCGACCTCGGCCACTTCCCCCGTGAACGCTGGCTGTCGGCCGTCAGGCACGTCCTGACCACCGTACCTTCCGACGCCCTCGATTACGGGGACCCCGGCGGTGTGCCCGAGCTGCGCGAAGAGCTGGCCGGATACCTGCGCCGGGTCAGGGCGGCCGACGTGCGCCCCGAGAACCTCGTCATCGTCGGGGGTGTGGCGCAGGGGCTCAGCCTGGTCCTGCAGGTGCTGGCCGGCGAGCGTACGCTCCGGCTGGCCGTGGAGGACCCGGCGAGTCACCGCCAGCTGCCGCTGCTCAGGCGGGCGGGAGCGCAGCTCGTGCCGGTGCGGGTGGACGAGCAGGGCCTCGACGTCCGCGGGCTGAGCGGCGAGGCCGTCCTGGTGACGCCCGCCCACCAGTTCCCGACGGGTGTGGTGCTCTCGCCGGAGCGGCGGGCGGCGCTGGTGGAGTGGGCCCACGCCGGCCACCGGGTCGTGCTGGAGGACGACTACGACGCCGAGTTCCGCTACGACCGCGACCCCGTCGGGTGCCTGCAGGGGCTGGCCCCCGACCGGGTGGTGCTGTCGGGCAGCGTGAGCAAGTCGCTCGCCCCGGGCCTGCGGCTGGGCTGGGTGGCGGCCCCGCCCGACCTCGCCGAGGCCGTGCGCCGCGCCCGGGGCCAGCTCGACCTCGGCTCCCCGGTCGTCGAGCAGTACGCGCTGGCGCACTTCCTGCGTACCGGCGGCTACGACCGGCACCTGCGGCGCATGCGCAGGGAGTACCGCCGCCGCCGCGACGCGCTGGTCACCGCGCTGGCCGAGCAGCTGCCCGGCGTGCGGGTCGGGGGCATCGACGCGGGCCTGCACGTCTACCTGGAGCTGCCGGACGGCTGGGACGAGCAGCGCACGGCCGGGATCGCCACGGAGCTGGGCCTGTCCGCCGAGCCGGTGGGCCCGATGCGCGAGGCGGAGGGGCCGGCGGCCGTCGTGGTGGGGTTCGCGCGGCTGCCCGCGCACAAGGCTGCGGAGGCCGTTCGAGGCTTAAAGGTCAACATGTCAGGACAAAACGTTGACTGAGGGATATAACGTTGGAGGTGCCATGCGTGTGGGATTGCTGGGTCTAGGCCGGATCGGAGCCTTCCACGCCGCGACCCTGGCCGCGCATCCGCTGGTCGAGGAGCTCGTCGTGGCCGACCCCGTGCGTACGTCGCCGTACGGCAGGCCGGGGGACCCCTTCGAGGCGGACGCGGTGGTGATCGCCTCCCCGACGAGCACCCACGCCGAGCTGATCGTCAAGGCGTGCCGCCGGGGCGTGCCGGCCTTCTGCGAGAAACCCGTGGCGGGCACGGTCCCCGACACCGTCAAGGTGCTGGAGGAGTGCGCGGGCCACCGGGTGCAGATCGGGTTCCAGCGCAGGTTCGACCCCGGCTACGCGGCAGCGGCGGCGGCGCTGCGCGCCGGCGAGCTGGGCGAGCTGCACCGGGTGCACCTGGTGACGGCGGATCCGGCTCCCCCGCCCGCCGAGTACATCCCCCTGTCCGGCGGCATCTTCCGCGACTGCCACATCCACGACTTCGACATCCTGCGCTGGGTGACCGGCCGCGAGGTCGTCTCGGTCTACGCGACGGGCGCCAACAGGGGAGCCGCGTTCTTCGCCGAGGCGGGCGACGTGGACACCAGCGCCGCGCTGCTCACCCTGGACGACGGCACGCTGGCCACCGTGCAGGGCTCCCGCTACAACGGCGGCGGCTACGACGTGCGCATGGAGCTGGCCGGCACCGAGCGCACCCAGGCCGTCGGGCTCGGCCCCCGGGCGCCGCTGCACTCCACGGAGGGCCTGCCGGAGCCCGACCGGCCCTGGCCGGACTTCCTGGCCCGGTTCGAGGACGCCTACCGGGCCGAGATCGACCACTTCCTGCGTGGCGGGCCGAGCCCGTGCACGATCGAGGACGCGCTGGAGGCCCTCTACGTCGCCGAGGCCGCCGACCTGTCGCTGCGCGAGCGCCGTCCCGTCGAGATCGCCGAGGTGCGGCGATGATCCTCACGCTCGGCCCCGCCGGCGGCATCGCGTACCTGGAGGGGCTGTCAGGCGGCTGAGCGGGCCCGCTTCGGCTCGAAGCCGGGGGCGAGCGCGACGATCGCGGCGGCCAGCACCAGCGGCGCGGCGAACGCCATCCGCATGTCCGCGACGTCGGCCAGCCCGCCCACCAGGGCCGCGCCGACGACGAAGCCGACGTAGTTGAAGAGGTTCACCCGGGCGATGGCCACTCCGGTGCCCGCCGGGTCGAGCCGCCCGGCCGCCGAGAACGACTGCGGCGCCACCACCGACAGCCCCACCCCGGTCAGCCCGAACGCGACGATGCCCAGCACCTGGTTCGGGGCCAGGACGACGCCCAGGAACCCGAGGGCGGCCAGCACGCCGCCGATCCTGACGACGGCGGCCGGGCCGTGGCGCCGGACCGCGAGGTCGCCGCCGAGCCGGACGGCCAGCGTCGCGGCCTGGTAGGCGACGTACGCGAGCGGGATCACCCTCGGGCCGGCCTCCAGGACGTCCTTCATGAACACGGTGTTGAAGTTGGAGACGGCGGCGTCGCCGACGTACAGGAAGCCCATGGCCAGGCAGAGGGGGACGATCGGCCGCCACGGGAGCCGGCCGGCGACCTCGGCCACGGCCGGGACCTTCTCCTCCTCCAGGGCGCACAGATGACGCCCGGCGTAGAGGGAGCCGGCCACGGCGAGCACCATCGGGAGCGCCATGACCAGCTCCAGCGGCAGGCCGGCCGCCGCCGACGCCCACAGCGCCGCCGCCATGCCGAGCGCGCTCCACACGCAGTGGAAGCCGTTCAGCACCTCGACGCCGTACCGGCGTTCGACCGCCACGCCCTGCATGTTCATGCCCGCGTCCACCGCGCCCACGGCCACCCCGAACACCAGCAGCGCCGGCACCAGCAGCGCGAGGTCGGACGCGAGCCCGGCGAGCACCACGGCGGCGGCCACCACGGGCTGGGCGACGCGTAACAGCAGCCTGCTCCCCACCCGCGCCGCGAACGCGCCCGCCGCCACGCTGCCGGCCCCCGCGAACACGGGCACGATGAGCAGCAGCAACGTCAGCGTTCCCTCGTCCAGGCGGTGCTTGGCCTGCAGGTTCGCGACCTGGATGAGCAAGGAGGCGAAGGAGAGCCCCTGGACGCCGTAGACGACGTACGTGGCGAACCGGGCCTGGCGATCACGTACGGACGGCACGGCGGCCTCCTGATCGGGGGGAGACGTGAGGCGCGGTCAGGTTAGCTCCGGCAACACCACTCCGCCAGACCCATTGCGGGTGCCCGCGCTAACCGTCCGTCCGCGCGACGGTGGCCTGCGGGGACGACGTGGTCAGTCGCCGTGCGGCGGCCCACACGCCGAGGGCCAGCAGCGCGGCCACCTCGGTGATCGCGAGGCCGCGTTCGACCAGCCCCAGCGGCATGACCCGCCACCAGGCCAGCCCGTTGCTCGCCCCGACCAGCGCCGCCGTGCCGATGCCCGCCACCCAGAGCACCGAGCACACCCCGAGCCCGAACGCCACCAGTGTGGCCCGCGACCGCTCCCGCCGCCACGGCCGCGCGATGACCAGCACGGCCAGCGGCAGGCTGAGGAAGGCGACGAGGCTGCCCACCCGGTGGATGCTGCCGCTCAGACTCGGCCCGACCGACCAGTCGTGCTTCTCGAACCACGCCGTCACGAACAGCCCGGCGCTCCAGCCCAGCAGCGCGAGGGTGCCGAAGACGCCGGCCAGCCGTTTGCGCGCCAGCGACACCGCGATGGCCAGCGATCCGGCCGCGAGCAGCCCCACCCCGAGCGCGAAGATCCAGCCGTCGGGGCCGAGGCCGTGCTCGCTGATGGTGCGCCTGATCGGGTTCATCTCGTCGAGGGCGGCGACCTCCAGGCCCGCGATCACCGCCACGCCCGCGCCTGCCGCGCCGAGACCCCATCGCGCCGGTTGATGCACGCGGCCACCTCCCTTTGCCCGGACCAACGGGCGAACCCGTAGGGAGATTCCTTGAAATCCCCGAGAAACCGGCCTTCCGCGGCGCGGGATGCGCGCCGGTCAGCGCCTCCCGCACCGGATCGCCGCGGAGGCCGCTCCGGTGATCAGGATCCTCATGCCGCCTTCAGCCGCCCGCCTCCGTCCACGGTGAGGACGGTGCCGGTCAGGCACGTGTCGCGGATGGCGTACTCGATGGTGAGGGCCACGTCGTCGGGCGTGCCGACCCGTCCGACGGGCAGGGCGGGGGTCGTGCCTTCGAGGAACGCGGCCCGCGCCTCCCCGAGCCCGTCCCAACAGCCGGTGTCGATCACGCCGGGGGGGACCGCGTTCCCCCGGACGGCCGCCGCCAGCCGCTCCGCCGTGCCCGCCGACGTCGACCTGGAACCGGCCGTCGACCTGGAGTTCGGCACCATGTCGTACCGCCTGCTCAACCGCCACGCCGAGCTGGACGACACGCTCGCGGGGGAGATCGCCGGGCTGCTCGCGCGGATCCGCTGACCCGTCCGATTCGAGACGAGCGAACGGAGCGGAGGGCGGATATCGTCAGAAGTGTGAACGAACGCGCGGGATCGTGGTTGCCGAAACTGCAGGAAGTCGGAGAGCGGCTGGCCGAGGAGTGGGTCTCCGCCCGCCGCCCGCCCGCCCGGTCCGACCTGCCGCAACCCCACGAGCTGCGGGCCTCCGACGCCGACCGCGAGCGCATCGCCCAGATCCTGCAGGACGCCCACGCCGACGGCCGGCTCACCCTGGAGGAGCTCGACGAGCGCCTCGGCACCCTCTACTCCGCCCGGACGCTCGGCGAGCTGGCCACCCTCACCACCGACCTGCTGCCGGCCGAGGAGCAGCCGCTCAACCTCGACAGCGGCCCCGTCTCGGCCGTCTTCAAGAAGGAGGAGCGCGGAGGCCGCTGGGTGGTGCCGGCCGAGCTGGCCGTCACCGCCATGTTCGGCACCACCAAGCTCGACTTCCGCGACGCGATCCTGCAGAACCGGCGCATCGTCATCAACGCCACGCTCGTCTTCGGCGGCCTCGAGATCCACGTGCCCGAGGGCCTCGAGGTGATCCGGGTGGCCAAGGAGAAGACCGTCCGCCTCACCAAGCAGCCCACCGAGCCGGGCGCGCCCGTGGTCGAGGTCCGCACCACCAACTTCGCCGGCGAGGTCAAGGTCAAGGAGCCCCCGCGCCGCAAGCGCCGCCGCTAGCGATCAGCCGGCCGTGTCGAAGTTGATCGCGCTGTACGCGCGCAGCTTCCACAACTGGTGCTCGCTCGCGATCTTCCGGATGGTGCCCGACCGGCCGCGCATCACCAGCGATTCCGTCATCGCCGAGCCGGCCCGGAAGCGTACGCCCTGCATGAGCTCGCCCTGCGTGATGCCGGTCGCGGCGAAGAAGACGTCGTCGGACCTGACCAGGTCGTTGGTGGTCAGCACCTGGTCGAGGTCGTGCCCGGCGTCGATCGCGCGGGTCCGCTCGGCGTCGTCGCGCGGCCACAGCTTGCCCTGGATGACACCGCCGAGGCACTTGAGCGCGCACGCGGCCACGATGCCCTCGGGCGTGCCGCCGATGCCCATCATGAGGTCGATGCCGGTGCCCACGCGGGCCGCCATGATCGCGCCGGCCACGTCGCCGTCGGTGATGAACTTGATGCGCGCGCCCGCCTCCCTGATCTCCTTGACCATCTGCTCGTGCCGGGGTCGGTCGAGCACGACCACGGTCACGTCGGACGGCGAGCAGTGCTTGGCCCGGGCCACCGCGTTGATGTTCACCGCCACGGGCGCCTCGATGTCCACCACGTCGGCCGCCTCGGGGCCGGTGACGAGCTTGTGCATGTAGAAGACCGCCGACGGGTCGTACATCGAGCCGCGCTCGCTCACCGCGATCACCGACACCGCGTCGGGCATGCCCAGCGCCGTCAGGCGGGTGCCGTCGATGGGGTCGACCGCCACGTCGCAGTCGGGGCCGCTGCCGTCGCCGACGTGCTCGCCGTTGTACAACATCGGGGCGTGGTCCTTCTCGCCCTCGCCGATGACCACCACGCCGTTCATGGAGACCGTGCTGATCAGCTGGCGCATGGCGTTCACCGCCGCGCCGTCGGCGCCGTTCTTGTCACCTCGGCCCACCCACCGGGCCGCCGCCATCGCGGCCGCCTCCGTGACGCGGACGAGCTCAAGCGCCAGGTTGCGGTCAGGGGCGTGCTCGCTCGTGGCGAGCGGCGGCGGCACGGAAGTCTGGTCGGACATGATGGTGGCCTCCTCGTGGGGACGTCTCCCTCGATGGTAGTTGCCCCTCTTTTCCCACTCAGAGGGGGATAATCTGCTAACGGACCACGGAATTTGCGCCATATCGTGTGCGCGCCACGGATCTTGCCTCCACCATGGAGCGAGCCGCCCCGCTGTGGAGGAGGTCCCGATGAGCGAAGTGGAAGACGTGGTCACCCAGCCGCGCCTGTCCGAGCGCGGCGCGGCGACGCGCGGCTCCCTGCTGGCCGCCGCGCGCGAGGTCTTCGTCTCCAAGGGTTTCGCCGAGGCCGGCGTGACCGATGTGGTGTCGAAGGCCGAGGCCAGCGTGGGCAGCCTCTACCACCACTTCTCCGGCAAGGCCGACCTCTACCTCACCCTGTGGGAGGAGTTCCAGGCCCGGCAGACCCAGCGCACCAAGCAGGCCGCCCGCGCGGCCCGCGCGGCCGGTGAGAGCGATCCCATGCGGGTGTTCATCGGCGCCGCCCGCGCCTACCTCGACGGCTGCCTCGAAGAACGCGAGCTCGCCGCCCTGTTCCTGCGCGGTGACGGCCCGCCCGGCTTCGACGTGATCATGCGCGACCGCCTGCGTGCGTGGGCGCAGCGCAACGCGGCGCTGTTCGAGGACGAGCAGGCGCTCGTCGTGGTGATCACCGGGGCGCTGGCCGCGGCGGTGTCGGAGGTGGTGCTCTCGGGAGACCGCCGCCTCGCCGAAGAGGTGCTCGCCATCATCGGCCGCATCCGCCCGGCCACGTCGGCGACCGCCCCCTCCAACGGGTAACCTCAGCGAGTGTGCGACGGTTCACCGATGGTTTCTACGGCTACGCGGTAGCCCTGTTCGTCTGCCTCGCGGGGGCCGGGTTGTTCCTGCTGGTCACGCCGCAGAGCCGGGAGGAGCACATCCCGCGGCTCGACTACTCGATCACCGTCGCCAACTTCGGCCACGAGGTGCCCTACGGCGTCTGGGCCCCGCGCCAGGACCCGCCCGGCTGGGTGCCCAACAGCAACCGCATCGCCAAGGGCGAGAACGGCGCGCAGGTCCTCCACCTCGGCTACGCCACCGCCAAGCGCGAGCATGCGATGTTCGCGCAGAGCGACGAGCAGCCCGCGGCCGGGTTCGCCAGCCGCATGGCCAACACCGACAAGGCCACGGGCACCCAGCAGGTCGGCGGCGTCGCCTGGGAGAAGCGCTTCCGCGAGGACAAGGACCAGCGCTCGCTCGTCCGCTTCCTGCCCGAGGTGACCCTCGTCATCACCGGCACGGCCGACTGGGAGGAGCTGGGTCAGCTCGCCGCGCAGCTTCAGCAGCGTCCGCAGGGCTAGGGTGGGTGACGTGGCAGACGAGAAGGCACCCTCATACGAGCAGGCCCGCGAGGAGCTGACCGAGGTGGTGCGCCGCCTGGAGACCGGCGGGCTCACGCTGGAGCAGTCGATCGAGCTCTGGGAGCGCGGCGAGAAGCTGGCGGCCGTCTGCGAGGAGTGGCTGCAGGGGGCCCGGGTCAAGCTGGCCGCCGCCATGGCCAGGCGCGCCGAGCCCACCCAGGGCTCCGACGACGCCCCCTTCTGAGCGCTACTCGCCCTCCGGCGCGTCCTCCGCGCGCACGGTCAGCCGGTCGTCGGTCAGCCTGATCGTCAGAACGGCGCCGGGCGCGACGTCCTTGGCCCGGCGCACCACCTCGCCCGACGGGTGCTGCACGATCGCGTAGCCGCGCTCCAGCGTGGCCGCGGGCGACAGGGCGACGAGGCGGGCGCGCAGGTGGGTGAGGTCGTCGGTGGCGCGGTCGAGCGAGCCCGACAACGACCGCCTCGTCCGGTCGCGCAACGCCTCGACCTGCTCGGCCCGGCGCTCCAGCTCGCGTACGGGGTCGGCCAGCGAAGGCCGTGAACGTACGGACGTCAGCCAGGACATCTCACGGTCGAGCCAGCCGCTCAGCACCCGGCGGCCCCGGTCGCGCAGCTGGCGCACCAGCGTGAGCTGCTCGCCGACGTCGGGCACGACCTTCTTGGCCGCGTCGGTCGGGGTGGACGCGCGCACGTCGGCCACCAGGTCGAGCAGCGGGCTGTCCTGCTCGTGGCCGATCGCGCTCACCACGGGAGTGCGGCAGGCCGACACCGCCCGCACCATCGTCTCGTCGGAGAACGGCAGCAGGTCCTCCAGCGAACCGCCGCCGCGCGCGATGACGATCACCTCGACCTCGGGGTCGGCGTCGAGCTTGCGCAGCGCCTCGGTCACCTCGCCCACGGCGTACGGGCCCTGGACGGCGACCTCCTCGACCTTGAACCGCACGGCCGGCCAGCGCCGACGGGAGTTTTCCAGCACGTCGCGCTCGGCCGCCGACTCACGCCCGCAGACGAGCCCGATCGTGCCCGGCAGGAACGGCAGCCGCCGCTTCCTGTCGGCGTTGAACAGCCCTTCGGCTGCCAGCAGCTGCCTGAGCCGCTCCAGCCTGGCCAGCAGCTCGCCCACGCCCACCGGCCGGATCTCCATCGCGGTGAAGGCGAACGAGCCCTTGTTGACCCAGAAGTCGGGCTTGACGTGCATCACGACCCGCGCGCCGTCGGCCGGCCTGGGCACGGCCGCCTCGTAGACGCCCCTGGGCGCGGTGACCCGGGCGGACACGTTGGCGACCGGGTCGCGCAGGGTCAGGAACACCGTGCCGCCACGCGCGCTCAGGTCGGTGATCTGGCCCTCGACCCAGATCGTGCCGAGCCTGCCGATCCAGCCACCCACCATCTGCAGCACCGTGCGGATCGGCAGCGGAGACTCTGGCGTGGTCTTCGAGGTCATGGCGGAAGACTACGGGCTCGGTACGACCTATTCGCCGGCCTGGAGCTTGGCGAGGCGGTTCTCGAACATCCGGATGACCTCGGGCCGCGCCGACGTGGCCTTCTCGTAGGCGAGCAGGTCGCCGATCTGCTCGGCGCTCTTGCCGCGCATCCGGGCGCGCAGCGACGCGACGGTGAGCGTGGCGTACCCGGGCAGCGGCTCGGCCAGTTCCCCGGCGGCGGCGGGCTTGTCGGCGGGCTTGGCGGGCTCGGTCTTATCCGTGCTCTGCTCGGCCTTCTTGGCCTTCCCGGCCTTCTCGGTCGCCTTCTCGGCCGCCTTCCCGGTGACCTTGGCCGCGGCCTTCTTCGCCGGCTTCTCGGCTGCTTCCTCGGCGGCCTTCTTCGCGACCTCCTCGACGGGCTTCTCGGTGGCCGTCGCAGCTAGCTTCTCCGCCGTGGGCTCCGCGAGGGCGGGCTCGACAGCGGGCTCGACAGCGGGCTCGACGGCGGGCTCGACGGCGGGCGCGGGCGCGGCAGCCGCGACCTTCGGCTCGGCGGCGGCCACGGCCTCCGGCTTGGCGGGCGCGGCGGCCTCCGGCTTGGCGGGCTGCGCGGTGGCCTTGGGCTCGGCGACGGTCTCCGGCTTCGCGGTGGGCTCGGCGGTGGTCTCCGGCTCCGCCTTGGCGGCCGGGGTGAAGATGACGGGCTCCGGCTTGGTCCTGGCGGCACCGTTCCGCTCTGCCTCACCGGAACGGGGCGCGAAGATGACCGGCTCCTTGCGCGCCGGCTTCTCCTCCTCCGTCTCCGCGGGCCCGGCGGCCACCTGCTCGGCCGCGGAGGGACGGGAGTCGTACTCCTCCTCGCGCTCCTCCTTGCGGCCCGAGCCCTTGATGGAGTTCTTCACCCGGTCGACGACGAGCAGCACCTGCCCGGCGGCGCTCAGCGTGCCCTGGACGACCAGCAGCGGCAGGTCCTTGGCCTTTTCCTTCAGTTGCTGTTTGTCGGTGACGGTCTTGGCGATGTTGCGTATCACGTCGCTGAGGGACATGAACGTCTCCCTGGGAGGTCAGTATTGGACGGCCAGTCTGGCAAATCGCAGGCAAGCACGCACGCTGGGGCCTGTCGGCCATTCCACGTAGCATAGAAAGTATGGAGCCCCAGACCCCCACTTCCCGCCGAGTCCTCGTGGCCAAACCGCGCGGCTACTGCGCCGGAGTCGACCGAGCCGTCATCGCGGTCGAGAAGGCGCTGGAGCAGTACGGCGCGCCGATCTACGTGCGCAAGCAGATCGTCCACAACACTCACGTCGTCAAGACGCTCGAGGCCAGGGGCGCCATCTTCGTCGACGAGACCGAGGAGGTGCCGGAGGGCGAGATCGTGGTGTTCTCCGCCCACGGCGTGTCGCCCGCGGTGCACCAGGAGGCCAGGCAGCGGAGCCTGCGCACGATCGACGCCACCTGCCCGCTGGTCACCAAGGTGCACAACGAGGCCAAGCGGTTCGCCGCGAAAGACTACGACATCCTGCTGATCGGCCACGAGGGCCACGAGGAGGTCGAGGGCACCTCCGGTGAGGCGCCCGAGCACATCCAGCTCGTCGACGGGCTCGACTCCGTCGACAAAGTGCAGGTCAAAGACCCGAGCAGGCTGGTGTGGCTGTCGCAGACCACACTGTCGGTCGACGAGACCAACGAGACGGTCGCCCGCCTCAAGGAGCGCTTCCCGTCGCTGATCGACCCGCCGAGCGACGACATCTGCTACGCCACGCAGAACCGCCAGACGGCGGTCAAGGAGATCGCCGCCGAGTCCGACCTCGTCATCGTGGTGGGCTCTGACAACTCCTCCAACTCCAAGCGCCTGGTCGAGGTGGCCAAGGACTACGGCGCGAAGGCGTCCTACCTCGTCGACGACGCCTCACTCATCCGCGACGAGTGGCTCGACGGCGTCACCACGGTCGGCGTGACCAGCGGCGCGTCCGTCCCGGAGGAGCTGGTCGACGGGGTGCTGGCGCGGCTGGCCGAGCATGGGTTCGGCGACGTGAGCGAGGTCGAGCCGGTGCAGGAGAGCATGCGCTTCTCCCTGCCCCACGAGCTGCGCAAGGACCTGCGGGCTTCCTAGTCCTCGCCGCGCGGGGTGCCGTAGACGCGGGGCTCGAAGTAGCCCTCCGGCTCGGGCACGAACGGCTGTTGGCGCGGGCGCGACACCTCCGCGCCCGCCTTCAGCTCCTCGCGCAGCTCCCGTACGTTGTCACGCAGCCCCCGCCGCCACGCCACGCCCAGCACGATCGCCGACCCGGCGAACAACCACGGGGCGCCGCGGGTGAGCGAGGTGTAGAGCCCGAGCGTCAGCGACTGAACGATCGACACCGACCCGAACGCCCGCCCGAGCTCGACGAAGAGCGTGGCGCAGAAGAACACCAGCGGCGGCGTCACCACCAGGGACAGCAGCTCGCGCCGGTTGACCAGCAGTACGCCGAGCGTGGTGGCCACCACGAACGCCGCCCCCACGATCTGCTCGACACCGATCAGCGCCGTCAGCACGTAGCCCGCCAGGGTGGCGATCAGGGCGAGCGCGATGGCGCCGCGAGCGGTCAACCGTACGGTCGAACGCCTGCCTTTCTCAGCCACTGGCCCACCCCCATTTACTGCGACCCGTGGGCCAACTTACCGTTCGCGTGGGAAATCAGAGGTGAGGTTTCGAGCAGTTCGGGCGATGCCAGTGGTCTGGGCAGCCCTTCGAGCATCTCGGGCGAGTCGAGGTCGCCGTCCACGACGCCCAGATCGTGCAGTTTGCGAGCGGTGACCAGCACACGGCTTTCGAGCGACCCGACCGACTTGTTGTACGCCTCCACGGCGCGCGTCAGGGCCCGGCCCAGCGAATCGACGTTCCTGCCGAGGGACGACAGGCGTTCGTACAACTCCTTGCCCAGTTCGAAGACGGCGCGGGCGTTCTCGCTGAGCGCGGCCTGCTGCCAGGCGTAGTGGGCGGTGCGCAGCATCGTGATCAGCGTCGTCGGGGTGGCGATGTGCACGCGCCGCGACATGGCGTGCTCCAGCAGGCTCGGGTCGCGCTCCAGCGCGGGCGCGAGGAACGCCTCCCCGGGGATGAACAGCACCACGAACTCCGGCGACGGGTTGAACCCCTGCCAGTACGACTTGGCCGCCAGCCGGTCGACGTGCTCGCGCAGGTGACGGGCGTGGGCGTCGAGCCGTACCGAGGCGAGCGACTCGTCGCCCGCCTCGGCGGCCTCCAGGTAGGCGGCCAGCGAGACCTTGGAGTCGACCACGATGTTCTTGCCGCCGGCGAGCCTGACCACCATGTCGGGGCGCATCGAGCCCTCGGTCACCTGCTCGTCGAAGTCGCAGTGACGCTGCATGCCGGCGATCTCGGCGACCCGGCGCAGCTGCAGCTCGCCCCACCGGCCGCGCGCCTCGGGCCGCTGCAGGGCGCGTACGAGCGCGTTGGTCTGGGCGCGCAGCTGCTCGTGGCTCTGCCGGACGAACTCCATCTGCTGGGCCAGCTCCGCCCGCGCCGCGCGCTGGCCCGACTCGGTGTCGCGCAGCTGCGCCTCGACCCGCGTCAGGGCGTCCTTGAGCGGTTCCACCAGGTGTTCGACGGCCTGCCTGCGCTGGTCGAGGTCGCCGGTGGCCTCGGCGCGGCTGGCCGCGAGCCGGGTCTCGGCCAGCTCGAGGAACCGTACGTTGTTGACGTCGAGGGCGCGGGTGGACAGGGCCTGGAAGCGTTCGGCGAGCTGCTCCTCGACGTAGACCAGCTTCTCGGCGGCCGACTTGGCCCTGGCGTCCGCCTCGGCGACCCTGACCGCCGCCCGTGTCCGTGCCACGAGGAACCCGACGAGCAACCCGACCGCGAGACCTATGAGAAGCGCGACGACGTCCATTCGATCGATGATTGCAGCACCGCGGGGCGCGAATCTTCCCGACACGCTTGGGCGTTCCGCTTGTGCGCCGCGTCCGGAGTCACACAGAGTAAGGGGATGAGCACGCTACCGAGACCCGCTGCGGTGGGGGCCGCTCTGGTGGTGCTGGCCGCGGGCCTGATCGCCTGCGCGGGGAGCGACGCGGCCGACGGGCGTCAGGCCGCCGCTCCGGCCGGGCACCCCCGTCCGGTACTGCGCTGGACGCCCGGCGCGTGCGTGACGCGCGACTACGCGCTGACCGCGTGCAACGGCGGCGAGTCGGAGGTCGTGGCCCTCGCCGCCGACCCGCCCAGGCCCGGCGACTGCCCCGTGGACACCGACAACGTCCTGCGCATCGGCGCCAACCGTACGGCGTGCGTGCGCAACTTCCTGGAGCCCCACCCCGGCGCCCCCGGCGGCGGCGGTGGACTGCTGCGCCCGGGGGACTGCGTCACGCTGAACGGCCGCGAGCAGGCCTGCGACCGCCCCGGCTGGTACGGCAAGGCCATCGCGATCGCCCGCGACGCCGCCTCCTGCCCCTCCGGCACCCTGGACACGCTCGACGACGACTCCCGTGCGATCTGCCTGGGCCGCGGCGGCCAGGTGCTCGACCGGGGGGACTGCGTGGCCAGGCCCGTCACCGAGGTGATCTCCCGTTCGTCCGTCGTACGGGTGCCGTGCGACTCCCGGCAGGCGTGGGCGACGGTCGTGTCGTTCGAACGCGCGCCCGGCGACTGCCCGTCCAGCGCGCAGCGCTACCTCAGGGCCGAGGGGGCCTACCGGCCGGTGACCTGTCTGGACGTGCTGAGCAAGTAAACTCAGGCTCCGTGAGTCTCTCCATCGGCATCGTCGGCCTGCCCAACGTCGGTAAGTCCACGCTGTTCAACGCGCTGACCAAGACCGGCAACGCGCTCGCGGCCAACTACCCGTTCGCCACGATCGAGCCCAACGTGGGCATCGTGGGCGTGCCCGACGACCGGCTGCCCGTGCTGGCCGAGATCTTCGGCTCGGCCCGCATCCTGCCCGCCAAGGTCGAGTTCGTCGACATCGCGGGCCTGGTCAAGGGCGCCTCCGAGGGCCAGGGGCGGGGCAACCAGTTCCTCGCCAACATCCGCGACACCGACGCGATCTGCCAGGTCATCCGCGTCTTCGGCGACCCCGACGTCACTCACGTCGACGGTGAGATCTCTCCCAAGCGCGACATCGAGACGATCAACACCGAGCTGATCATGGCTGACCTCCAGACGGTCGAGAAGGCCATCCCGCGCCTGCAGAAGGAAGCGCGCAACAACAAGGACAAGAAGGCCGCCCTGGAGGCCACCGAGGCGGCGCTCGCCGTCCTCGAGACCGGCAAGACGATCTTCGAGAGCGGCCTCGACCGCGAGGAGCTGCGCGAGCTCCACCTCCTGACGGCCAAGCCCTTCCTGTACGTGTTCAACCTCGACGCCGACGAGCTGACCGACACCGCGCTGCGGAAGCAGCTCTCCGAGCTGGTCGCCCCGGCCGAGGCCGTCTTCCTCGACGCCAAGATCGAGTCCGAGTTGGTCGAGCTCGACGAGGAGGAGGCGCTGGAGCTGCTCCAGTCGGTCGGCCAGGAGGAGTCGGGCCTGCGCCAGCTGGCCCGGGTCGGCTTCGAGACGCTCGGTTTGCAGACCTACCTCACGGCCGGTCCCAAGGAGACCAGGGCCTGGACGATCCCGAAGGGCGCCACCGCCCCCGAGGCGGCCGGCGTGATCCACACCGACTTCCAGCGCGGCTTCATCAAGGCCGAGGTCGTCTCGTTCGACGACCTGGTGGAGGCCGGCTCCATCGCCAACGCCCGCGCGGCCGGCAAGGCTCGCATCGAGGGCAAGGACTACGTCATGCGCGACGGCGACGTGGTCGAATTCCGCTTCAACGTCTGACCCTCTCACCAGGGGCCCGAGCCACTCCGGCGGGAGTGGCCGCCTGACTGTGCGCGTGTGCTCGCCCGCGGCCGGTGCGTCGGCGAGCACACGGTCAGGACGACTGCGCGACTCATGGGCCTGACCGGTGCCCGCTTCCCGTCCGGGTACGCCTGCGGCGGCTGATCGATTGACCCCGGGACTGCTGCGGCGTCAACCAGTTCGGGTCGCCGCGCGTCGAATCGACACGGCGTTCACGCTGACTCGGGAGGCCCCTCATGATCCGTCGCATCATCCGGAAACGACGCCCCGCGTCCACCCTCACCGGCATCAGCCTCGAGGAGGAGCTCGCCCTCATCAGGGTCGAGCTGATGTACGGCCTGCGCGTCAACCGGGAGGCGTACCTGCGCAGGAAGGTGGACGAGCGCAACGAGATGGCCACGCGCATGCGGGAGACCGAGCCGGCCGAGATGCTGGCCGAGTTGCGCGTCTCGCTGGAGCGTTCGGTCCGGCCCACGGTCGTCGACCTGCAGAGCAGGCGCCAGGCGCGCACGCGTCAGGACCCCGAGCCGGCCTGACCCGGTCCCTCCGTTCGCGACCCATACCGAATCCGCAGGTCGTGAGAGTACTTGCCTGTTTTGGACAGGAATCCGTGGCCACCGGGCTATGCACTTTTAGGCGAATGGCCTGGTCGAAAGGGGATTCGACCGGGAACTGACAGGAATCGGCACTGGGGCCTGTCGTCCGAGCCCGGTTTGCCGTGCAGGACCGTCATGCCGCAGCATGGGCGTGGCTTTCCTGGAACAATGGCGGAGACCGGATAGGGTGACTACTTCACCGCGGATGATGGGGATCGGCAACGGACGACACCGCGCCAGCCGGGGGGATCGGCGCGAGCGGAGGCGTGATGGCTCGTAGGTCTACCGTCCACGATCCTCGGATCGCTGACGGGCCCGGGCTTTCCGCGACCCTGGACCCGGCCGACTACGAAGCGCCGCCTCCCCGCAGGCCGCGGCGCGGCGGCTGGTCCGGCGGCGGCGGGCGGTGGCTGGTGTGGACCGGCCGCATCATTCTCTGGGCGCTTATCCTGGTCATCCTGGTGAATGGGGTTCGTGCCCCATTTGAGAGGTTTACCCAGCAAGAGCCCGTTACGTCCAACAGTGCCGTGCCGGCGTACAACGGATTCCCCGCTGCGCAAGGCATGGCTTTCGCCGCCCAGTTCGCTGGGGTCTATCTCAATTTCAACCCGGAAGACGCGGCGAGCAGGTCGCGTAAACTGACGGCGTTCCTGGCCGAGGGCATGGACCCGCAAATGGGCTGGGACGGCTTCGGCAGCTACGCGGCCGTCGCGATCCAGCCGTACGACATCGAGGCGACCGACGCCCACAACGCCGTGGTCAGCGTGGCCTTCCAGACGGGTCCGCGCAGGCTGATGTTGTCGGTGCCGATCTACTACTCCGGCGATGAGGCCGGCAGGAGGTTCGTGGTGGCGGGCCGCCCGGCGATCCTGCCCGCGCCCGCTCCGGCCGAGCTGCCGCAGGTCGCCGAGCCGGAGATCGACGAGGCGGCCGCCGCGGAGCTGAAGCCCCAGCTGGAGGGCTTCTTCAAGGACTACGCGTCCGGAGAGGCCGCCGGGCTGGAACGCTACGTCGCGGCGGGCAAGAGCCTGCCGAGCTTCGCGGGCGCGTTCACGTTCTCGCAGCTCAAGGAAGTCGTGGTGCCTGTGGGGGGTGCCACCCGAGAGATCCAGGCGGTCGTGGTGTGGGCGGTGCCGAGCGGCGATGTCCTGCCCACTCCCGGCACCACCGACCCCGCGGCGGTGGGCGGCACGTTGGAGCAGGTCTATCGCCTGACCGTCGAGAAACAGGGCGACAAGTGGTTCGTCGCCGACATCCGCGGCGGCGGCCGGATCGTTGGATAGACGCACGGCCGCGCCGCTGATGGGTACCCCCCGGGAGGACAAGAAGTGACCTTGAACACCGCAGTGCTCACCCTGATGGAGATGACGCCGACGCCGGCCCCCACCGGCATCGACACCGGCGGGCTCGCCGACTTCCTGCGTGCGTTCTTCGCCCCGTTGTTCCTGGTCGTGGTCTCCGTGGTGGCGCTCTTCTTCCTCTTCACCCGTGAGATCACGCGGTTCGTGCAGTTCCTGATCCTGGCCGTGGCCATCGGGGTGATCTTCTACGTTCCCAACATCATCGAGGTGACGGCCAGGGCGATCGCGGGAGCACTGGGCATCAGGTAAGGGTTGAGATCGCCGCCCGGCGGTCATACACGAGCGGGTGGAGAGGAGGACCTACGTGGACCTGCCCACGTATACGAACATCTGGCGGATCGAGAAGCGGCTCTACAAGCTGTACGACCTACGGCTGCCGATGCCGCTGCCCATCGTCTGGATCGGCGTGTTCGTCGGGGTGCTCGTTCCGTGGTCGCTCCTGCTGGTCCTGGTGGGTGTGCCGGTGCAGATGCCCTGGCACGTGCTCTTCCTCGTGCCGCCCGGCATCGTGACGTGGCTCGCCACCCGTCCCGTCATCGAGGGGAAGCGGCTCACCGAGCTGCTGGAGTCCCAGCTTCGCTACCTGGGTGAGCCGAAGGCTTGGTACCGCCTGGCGCCCGGTTCCGAGCCCGACACCGTGACCTTCTCCGGGCGCGTCTGGCGGACGACGCACGCCCGGGCCAAGTCCAAGGCGCCGCGCAAGGCCCGCCACCCGCAGCGCCGGCGCGAGCGGGTCACCGGTCCGCGTCAGGTCCGTCCCGCCGTGGCCGCCGCCGCGGCCGCGGCCGCGCAGGCTCCCGTCGCCGAGCCGGCGTCGTCCCGTACGGGGTGGGGCTCGCGGCGTGGCACGGCGCCCGCCCTCAGAGCGCGGGTGGGCGCCGAGTCGGCGCCCGCCGTGCCTGGAGGCCCGGCCGGGGCCGCGCGGCGCGAGGAGGGGCTCTCAGGCGGCTCCGGGCGAAGTGGTGAGGGGCTCGCCGGTCCAGCCAAGGGCGGTTCCGTGAAGGCCGCGCCCGCCAAGGGCGGGGAACGGGCGCCGGGCGATGCCGGGGCACGTGAGCTCCGCCCCCTGGTCGCCTTCCGCCCCGACGCCCCGGCCCGCACGCGACCGCCGTCAGCGGACCACCCGGACGCGGCCGTCGCCGCCCGAAAGGGTGGTGACGCCGAACGTCGGGTTGCCGGGCGAGGTGGTGGTGACGCCGAACGTCGGGTTGCCGGGCGAGGTGGTGGTGACGCCGAACGTCGGGTTGCCGGGCGGGGCGGTGGTGACGCCGAGCGGGGGTTCGCCGGGCGAGGGCGTGATGAGGCTGACCGTGAGGTTGCCGCGCATGAGTCCGACGCCGGGCCCGGGGCCGTGTCCGGCGCTGGGCCGGGCGCGCGGGAGCAGGGAAGTGCCGGTCGCGGGCGCAAGCGTGGGCGGCGGGCGCAGGACGTGCGCGCGGCCGAGGAGATGCCGCGTGGCGCGGTCGCCCCTGACGGGACGTCCCCGGTAGCGGCGGATGCCGAGGCGGTGGCCCGCGGCGCGGTCCACGCCGAAGGCTCGGCTGCGGGTGTGGTGCCGGCCGAAGGGATCAGCTTCCGTGTGGCCGGTGCCGAAGGCGCGGGCTCTCCTGCGGCGGATGCCGAAGGGGCGCCGTTCGGTGCGGTGGACGCCGAGGCGGCGGCTGCGCGTGAGGTCGGCGTACCGATCAAGACAGCCGAGAGTCGCCGGCCCGCCGCCGGGAAGCCGATCGACACCGAGGCGCTGCGGCGGCTGAGGAGGCTCGCCGCGAGTGCCGACGCCCCCAACGAGGCGGCGCCGCCCGCCGGGAACGCCCGGGGAGGGGAGCCGTACGACGAGGAGGTGGCTCGTGACCAGCACCGCAAGGGGCAGCCGCCCCGGCTCAGCCCCGCACTGGCGCTGTCGGCCACGCAGCAGCTCTGGCCCCCGCTCAACCCCGACGCCAAGCCCCTGCCCCGTCCGGCGACCCGCCCGTCCACGGAGCGCCGCGGCCCCGTAGACGCGGCGGACGCGGTGGACGTCACCGGGACCTCCCGAGACGCCCCTGAGCCACGTCCCGCCGATGCCGGCCGCACTACTGAGCACCCGATCGACGATCGCGAGGTGTCTCACGGGGCTTCTGGCCCCGCGGGTGACGGTGGTGCTGCCGATCGCTCGCCTGCGGGCCAGGAAGCGTCTCAGGTTGGTCCTGCGGCGGGTTCCACGGATGACGATCGTGATGAGGCTGTTCCGGCGGTGCGGGGTGAGGGTGACTCCGCAGGCGCCGATGCGGAGCCTGGTGCGGGGGCGGCTGAGGTGCGCGAGATCGGCCGGCGGGGACGTGTCCCAGCGGCGCGTCGGCGTGCCGTCGAGGGGGCTGCGGCGGAGCCCGCCCGATCGGAGAACGGCGCTTCAGAGCGGGTCGTTCCGAGCCGGGATGCGCCCGCGGAGACGCGCGGTTCGGCTGAGCGGTCCGTTGAGGGCGAAGGCGTCGATGAGCGTCCTGGAGACCGGCGTCGTTCCGATGAGCGGTCCGTGGAGCAGGGCCGTGCGGATGAGCGTTCTGCGGAGCGGGGCCCTTCCGAGGAGGCGGCCGGGGAGCGGCGGGGGGCCGATGGGCGGCTCGTCGGGCTGCGCGGTGCCGGGGAC
>NZ_SMKQ01000133.1 GCF_004348995.1 Nonomuraea terrae
CCCTGGCCCCGCGCCCGGCCCTGGCCCCGCGCCTGACACCGGGATCGCGCCCGGCCTCGGCAACGGCGTGCTCGGCACCGTCGGGCTCTTCGCGCAGCTCAAGCTGCGGCTGCTGGGCGGCAACCTGCGCGGCGACGCGCAGCGCAAGATCGCTTTCGTCTTCACCCTGGTCGTGGCCCTCGTCCTGGGCGCCCTCGGCTTCTTCCTGATGAGCCTGCTGAGGCTGGCGCCCGACGACATCGCCCTCTCGGTCACGGTCGTGGCGTACGCGTCGCTGCTGGTCAGCTGGATGGTCATGCCGCTGCTGGCCTTCGGCCTGGACGACACACTCGACCCGGCGAAGCTGGCGCTGTTCCCGCTGCGTACGCGCGACCTCGCGCTCGGCCTGTTCACCGCGTCCGTGACCGGCGTCTGGCCGCTGGCCACGCTCGTCGTCACGTTCGGCGCGGTCACCGCGCTCGCCACCGGCCCCGGCGGCGTGCTCCTCGGGGTGCCGGCCGTGCTGCTGCAGTTCGCGCTCTGCGTGGTGGCGTCCCGGCTGGTCACCACGGTGCTCTCCGGGGCGCTGCGCAGCCGGCGTGGGCGCGACCTGCTGGCCGTCTCCATGATCCTGGTCCTGCTGCTCGCGCAGGTGCCCAACCTGATGATGAACCGCGGCCTCGCCGACCCCACGACGATGCTGCACCAGATGGCCGCCGTGCTGCGCTGGACCCCGCCCGGCATGGCCGCGCACGCGATCGCCGACGGCGGGCTCGCCGGGCTGGCCGAGATCGCGGTCCTGGCCGTGCTCGTGGTGCTGTGCGGCTGGTTGTGGATCAAGGCGCTCAGCCGCGCCCTCGTCACGCCGGAGGCCGCCGGGAAGTCGGCCTCCGTACGCAGGGAGCGGGGCCTCGTCGACCGGTTGCTGCCCGACGGCCCGCTGGCGGCGGTGGTGACCAAGGAGCTGAAGTACATCCGGCGCGACCCGCGCTTCCGGGTGAACTGGGGCAGCGCCCTGTTCCTCACGGTGGTGCTCGGTTTCTCGATGGGCGGCGACCAGCCGTCCGACGGGCAGGCCGTCTTCCTGGCCATGCTGGGCGCGCTGATGATCGCCCTGATGGCGGGCAACGTGTTCGGCATCGACGGCCGCTCGTTGTGGATGAACGCCGTCGTCTTCGGCACCGAGCGCGACCTGCGCACCGACCTTGCCGGCCGGCACCTGGCCAACGCGATGATCGCGGTGCCGGTGCTGACCGTGATCGCCGTCGGCAGCGGCCTGTACGCCGGCCAGTCCGCGAGGATCCTGCCCGCCCTGCTGGCCTCGTGGGGCGTCCTCGGCGTCGGCCTCGGCGTCGGCTCGGTCACCAGCGTGCTGCTGCCGTACACCGTGCCCGACCGGATGAACGCCTTCACCGGCGCGGCCCCGGGCCAGGGCGGGCAGGCGTTCGCCGGGGCGGTGGCGGCCGCGGTCGCGATGATCGCGCTGTCGGTGCCGTTCGTGCTGCCGATGATGCTGGGCATGCTCTGGGTGTCGCCGGCGGCGCCGTTCTACGGCCTGCTCATCGCCGCCCTCGGCCGCCGCCTGGCCGCCAGAGTCGCCCACCGCCGCATGCCCGAGCTGCTGGCCGCGGTCTCGAAACCCACCTGACCACCCCGCGACCAGCCGGCGCCGCACGCGGCTCCGATAGTGGTCTAGTCCAATGGGCGAGACCGGTCTACGGCGGCGGAAGGTGAGTCGATATCTTCGAATCATGATTGACCAGGGGCTCGAGCGACGCAGTGCGGCCGCGACCGAGATGCCGCAGGAGCTGCGCCACGACGTGCGCATGCTCGGCCGGCTGCTCGGCCAGGTGCTGGCGGAGCAGGGCGGCGAAGACCTGCTGGCCGACGTCGAACGGTTGCGCAAGGCGGTCATCGCCGCGCGCAGAGGAGAGGTCTCGGCCGACGAGATCACCGAAATGGTGGAGGGGTGGGAGATCGAGCGCGGGGTGCAGGTCGCCCGCGCGTTCACCTGCTACTTCCATCTGGCCAACCTGGCCGAGGAGCACTACCGGATCCGCACGCTGCGCGAGCGTGACGCCGAGGGCCGCGTGCAGCGCGAGTCGCTGGCGCAGGCCGTTCATGAGCTCGGCCACGAGCGCGTCACCGAGCTGGTGGAGGACCTGGAGCTGCATCCCGTGCTCACCGCGCACCCCACCGAAGCGCGCCGGCGCGCCGTCGTCACCGCGATCCAGCGCATCAGCGGTCAGCTCACCGAGTACAACACCCCCGGCCGCGGCGCCTCCGAGCGCGCCGAGAGCGAGCGCCGCATGCTGGAGGAGATCGACCTGCTGTGGCGTACGGCCCAGCTGCGCTCCACCAAGCTCGACCCGCTCGACGAGGTGCGCACCGCCATGGCCGCCTTCGACGAGACCCTGTTCCGCATGGTGCCGCAGGTCTACCGTTCGCTGGACGCGGCGCTCGACGAGCGCACCGGCACCCGGCCGCCGCGGGCCAGGCCGTTCATCCGTTACGGCAGCTGGATCGGCGGCGACCGCGACGGCAACCCCAACGTCACCGCCCGCGTCACCCGCGAGACCATGCAGATCCAGTCGGAGCACGTGCTGTCGGCCCTGGAGACCGCCTGCTCGCGCATCGGCCGCACGCTCACCGCGTCGGCCCCGCTGGCGCCCTGCTCGTCCGGGCTGCGCTCCGCGCTGGCCACGGCCGTCGACGCCTACCCCGACGTGGTCTCCGAGCTGGCCACCCGCTCGCCGCGCGAGCCCCACAGGCAGTGGCTGCTGTTCGTGGCGACACGCATCGCCGCCACCCGCCGCCGCGACCTCGACCTCGCCTACCGCTCGCCGGCCGAGCTGCTGGCCGACCTGCGGCTGGCCCAGGAGTCCCTGGCCGCCTCGGCGCCGCGGCAGGCGTACGGCGAGCTGCAGCACCTCATCTGGCAGGTCGAGACGTTCGGCTTCCACCTGGCCGAGCTGGAGGTGCGCCAGCACTCCCAGGTGCACGCCGCGGCCCTGGAGGAGCTGCGGGCCGGCGGCGAGCTGTCCGAGCGCACCGAGGAGGTCCTCGCCACGATCCGGGTGATCGGCTGGATCCAGGAGCGCTACGGCGTGAGGGCCTGCTCCCGCTACGTCGTCTCCTTCACCCGCTCCGCCGACGACATCGCGGCGGTTCACGAGCTGGCCAGGCGCGCCCTCGGCGACCGCGCGCCGGTGCTCGACGTGGTGCCGCTGTTCGAGTCGGGCGAGGACCTCGCCAACTCGCCGCGCGTGCTGACCGGCATGCTCGACATCCCGGAGGTCCAGCGGCGGCTGGACGACACCGGCCGGCGCATGGAGATCATGCTCGGCTACTCCGACTCGGCCAAGGAGCTCGGCCCGGCGGCGGCCACACTGCGGCTGTACGAAGCGCAGGAGGCGCTCACCGCCTGGGCCGCCGAGCACGACGTGCAGCTGCGCATGTTCCACGGCCGGGGCGGCGCACTCGGCCGCGGCGGCGGCCCGGCCAACAGGGCGGTGCTGGCGCAGGCCCCCGGCTCGGTCGCGGGCCGCTTCAAGGTCACCGAGCAGGGCGAGGTCATCTTCGCCCGCTACGGCCACATCGCCATCGCCCGCCGTCACCTGGAGCAGGTGGCCAACGCCGTGCTGATGGCGTCCTCGCCCACGGTGGGGGAGCGCACGGCGGCCGCCGCCGAGCGCTTCCGCGGCCTGGCCGAGCAGGTGGCCACGGCCTCAGAAGGCGCCTACCGCGCGCTGACCGAGGCGCCGGGCTTCCCCGAATGGTTCGGCCTGGTCAGCCCGCTGGAAGAGATCGGCACGCTGCGCCTGGGCTCGCGCCCGGCCCGCCGCGGTCTGGGCGCGCCGCGCTCGCTCGACGACCTGCGCGCCATCCCGTGGGTGTTCGCCTGGGCGCAGACCCGGGTCAACCTCCCCGGCTGGTACGGCCTCGGCACCGGCCTGGCCGCCGTCGGCTCCCTGGAGGAGCTGCGGGCGGCGTACGCGGAGTGGCCGCTGTTCAACGCGCTGCTCGACAACGCCGAGATGTCGCTGGCCAAGACCGACCGCTCGATCGCCGAGCGTTACCTCGCGCTGGGCGGCAGGGAAGACTTCACCCGCCGGGTGCTGGAGGAGTACGACCGCACCCGCGACCTGGTGCTGCGCGTCACCGGCCACACGCGGCTGCTGGAGAACCGCAAGGTCCTCTCGCGGGCCGTCCAGCTGCGCGACCCGTACGTCGACGCCCTGTCACACCTGCAGCTGCGGGCGCTGCGCGCGTTGCGCACCGGCGCCCCGTCGGAGCGGGAGCGCGAACGCCTGTCCACCCTCCTGCTCCTGTCGGTCAACGGCGTGGCGGCCGGCCTGCAGAACACCGGCTGACCCTCACTCGGCTGGGTCTCACGCGGCCACCCGCTCGGCGCCCGCGTAGACGTTGCAGCGTTCGCCGCGCAAAAAGCCCACCAGCGTCATGCCGAACTCCCTGGCGAGGTCGACCGCCAGGGAGGACGGCGCCGACACCGCGCACACCGCCGGAATGCCCGCCGACAGGGCCTTCTGCATGATCTCGTAGCTGGTCCGGCCGCTCACCATGAGCACGTGGTCGCTCAGCGGCAGCCGGTCGCTCATCGCCGCCCAGCCGACCAGCTTGTCGACGGCGTTGTGCCGGCCGACGTCCTCGCGCGCCGCCACGAGCGTCCCCGAGGCCGAGAACAGCCCGGCGGCGTGCAGCCCGCCCGTCTTGCCGAACACGCCCTGGGCGTCACGCAGCGCGCCGGGCAGCCCGTACAGCAGCTCGGCGGTGAGCTCCAGCTCCCCCCGAGGGAGGGGGCGGCAGCGGTCGTGCAGCGACTCCAGGCTCGCCGAGCCGCAGACGCCGCACGCGCTGGAGGTGAGGAAGTGGCGGTCGAGCGCGGGCAGGTCGGGGATGGGCCCCTTCAAGTGGACGGTCACCGTGTTGTAGCGGGCCTCGGGCGGGATGTCGTCGTCGGTGCAGTACGCGATCGCGGCGATGTCCCCCGGCCCCGCCAGGCCCTCCCCGCTCAGGAAGCCGGCGGCCAGCTCGAAGTCGTGCCCCGGCGTGCGCATGGTGATGGCCGCCGTGCGCCGCGAGCCGTCGGGGGCGGACATGCGGATCTCCAGCGGCTCTTCCGTGGCCAGGTCGTCGCGGCGGTCCCTGGCGGTGGAGCCGGAGAACTCCCTGATCCGGATGCGGGTCGTCGGACCCGGGCGCACCTTCACAGCGCCCCCACCGTGACAGGCGCGCCGGGTTCGCGGCGGCCGTCCTCCAGCGGCTCGTCACCCTCCGGCCAGGGGGTCTCCCGGCCCGCAGGGTGCAGAAATGTGCTCATACTCCATCATCACTCCTGGTCAGGAATGCCGGAGACCCGGGGCCCCGAGGCCTCGGCACCCACCGCCGTCGGGGAAGATGGGGAGATGCCCGAGTCCCGCTACTCCGACCTCGACCGCCCGCCCCTGTCGGAGGCGGCGCTCAACCGCGCCCTCGTGCGGCCCGGCTCGCTGTGGACCGGCGTCACGGTCGTCGACAGCACCGGCTCCACCAACGCCGACCTCGCCGACGCCGCCCGCGGCGGCGCTCCCGAGGGCACGGTGCTGGTGGCGGAGGAGCAGCGGGCGGGCCGCGGCCGGCTGGGCCGCCCCTGGTCGGCGCCGCCCCGCTCCGGGCTGACGTTCTCGATCCTGCTGCGGCCCGGCGTGCCGGTCGCCGCCCACGGCTGGCTCACCCTCATGTACGGCGTCGCCGCCGCCTCGGCCGTACGCCGCCTGGCCGAGGTCGACGTACGCCTCAAGTGGCCCAACGACCTGCTGATCGGCGAGCGCAAGCTGGCCGGGGTGCTGGCCGAGCGGGTGGACGACGCCGTCGTCATCGGCATGGGCTTGAACGTCACGCTCAGGCCCGACGAGCTGCCGGTCCAGACGGCCACGTCGCTCGGCATCGAGGAGGCGGCCTGCATCGACCGCGACCCGCTCATCAGGGCGGTGCTGCGCGAGGTCGAGGGCCACTACCACGACTGGACCGAGGCGAAGGGCGACGCGGAGGCGTCCGGGCTGCGCTCGGCCTACCTCGCGTCGAGCGCCACGGTCGGGCAGCGGGTCAGGGTGCAGCTGCCGGGGGAGGCGACGCTGACCGGGCAGGCCACCGGCATCGACCACTTCGGCCACCTGCTGGTCGACGCGGCGGGCGAGCAGCACACGCTCAGCGCGGGCGACGTCGTCCACGTCCGCCCGGCCGGCTGACCGGGCTCTGCCGGTTGCCCCGGCGTCGTAGCCGTGGCGTGAGCGATGGTGGCAGCATGTGCCCATGGCCCTTCCCGACCATCATCTGACGCAGGGAGAGCGGCGCGTACGATCCTTCCACCCACACTGGAAGCGGCTCGTCGGCCCGTTCCTCGCGCTGGTCCTCATCGCCCTGGCCTCGGCCGCGGCGCTCTATTTCATCCCGGCCGACTTCGCCTACGCGACCTACGCCAGGATCGCGGTCGTCGTCATCGCGCTCATCCTGCTGACGATCTGGTCGTTCGTGCCCTACCTGCAGTGGAAGAATACGGCGTACGTGCTCACCACCCACCGCTTCACGATCAGCACCGGCGTGCTCAACAAGTCGACCGACGAGATCCCGATCACCAAGGTCAACACCGTCAGCTCCGATCAGTCGTTCCCCGAGCGGTTGCTCGGCTGCGGCACCCTGACGGTCGAGTCGGCCGGCGACCGGGGCGAGATCGTGCTGCGCGACATCCCGAAGATCCAGGACGTCCGCACCGACCTGTTCCGGCTGGTGGAGGACGCCACCGACGGTGAGCTCGACGGCCGCTGACATACCCTCCTACGGGTGAGCGAACAGCGTCGGCCGACGGCTGAGGACATCGAGCGGCTGCTGGTCGGCCTTCCGCCCCGCCACACGCGGGCCGAGGTCGCGACCGAGGCCGGCGTGTCGCAGGAGCTGGCGGCCCGCATCTGGCGTGCTCTGGGGTTCGCGCAGCGGGCCGACGACGCCGTGGCGTTCACCGACGCCGACGTCGCCGCGCTGCGCCGGGTGCGCCGCATGCTCGACGGCGGCCTCGACGAGCAGACCGTGATCCGCATGGCCCGCGCGCTCGGCCAGACCACCGCGCGGCTCGCCCAGTGGCAGGCGGAGATCTTCGTCGGCGCGACCCTGCCGGAGGAGCGCGCGGAGGGCGACCTGGCCGCGCTGCTCGGCACGGCGCAGGAGCTGCTGCCCGACTTCCAGCACGTTCTCGTGCACGTCTGGCGGGCCCAGCTCGCCGCGGCCGGCACCCGGCTGCTGGCCATGGCCGACGTGCACGACGAGCTGGCGCCGACCCGCGTGCCGCTGGCCGTGGGGTTCGCCGACCTGGTGTCGTTCACCCGGCGGGCCCGCGAGCTCGACGAGAAGGAGCTGGCCGGTCTGGTGGAGGGGTTCGAGGCGCGGGCCTCCGACGTCGTCGCCTGCCACGGCGCCCGGCTGGTCAAGACGCTGGGCGACGAGGTGCTGTTCACCGCCCGGACGGCGGAGCAGGCCGGGGCGATCGCGCTCGATCTGGCCGAGACCTGCGAGCTGCGCATCGGCATGGCGTACGGGCCCGTGGTCCCCATGATGGGCGACGTCTTCGGCACGACGGTCAATCTCGCCGCCCGTCTGACCGCCATCGCCCGGCCGGGCACGATCCTGGTCGACGCCGAGTTGGCCGGCGGTCTCGACGGGCGCGAGGGCTACGCGTTGCACAAGATCCGGCGCCGTCCCGCCAGAGGGCTCGGCGTGGTGCAGCCCTATGTCTTGCGGAGATCATCCTCCTGACACAAGATGGCTGGCATGCCGTACGAAGTGCAGGGCGTCATCGCCCGAGGCAAGGGTCAGGAAGTTTCGCTCGAGACGGTAGTCGTCCCGGATCCGGGTCCGGGCGAGGCGGTGGTGAACGTTCAGGCCTGCGGGGTCTGCCACACCGACCTGCACTACCGCGAGGGCGGCATCAGCGACGACTACCCCTTCCTGCTGGGGCATGAGGCGGCGGGCGTGGTGGAGGCGGTCGGTCCCGGTGTCACGGAGGTGTCCCCGGGCGACTTCGTGATCCTCAACTGGCGCGCGATCTGCGGCCAGTGCCGGGCCTGCCTGCGCGGCCGCCCGTGGTACTGCTTCAACACCCACAACGCCAAGCAGAAGATGACCCTCAAGGACGGCACCGAGCTGTCGCCCGCGCTCGGCATCGGCGCGTTCCTGGAGAAGACGCTGGTGGCGGCGGGTCAGTGCACGAAGGTCTCGGCCGAGGCTCCGGCGCAGGTCGCCGGCCTGCTGGGGTGCGGCGTCATGGCCGGCATCGGCGCGGCCATCAACACCGGCGGCGTGACGCGCGGCGACAGCGTGGCGGTCATCGGCTGCGGTGGCGTCGGCGACGCGGCGATCCTGGGCGCCTCGCTGGCCGGCGCGGCGAAGATCATCGCGGTCGACGTGGACGACCGCAAGCTGGAGTGGGCCCGCGGCTTCGGCGCCACCCACACGGTCAACTCGCGCGAGAGCGACCCGGTCGAGGCGGTCAAGGAGCTGACCGGCGGGTTCGGCGCCGACGTGGTCGTGGAGGCGGTGGGCCGGCCCGAGACGTACACGCAGGCGTTCTACGCCCGCGACCTGGCCGGCACGGTCGTCCTGGTCGGCGTGCCGACGCCGGAGATGAACATCGAGTTGCCCCTGCTGGAGGTGTTCGGCCGCGGCGGCTCCCTGAAGTCCTCCTGGTACGGCGACTGCCTGCCCTCGCGCGACTTCCCGATGCTCATCGACCTGTTCCTGCAGAATCGCCTGCCGCTCGACAAGTTCGTCAGCGAGACGATCGCCCTCGACCAGGTCGAGGAGGCGTTCGCGAAGATGCACCGCGGCGAGGTGCTGCGCTCGGTGGTGGTGCTGTAATGGATCCGCAGCGTAGCGAGGACATCCGTTACAGCCTTCGGAGCGCAGCTCGGCAGGAGGCACTGTGATCGACCGCGTCATCACCTCGGGCACGTTCTCTCTCGACGGCGGCACATGGGACGTCGACAACAACGTGTGGCTGGTCGGCGACGCCCGAGAGGTCGTGATCGTCGACGCCGCCCACACCGCCGGGCCGATCGCCGCGCGGGTCGGCGGGCGCACGGTGAAGGCCATCGTCTGCACCCACGCGCACAACGACCACATCAACGCCGCCCGCGAGCTGGCCGAGCTGACCGGGGCGCCGATCCGGCTGCACCCGGCCGACCAGGTGCTGTGGGAGCAGGTCTACGGGGCTGAGGTGGCCTACGAGCCGCTGGCCGACGGCGAGAAGCTGACGGTCGGCGGGATCACGCTGCAGGTCCTGCACACCCCCGGCCACGCGCCGGGCGCGGTCTGCGTCCACGCTCCCGACCTCGGTGCGCTGTTCAGCGGCGACACCCTGTTCAAGGGCGGTCCTGGGGCCACCGGCCGGTCCTACAGCTCGTTCGACACGATCATCGAGTCGATCAGGGAACGGCTGCTGACGCTGCCGCCCGAGACGGTGGTGCACACCGGCCACGGCGAGTCGACCTCGATCGGCGCGGAGGCGCCCCACCTGGAGGAATGGATCACCCGGGGGCACTGACACCGGGGGACACGGGACTGTGACCGAGCCAACATAGGCAAGCCTAACCAACATGAGCTAGCTTAGGTGTGCCTAACCTAAAGGCGTCCCCTGTCCCCCTGCGTGAGAGGCATGTCCCCGGATGTACGTATGCGTTTGTCGTGCTGTGACCGAGAACGAAGTGCACGACTGCATCGCCGCCGGGGCCACCAGCGCCAAGCAGATTCGCGACACCACAGGTGCCGGTGGGGACTGTGCCCGATGTGTACGGAAGATCTGTGCAATCCTGAAAAGGTCTGAAGAACTCACGACGGCATAGCCGGGATAGCAGCGAGGGGCCCGTTCATGCAGGGCGACAAGCAGATCATCGAGTTGCTCAACGAACAGCTGACCGCGGAGCTGACCGCGATCAACCAGTACTTCTTGCACGCCAAGATGCAGGAGAACTGGGGGTACACCAAGCTCGCCGAGCACACGCGCGACGAGTCGATCGAGGAGATGCGCCACGCCGAATGGCTGACCGAGCGCATCCTGTTCCTCGAGGGACTGCCCAACTACCAGCGCCTCGGCACCCTGCACATCGGCCAGACCGTGCCGGAGCAGCTCCAGGCGGACCTGGACGTCGAGTCGGCGGTGGTGCAGCGGTTGCGGCCGGCGATCCAGCTCATGCGTGAGAAGGGCGACATCACCTCGGCGCGCATCTTCGAGCAGATCCTCGAGGACGAGGAGAAGCACATCGACTACCTGGAGACCGAGCTCGGCCTGATCCGCAGCCTCGGTGAACAGCTCTACCTTGCCCGCTACGCCGAGCCGCCCTCGTCCGACGACGACTGACCGCGTCCGGCCGCCCGCAAGGCCCCCGCACGCACGAGCGTGGCGGGGGCCGTCGCTTGTCCGGCCCCGGAGGCGCAGGGCCGTCGCTTGTCGGGCCCCCGCCCGCGCGGAGGCCCGCGTCAGGAGAAGGCCAGCTCCTGCCAGGAGCGCAGGTCCGACTCCGGCAGGGCGCGCGGCCAGATGGCCATGCGGTCCACGGCGCCCGTCAGGCGCTGCCCGCCGCCCTGGTCGGCGGCGAACCGGAGCGGCCGGGTGGCGCAGCCGACGATCCCGTCGGACGAGACCGTGCCGCCGCCCGCGCGCACCCCGTCCACGTAGACGGTGACCGCGCCCGTGCGGGACAGCGTGACGACGAGGCTGAGGTAGCGACCGGTCGGCAGCGTGGCGTCGGTCGTGACGTTCTGCCCCGCGCCGATGAACCGCAGCCGGTTGTCGGGCGTGACGTCCATCAGCACGCCGTCCGTGCCCGGGTCGCCGGAGGGCTGGAAGTCGAACAGCCGCCGATACCCGCTGCCCGCGATCTTCACCTCGGCGGCGAACGTGGCCTCCGGCAGGTAGCCGAGCGTCGTGGCCGCCGTCGACAGGTACGCGGACCCGTCCAGCACCAGCCCGCTGCCCGTCGGTGCCCCGTCGTCGTACGCCGCGGCGCCCACGACGGAGGCCGGGCGCCCGTTGCCGGAGAAGTCGGCGACCGTCGAGCCGGCCGTCGGGTCCCAGGCGACCAGGACCTCGTCGGCGGGCGGCGTCGCGCAGGGCGACAGGCCCACCGTGGCGGATCCGGACGAACGCCACGAATCAGCCGTGAGCACCGCCGTCAGCCGCGCACTGCGACTCCCGTCGGCGGGTCCGGCCGTGACCGTGAACGTCGCCGAGCGCGTCTCCCCGCGGGGCACGGCGGGCACCCGTACGGAGGCAGGCTCGCCGGTCCAGCCCTCGGGCAGCTCCAGCGCCAGCGTCCCGGCCGGCACCGCGCGCCGGCCCGGGGCGGTGACCGTCGCCTCGACCTCGAACGACTCACCGGCGCCCACCGAGGCCGGCGCCTTCACGGAGACCGCGACCTCGTTGACGATCGTGTACGACTTCCCGGCCCGCGCGTTCCAGCTCAGCGTGTCGCCGGAGCGGTGCGGGCCCACCTCGTGGCCCTGCTCGTCGTACACCCGGTAACGTCCGGCGACGGCGGCGGCCCGTACCTTGATCTGGCCGGTGCGGCCGGGGTGCACGGTGATCTTCTCGGCGGCGCCGTCGTGCCAGGAGACATCCACCGTGACGTCGCCGCGGGCACGCAGCCCGCTCACCGAGCCGGTAGGCCAGGCGGAGGGCAGGGCGGGCAGCACGTGGATCTCGTGGTGCTGGCTCTGCACCAGCATTTCCGAAATACCAGCAGAAGCTCCGAAATTTCCGTCGATCTGGAACGGCGGGTGCGTGTCCCACAGGTTCTCCAGCGTGGAGAACTTCAGCTGCTCGCTCAGCATCTTGTGCGCGTGGTCACCGTCGAGCAGCCGCGCCCAGAAGTTGATCTTCCATGCCTTGCTCCAGCCGGTGCCCCCGTCGCCGCGCGCGGTCAGCGACACCTCGGCCGCCCGGCCCTCCGGGCTGTCCGCGGTGATCTGCCGCCCCGGGTGCAGCGCGAACAGGTGCGACACGTGCCGGTGTGTGTTGTTCGGGTCGTCCCAGTCCTCCTTCCACTCCTGGAGCTGCCCCCACGACCCGATCCGCAGGCCCGGGTCGAGCTTCTTCAGGGCCTCGCGCACCCGCGTACGGAACTCGGCGTCCACCCCGAGCGTCTCGGAGGCCTCGGCCACGTTCGTGAACAGGTCCCAGACGATCTGCTGCGACATCGACGCCCCGGCGGAGAAGTCGCCCTGCTCGGGGGAGTAGCTCGGCGAGACGACGAGCTTCCCGTCACGCGGGTCGGTGTGCAGCGTGTCCAGCCAGAACTCCGCCGCCCCCTTCATCACCGGGTACGCGGTCTCGCGCAGGTACTTCTCGTCGCCGCCGAAGCGGTAGTGGTCGTACATCTGCTGGGTCAGCCACGCCGCCGCCTCCGGGAACCAGAACGAGGTGGCCCAGTCGTGCACGCCGGTGAACCCGAACGGGTTCGTCTCGTTGTGCACCAGCCAGCCGTCGGCCCCGAACATCTCCCGCGCCGTCCGCTCACCCGCCGGCACCATCGACCGCACGTAGTCGTCGTACGGCTTCGTGGTCTCGGCCAGGTTCGTCTGGTCGGCCAGCCAGTAGTTCATCTGCAGGTTGATGTTGACGTGGTAGTCCGCCGACCACGGCGGGCTGGTGGAGTTGTTCCACACGCCCTGCAGGTTGGCGGGCAACGACCTGTCCCGCGAGGAGGCGATCAGCAGGTAACGCCCGTACGCGAAGAACATCGCCTCCAGCGCCCGGTCGTCGGCCGACGCGCCGCCGGTGTAGCTCGCCCGCAGCCGGTCCGTCGGGATGGCGGGCGCCTTCTGCCCGATGTCCAGCTTCACCCGGTCGAACAGCGTGCGGTAGTCGTCCTGGTGTGCCTGTTTCAGGGCGTCGTAGCCCTGTCCGGCCGCCCGGTCCACGGCGGCCGTGACGGCGGCGTGCGGGTCCTCGCCCCGGTAGGCCGGGTACTCGGCGGCGTAGTCCGTCCCGGCCGACAGGACGAACATCGCGCTGTCGGCCCCGGTGACCGTGACCCGGTCGCCCCCGTCCGTACGCGTGCCGCCCTCCGTGACGACCTGCACCTGGGCCTCGAACCGCATCCCGTTGTCCTGCAGCGTCCCGCGGATCGTCAGCCGGCCGTCCTCGACGCTGACCTGCTTGTCGTCGCGCGGCGAGGACGTGCGCAGGGTGAAGGAGACCTTGCCCGGCTTGTCAGCCGAGATCCGGCCGACGATCGCGCCGGCCGGGTAACTGGCGAAGTACTCGCGGGAGTACCGCACGCCGTCCGCCGTGTAGCCGACCCTCGCCACGGCCTCCCGCAGGCTCAGCTCCCGCCGGTAACCGGTGGGCGTGCCCTCCTGCGCCATGTCCAGCCACAGGTCGCCGAACGTCTGGTACGCCCCGAAGCCGCGCTTCGGCTGCCCGAGCTTGGCGGCGACCGCCTCCGGCGACATCTTCCCGTCGCGGTCGAGTTGCTCCTGAACCTCCGCGATGGCGTTCGGCCGGGGCGTGGTCCAGTTGCCGAAGTCGTAGCCCTGCCGCGAGCCGGGGCCGCCGGTCCACAGGGTCTTCTCGTTGAACTGGATCTGCTCGGTGGACGTGCCGCCGAACACCATGGCGCCGAGGGCGCCGTTCCCGATCGGCAGCGCCTGGGTCTCCCAGTCGGTGGCCGGTTTGTCGTACCAGAGGGTCAGGTCATCGGGTGTATCGAGGACCGCTTCGGCGGAGGCGGGGGTGGACGGCAGGGCAGCCGTGAGGGACGTGGCTAACAGGAGGGTGAGGATGGCGCGGATGGTGGGGGGTGCGTTCACGAGAGTGCTCCGATCACTACGGGCTCAGAACCATGAAATATCACCGAAATATCAGTGCAACAACCCTCAACATCCGACCTATCCGTACGAGAAGGGTCTGTCCGTCTCTGTCCTCCGGTCCGGCGACACGCCGACGCGTCAGGTCGTGCCCCGAGAGTGGCGTCGGCGTGTCGCGGGTACTTCGGGGAAGGTGCGGCACGCGTACGGGATTGTGGAGGCTCCGGATGGAGTGCGCGTGGTGCCGGAATTCCGCCGGAGGATTGAGGAATTGGCGCTTGGGCATGATCACCCGATGACTTTCGGGTGCGAAAGCGCGGTACTTTAATCACGACGAAGCGTCTTTTAGTCGTGTTTGCCCTGGTCAATGGATAGGTCAACGACAAGTCAAACCGCGCGCTGTGCCCGGGAAACGATCGCCTAAGGTCCTACGATCGGTTCATGACCTGCGTACTTCTCGCCGAGGATGACACCTCGATCTCCGAGCCACTCGCGCGTGCGCTGCGCCGTGAGGGCTATCAGGTTGAGGTGAGCCCGGACGGCCCGCAGGCCCTGGAGAGGGCACTGTCGGGCGGAATAGACCTCATCGTTCTTGACCTAGGCCTACCAGAGATGGATGGGCTGGAGGTCGCTCGCCGGATCCGCGCCGAAGGGCACGGAACTCCGGTCCTGATTCTCACGGCGCGCGTCGACGAGGTGGACACCGTCGTCGGCCTCGATGCCGGAGCCGATGACTACGTGACGAAGCCGTTCAGGCTGGCCGAGCTACTCGCGAGGGTCCGTGCGCTGCTGCGCCGCGGCACCTCCGAGACGCCGGTCGTCCAGGGAGTGCGGATCGACGCCGACTCCCGGCGTGCCTGGATGGGCGACAAGGAGCTGCACTTGACCACGAAGGAGTTCGACCTGTTGAGGGTCCTGGTCCGCGACGCCGGCAAGGTCGTCACCCGCGAGCAGATCATGCGCGAGGTGTGGGACACGAACTGGTGGGGCTCGACCAAGACGCTCGACATGCACATCTCCTGGCTGCGCCGCAAGCTGGGCGACGACGCCGCGAAACCGCGATACATCACCACCGTCAGGGGAGTCGGCTTCCGGTTCGAGCGCGAGTAGGAGATGCGCCGCCGACTGCTCTCCTCCACCCTGGTCGTCGCGGTAATCGCGGTCCTGCTGCTGGGGGTCCCCCTGGGCGTCGTCGTCAGTCGTCTGATCGTCGACGAGGCGGCTCAAGAGCTCGGGGCGGAGGCCAAGCGTCTCGTGGGAGAGGTGGAATATGCCCGCATCCAGGAGACGCCGCTAGACCCCCAGCAACTGGAGCAGAAATATCCGAAACGGTTCATACAGATCTGGGAACGCGGAGCTCCCCCCAGGTTGACCGTCGTCGGCGCCCCCCCGCCGTCCGGTCACCTGATGACGGAGGACGCCCAGACCAACACGGGCGTCTATGTTCGGATAAGTCGCGACCGTGACCAGGTTGAGCAGGATGTACGCGCTCGCCTGCTTCTCATCGTCGCCCTGGCCGTGGCGGCCATGGCGGTGGCGGTGAGCCTCGCCGTCGTTCAGTCACGCCGGTTGACCCTGCCCTTGCAGGACTTGGCGAAAATCGCCGACCGGCTGGGCTCCGGCGACGCGCGGCCCAGTAAACACCGCTACGGCATCCCCGAGCTCGACCGTGTGGCCCAGGTCCTCGACCGCAGCGCCACCCGTATTTCCGACCTGCTCACCCGCGAGCGCGAGTTCGCCACCGACGCCTCCCACCAGCTGCGCACTCCGCTGACCGGCCTCACCATGCGGCTGGAGGAGATCGTGGCCTCCGCCGACCAGCCGGACGTCGTGCGCGAGGAGGGCGAGGCGGCGATCGTCCAGGCCGAGCGGCTCACCGCCGTGATCGACGAGCTGCTGGCCGCCGCGCGCCGTCAGCGGCACGCCCAGGCCGAGCCGGTCGCGGTCGACGAGGTGCTGATCCAGCAGATCACCGAGTGGGAGCCGGTCTTCCGCGAGGCCGATCGCACGCTGCAACTCGACGGCGCCCGCGGGCTGAAGGCGATGGCCACCACCGGGGGTTTCGGCCAGGTGATCGCCTCTCTGCTGGAGAACTCCCTGCGTCACGGCGGCGGGGCCGTCACCGTGACCACCAGCTGCGGCGACAACTACGTGGTCGTCGAGGTCTCCGACGAGGGCCCGGGCATCGCCGACGAGATCGCCCCCAAGATCTTCGAGCGGAACGTCAGTGGAGCCGGGGGCACGGGTCTCGGCCTGACGCTCGCCCGCGCGCTGGCCGCCGCCGACGGGGGCCGGCTGGAGCTCGTCCGCCGCCGCCCGGCGACGTTCGCCGTCTTCCTGCGCCCGGCGGAGGACGACGGCCGCAACCGTGTCGTCAGCGGTCCTGCCTGATGCCGGCCTCGGGCAGCTCCATCGGGATCGGCTCGGTGGCCTCCAGGAACACCCACTTCCGGTACGACCAGTAGCGGAAGAGGGTGCCGAGGCCGACGCCGATGATGTTGGCGATGTTGACGCTGAGCGGGTCGTGCAGGCCGAGCGTGTAGGTGGTGAAGCCGATCGTCAGCATGCCGAACAGCAGCGCGATGCCGTTCAGCAAGAAGAACAGGAAGTATTCGCGCCCGAGGCCGCTCTGCTCGCGGTGGCGGAACGTCCAGAAGCGGTTGCCGAAGTAGGCGAAGGTCGTGGAGACGGACGTGGCCGCGACCTTGGAGGTCAGCGGGCCCTGGTCGAGCACGACGTTGCAGAGGTTGAGCAGCCCCAGATCGATCAGGAACGCGATGGCCCCGATGCTGCCGAACTTGGCCAACTCGTGCACGAGGGACGAGAACCGCTGGTAGAGGCGTCTGACGAATTTCACGTCTCTGCTCGGTCCCTTCCATCGTCGAGCCGGACCACCTCAGCGTACCGGGCACGGCACGGACGAGGTGTCAGACGGGTGGACATAGCCCGCAAAGAACGTCTGTAGAAATATCGTCCTATGCCCGACATCCGCCTTAGACGGGCATTACGCTGCGGGACGCTGGACGGCCGTGCCTTGACACAGGGCGACCCGGAACGGCCGTCCAGCCCAGCCGCACGAGCAGCGGAGGTGCGGCGGAGCGACCCGCCGCCGCCGGGTAAGCTCACCTGGCGTGAGTGCATACAGCCCGATCGGACCGGTCGTCGGCATCGTCGGCGCGGGCCAGCTGGCCCGGATGTCACAGCCCCCCGCCATCGCGCTCGGCGTCGAGCTGCGGGTGCTGGCCGGCAACCGTGACGAGAGCGCCGCGCGGGTGATCGTCGACACGCGCGTCGGAGACTACCGCGACCTCGACGACCTCCGTGATTTCGCCAAGGGATGCGACGTGGTCACGTTCGACCACGAGCACGTGCCGACCGAGCACATCAGGGCGCTCGCGGCGAGCGGCCACATCGTGCGCCCGGGCGCCGACGCGCTCGTACACGCCCAGGACAAGGCGGTCATGCGCGAGCGGCTGTCCGCGATCGACGTGCCCTGCCCGGCCTGGGCGCGGGTGTCGTCGGCCGACGACGTCGCCCGGTTCGCCGGCGAGCACGGCTGGCCGGTGGTGCTCAAGGCGGTGCGCGGCGGTTACGACGGGCGCGGTGTGTGGGTGTGCCGCACGCCGGAGGAGGTCGCGGAGGCGTTCGCGTCCGGGGCCGAGCTCATGGCGGAGGCGTTCGTGCCGTTCGAGCGGGAGCTCGCGGTGCTGGTGGCCCGCTCGCCGCACGGCCAGGGCGTGAGCT
The DNA here is from genome assembly GCF_004348995.1 of Nonomuraea terrae. GTDB lineage: Bacteria > Actinomycetota > Actinomycetes > Streptosporangiales > Streptosporangiaceae > Nonomuraea > Nonomuraea terrae. The sequence goes on from NZ_SMKQ01000133.1 coordinate 17,578, forward strand.
ACCCGGTCGTCGAGACCGTGCAGGAGAACGGCATCTGCGTCGAGGTGCTCGCGCCCGCGCCCGACCTCGACCCCGAGGAGGCCGCCCAGGCCCAGCGCATCGGCCTGAGGATCGCCGAGGAGCTCGGGGTGACCGGGCTGCTCGCCGTCGAGATGTTCAAGACGGCCCGCGGGCTGGTGGTCAACGAGCTGGCCATGCGTCCCCACAACAGCGGCCACTGGACGATCGAGGGCGCCACGACCTCGCAGTTCGAGCAGCACCTTCGGGCCGTGCTCGACCTGCCGCTCGGCTCACCCAAGATGACGGCCCAGGTCGTCGTCATGGCCAACCTGCTCGGCGGCGACGAGCCCGACCTGTTCAAGCGCTACGAACACGTGCTCGCCCATGACCCCGGCATCAAGCTGCACTTCTACGGCAAGCAGGTGCGTCCCGGCCGCAAGATCGGCCACGTGACGGCGCTCGGCTCCAACCTCGACGAGGTGCGCGCCCGCGCCCGCCACGCCGTCGTCTACCTCACCACCGGGGAGTACACGTGAGCATCGGCATCGTCATGGGCAGCGACTCCGACTGGCCGGTGATGAAGCAGGCCGCCGAGGCGGTCGCCGAGTTCGGCGTGCCGTTCGAGGCCGACGTGATGTCGGCGCACCGCATGCCCGTCGAGATGATCGACTACGGGCGGCAGGCGGCCTCCCGCGGCATCCAGGTGATCATCGCGGGCGCCGGCGGGGCCGCCCACCTGCCCGGCATGCTGGCCTCGGTCACGCCGCTGCCGGTGATCGGGGTGCCGGTGCCGCTGAAATACCTCGACGGAATGGACTCCCTGCTGTCGATCGTCCAGATGCCGGCCGGGGTGCCGGTCGCCACGGTCGCGGTGGGCGGCGCCCGCAACGCGGGGCTGCTGGCCGTACGCATCCTGGCGGCCTCCGACGCCGGCCTGCGGGCGCGCATGGAGGAGTTCCAGGAGCGGCTGAAGGAGCAGGCGCACGCCAAGGGCGAACGCCTGCGCGCCGAGGCCGCCGAGCTCTGACGCAGAGCGCGGGCCGCGGCGATACGCCCTCAGGCGGCGGACGAAGCCCTGCCTGGTGAATGCCACGTACTGCTTGATCGCCTCAGCAGCACGGCTCCTGCCAGCGTGAGCGTGATGGTCAGCAGCACGAGCGTGACGCCGAAGCGCACGTGCTGGAGAGGCAGCACGCGCATGCCCAGATGGAACCCCCAGTGCACGCCGACCGCCATCCAGAGCCCGCCGCCGCGTACCCGCGCCGCGGTGCACGCGAAGCCGAGCGCCACGGCCATGACCACGTAGAGCAGCCGTTCCACGAGGGTGGTCGCCTGGCTCTGGGAGACGATGTGCAGGGCGCCGAATCCCGCGGAGACGATGAGCACGACCGCTCGTGGCGGCAGCCGTACCGACAGGGTGTCGAAGAGGTGGCCGCGCCAGAGCAGCTCCTCCGGGAAGGCCTGATTGAGCAGGACGGTGACGGCCACCAGCGGCAGCCAGGCATAGACGGAGAGATCGATCGGCGCCCAGACGGACGCTCCGACGGCGAGGGAAATCCCGTGCGCGGCGAGCACGGGCACGACGCCCGCGATCACGCCGAGCACGACGTGTGAGGGGTTGCGCCAGCCCAGTGCCGGCCACGGCCGCCGGTCGAGGAAGCGGCGAACGAGGTGGACGAGCAGGAGCGCGGTGAGCGTGACACCGAGCGCGCCGAGAGGTCCCTGTAGCGGGTTCGTCTGGTCGAGGAGCAAATACGCGGGGGCCGCGCCGATGAAGATCTGGGCGAACATGACGGCGACGGTCAGGACGACGGACCAGAGAGTTCTCACGCCAGGAACGCTATGAACGCGCGGGTGTCGCGCGCATCGAGCCGGAGATAGAGACGGCCATGACGAAAGTCATGGTGACCTGCGGTCAGGGGCGGCCGAGGGCGCGGTAGTGCCAGCCGGCCGAGCGCCAGGTCTCGGCGTCGAGGGCGTTGCGGCCGTCGACGATGCGCCGGGCGGCGACCACCCCGCCGAGCTGCTCCGGATCGAGCTCCACGAACTCCTGCCACTCCGTCAGCAGCAGGACCACGTGGGCCCCGCGGACCGCCTCGACGGCCGACTCGCCGTAGTTGAGCTCCGGGTGGGCCTTGCGGGCGTTGTCGAGCGCGATGGGGTCGTAGATGGTGACCTTGCCGCCCTGGTGGCCGATGGCGACGGCGACGGCGAGAGCGGGGGAGTCGCGGATGTCGTCGGAGTTGGGCTTGAACGCCGCCCCCAGCACGCCCAGCGTGCACCCGTGGAACGAGCCGCCGGCCAGCTCCCTGGCCAGGTCGACCATGCGGGCCCGGCGGCGCATGTTGATGGCGTCCACCTCGCGCAGGAACGTCAGCGCCTGGTCGGCCCCCAGCTCACCGGCCCGCGCCATGAACGCCCGGATGTCCTTCGGCAGGCAGCCGCCGCCGAACCCCAGCCCGGCGCTCAGGTAGCGCCCGCCGATGCGGTCGTCGTACGACAGGGCCTTGGACAGCAGCTCGACGTCGGCGTGCGCGGCCTCGCAGACCTCGGCCATCGCGTTGATGAACGAGATCTTCGTGGCCAGGAACGCGTTCGCGGCCGTCTTGACCAGCTCGGCCGTCGCATAGTCGCTCACCACGATCGGCACGTCGCCGAGCGGCTCGTACACCTCGCGCAGCACCTTCTCGGCCCGCTCGGTGCGGACGCCGAGCACGATGCGGTCGGGGTTGAGCGTGTCGTGGACGGCGAAGCCCTCGCGCAGAAACTCGGGATTCCAGGCCAGCTCGGCCTCCGCGCCGGCCGGTGAGAGCCGGGCCAGCTTGTCGGCCAGCCGCTCGGCGGTGCCGACGGGCACGGTCGACTTGCCCACCACCAGGCACTCGCGGTCGAGGAGCGGGGCGAGGCTTTCGATGGCGTTGTCCATGTACGTCACGTCGGCGGCGTACTCGCCGCGTTTCTGCGGGGTGCCCACGCAGACGAAGTGCACGTCGCCGAAGGCGGCGACCTCCTCGTAGGAGGTGGTGAAGCGCAGGCGGCCGGACGCGAGGCCGCGCTGGAGCACCGGCTCGAGGCCGGGCTCGTGGATGGGAAGCTCACCGGCGTTGAGGCGGGCGATCTTGTCAGGGTCCACGTCGAGGCCCAGGACTTCGAACCCCAGGTCAGCCATGCACGCCGCATGAGTGATGCCCAGATATCCGGTCCCGATCACCGTGAGGCGATATGGCACGTGTGAGCTCCTTTCGATCGCGGAGGCATGTTACCGGGCCTCCGCTACCTGCTACGTGCCACGTGCAATTCTTCGCAAACCGTACCCGCTGGTAACAAGATGCTCGGACGTCCTAGTATTTGACGCATGAGCTTCCCTCTGTACGCGCCCGCCGAAGAGCACGACATGCTCAGGGAGACCGTTCGCGCCCTGGCTGACGAGAAGATCGCACCGCACGCCGCCGAGATCGACGAGACCGAGGAGTTCTCGTGGGACGTCTACAAGGCCCTCGTTGCGGCCGACCTGCACGCCGTTCACGTCCCTGAGCAGTACGGCGGCGCCGGGGCCGACGCGCTGGCGACCGTGATCGTCATCGAGGAGGTGGCCCGCGCCTGCGCGTCCTCCTCCCTGATCCCCGCCGTCAACAAGCTCGGCACGGTGCCGCTGCTTCTGTCGGCCTCGGAGGAGCTCAAGTTCCGCTACCTGAAGCCGGTCGCGAGGGGCGAGGCGATGTTCTCGTACGCGCTCTCGGAGCCGGAGGCCGGCTCCGACGCGGCGGCCATGAAGACGCGAGCGGTGGCCGACGGCGACGCGTACGTGCTCAACGGCACCAAGATGTGGATCACCAACGCCGGGGTGTCGGAGTTCTACACGGTGATGGCCGTCACCGACCCGTCCGCCGGGGCGCGCGGCATCTCCGCCTTCGTGGTGGAGAAGTCGGACGAGGGGGTCTCGTTCGGGCCGAAGGAGAAGAAGCTCGGCATCAAGGGCTCGCCCACGCGGCAGGTCATCTTCGACAACGTCCGCATCCCGGCCTCGCGCATGATCGGCGCGCCCGGCACCGGCTTCAAGACCGCCCTGGCCACGCTCGACCACACCCGCATCACGATCGCCGCCCAGGCGCTCGGCATCGCGCAGGGGGCGCTTGACTACGCGATCGGCTACGTCAAGGAACGCAAGCAGTTCGGCCGGCCGGTGGCGGACTTCCAGGGCGTGCAGTTCATGATCGCCGACATGGCGATGAAACTGGAGGGGGCCCGGCAGCTCACGTACCACGCGGCGGCCAAGTCCGAACGCGCCATGAACGGCGAACGGCAGGCCGACCTGACGTACCTGTCGAGCGCCGCCAAGTGCGCCGCCTCGGACGCCGCCATGCAGATCACCACGGACGCGGTCCAGCTGCTCGGCGGCTACGGCTACACGAAGGACTTCCCGGTGGAACGCATGATGCGCGACGCCAAGATCACCCAGATCTACGAGGGCACCAACCAGATCCAGCGCATGGTCATCGCCCGCCAGCTGTTGAAGTAGGCGTTGACGTGCGGAAACCCGGCTCTCCTGGCATGGTAGGCCGGGTCCGCTGAAAGGCTGGCTGGCCCTCGGTGTCCGCCTGTTCCGTCCCTATTCCGTGATCTTGAACTTCTTCGTTCATCAGGACTACTGCACACTCTTGCTGACGCAGCGTTCTTGGAGGCCTCTGAGCAGCCTCCCCTGGTGTTCGTCCGTGCCGAGTCCAGCAGAGTTGGCCGACCTGGGTACGTGTGCGGTCAGGACCGAGCAGAGTGTCGGGCTCTGGGCTATTCGAACCACAGGACGGATCACCTACAACGCCAGAGGCCGAGGGATGTCGCATGCCGATCGACGGTCGGCTTCATGGTCAAGCGACCCGTACCGAGTGAGGTCCGACGCTGATCGTCACATCGACGTGGCCACCGAGAGCAACTGCGTAAGCGCGGATGGTCTCGAGTTCCATCGAGTCCAGATCACCGTTTTCGATCTGAGAGACGCGTGCTTGTGAGATCCCAAGCGCAGCCGCCACCTCGGATTGCGTCTTGCCGACAGACTTGCGCAGCTCCTTCAGGTGGTGGCCGGCGACGTAGGCATCCAGTTGCGCATCGGCGACAGCCTGCCGCTGCGGGTCGGCCAGTTCGGGGTACAACCGGTGCGCTTCCGCCTTGACCTCACGCCAGTTGCGTCCTGGGCTCATCGCTTGTCCTCCCTCTTCGTCTCAGCCGACTTCGCAGCGCGGTACTCGGCGTAGCGTGCTTTGGCCAATGGGATCGCCTCCTCGTACCAGCGCGACCATCTGCCGGCCTTGTCGCCGGCTACAAGGAAGATGGCTTCCCTGTCCGGATCGAAGACGAACACGATTCTAATCTCGGTTCGCTTCCGCGAGCCTGGGCGAAGCTCCTTGAGGTTGCTCATGTCGCCGTCTACGAGGGTGTCCACCAACGGACGTCCGAGAGCTGGGCCGATCTCCGCAAGCCGGTCGATGGCTCTCTCGATCAGAGTGGCGGATTCTGGGTCGCTCTCGCAGACTTGAGGAACCATGATTCGACAGGCTCCACCAGCACTATCTCCCACGCCATACAGGAATTATAACATCTGGCTTATGTCCAGGAGGGCAGGTGGCCCAACCTCCTGGATGCGAGCCTTGGAGGCGTAAGACTCGTGCGTGACGTGCTGGGCTCTCGGGAGGTCAGTCGGAGCGTACGTCACTCATCGTGAGCCAGGTTGTGTGCCGCAGTGAGGGGGCATGGTCCTGATCACACCAGCTACGGCCGGATGTCTACGGCCGGAGAGACGCACAGCTCAGAAGTCGCGCCACTCGTCGAACCAGTCGGCTGCCTCGGAATCCGTGACGCCGGCACGTTGCGCCAGATCGAAGAAGGCGTCCGCGGCCTCTTCCCTTCGGAGGGTGTCGATGATCTCGGAACGTTCTTCGATCGTGTTGAGCTGCTCGATCAGATGCCGCAGGATCGGCTGCGCCCTGGTGGCCGTGGCGGGGTCGCCGGCGGGCAGGTGGTCGATGGCGCGGAGGGCGGAGGCATAGGCCTCGCATGCTGCGGCGCCGGCTTGTTCGTCGTCATCGACCCAGTCGCGCAGCGGGTTGTCGATGTTGGACGCGAGCCAGGCGTCGGATTTGGCGCCCCACACGGTCACCCGCACAGGCGTGCCTCGGTGGCGCGCCATGAGGAGCTCGGACTGGCTGCGCCGGATGCCGTTGACGTCCAGACGGCGTACGGAGGTGGGCGGATGGGACAGAGACGACGCATCGACGCCGTAGGCGTCGGCGAGTCGTAAGGTATGCAGCCGGGAGAAGCCGCTCAGACGGGAGCCGTCGAGGAGACCGCCGTGCGGGTGGTTCCAGCGGATGTGCAGCCACTCCAGGTCCGTCAGGGCTGCGAGAGCGGTCAGGGACAGGTCACCGGATCCGCGGAGGTCGAGACGGCGGACTCCATGGAGACCGTTCGGGGCGACCCCGGGGAATGCGGCGATGCTCAGATGGATCCACCGCCCCTCCCCGGCCGCCTCGACTGCTGCGGGTGGTTCCCCCTCCACGTGGAGGTCGATGAGTTCGGGCGGCAGGCGCAACAGCCGTGGCCCGGTGCCTGAGATCGTCAATGTGGTCAGGTGTGTCGTGCTCAGATCGACCGTGTGCGGCGGATCGTCCCAGACAAGGCTTTGGATGATCGGGCGAGCGGTGAGAGCCTCGGCGAGGCCGCGATCCGGACCTGAGCATCTCACGGTGGTCAGCTGGGGCAGCGCGTCCAAGGCCGGCCAGCGGACGTCTGCGAGATGAGCCGGGAGGGTGAGCGACGACGCGGTGGCGTACATCGTCCGCGGCACGTCGCCGAGATCCACCATGACCGGGCCGTGGGTGGCGTCGCGGTAGGCCGCCTTGGCCGCGGCGGGCACATGGAGATCCCAGCGCCGCTGGAAGGCGACGCTTCGCGGGATGCTCTCCCAGGCGCCGAGGGTGTTCGTCTCGGGTGGCGTGTCAGGGTGGACCGGTTGTTGTCCGAGCCAGACGAAGTCGGGCGGCGGTGGATCGGAGCTGTCGACCATGAGGGCGTCCGGTCGTCCTGACCAGCCGTGATGGTCAAGGATCAACGGTGCGGCGGAGGCGAGGTCGTCGAGTGTGGGCAGCTCGTCGGAGTGCCAGTCGAGCGCGCATACCGTCGCACAATCTCCGCTGACCCCGCTCACCTGGCATGCGCCGTAGCCGCCCAGCGGAAGGGGCATGGCCGCTACATCTCCGACCCGCAACATGGGCGGGATGCTACCGATCGCCTACGACAAGATCCCTCGTCCGCCTCGATGGTCCGTGGTTCCGCGCGGCGTCAGGTGTCGTCGAAGCCGATGCCGTTCGGGTAGAACTCGGCGTGCTCCTCGCCTCCGAGGCTTTCGACGACGACGCCGAACAGGACTTCGTCGAACACGTGCCGGAAGGGACGCGACTCTGTTCCGCAGCGGTCGGGTCGCATGGTCGCGGGACCTCGAGGAGTTCTGGACCACGCGTGCTCGCCGAGAACCGGGGGCACCATCGACCTGTGTGTGAACTGCGCCGGGATTGATGGAGACTTCATCGGTTGGAAAGGATGGAGTCCATGTCAGGTCGATCCACTTCCCCGCACCCCGCCCAGCGTCGTTATCCACCGGAGCTGAAGGAACGGGCAGTGCGGATGGTGCAGGAAGCCGTCGAGCAGTCCGGGGAGTCGTTCGGCGTGA